>JASHOI010000246.1 GCA_030041195.1 Streptosporangiaceae bacterium | reverse complement strand
CGCCCCCGCACCCCGCCCGCAAGCGCTGAGCCCGCCCGCAAGCGCTGAGCCCCGCCCGCAAGCGCTGCGGCCCGCCCGGGCCGCGGGCCTACTGGTGGTAGTCGGCCAGGAACCGGTCCAGCCGCCCGATGGCGTCGTCGAGCACCTCGACCGGGGCCAGGAACACCAGCCGCAGGTGGTCGGCGGTGGGCAGGTTGAAGCCGGTGCCGTGGGACAGCAGCAGGTACTGCTGCTCCAGCAGATCGATGACCATCCGCTCGTCGTCGGCGATCTTGTGCACGTCCGGGTCGAGCCGTGGGAACAGGTAGAGCGCCCCGGCGGGCTTGACGCAGTCAACGCCCGGGATCGCGTTCATCGCCGCCCAGGCGTGATCACGCTGCTCGCGCAGCCGCCCGCCGGGCTGCAGCAGCGGCGCGATGCTGCTGCGCCCGGTCAGCGCGGGCACGATCGCGTGCTGCGCGGGGACGTTGGGGCACAACCGCATGTTGGCCAGCAGTTCCAGGCCCTCCAGGTACTCGGCGGCCTCGGCCCGCGGCCCGGTGACGACCAGCCACCCGGACCGGAACCCGGCCAGCCGGTAGGTCTTCGACAGCCCGCCGAGGGTCAGCACCAGCAGGTCGGGGGCGAGCGCGGCCGCGCACTCGTGCACCGCGTCCTCGTACAGGATCTGGTCGTAGATCTCGTCGGTGAGCACCAGCAGCCGGTGCCGCCTGGCCAGGTCCAGCAGCCCGAGCAGGGTCTGCCTGGAGTACACGGCCCCGGTGGGGTTGTTCGGGTTGATGATCACCAGCGCCCGGGTCCGCGGGCTGATCTGCTCGGCGACGTGGCCGAGATCCGGCTCCCAGCCCTCCTGCTCATCGCAGCGGTAGTGCACGGCGCGGCCGCCGCACAGCCCGACCGCGCCGGTCCACAGCGGGTAGTCGGGGCTCGGGATCAGCACCTCGTCGCCGGTGTCCAGCAGTCCCTGCAGCGCCATCACGATCAGCTCGGACACCCCGTTGCCCAGGAACACGTCGTCCGGGCCGACCCCGGCGACGCCGTTGCGCCCGAACGACTCGGCCACGGCCAGCCGCGCCGGGTAGACCCCCCTGGCATCGCTGTATCCCTGGGCGTCGCGGAGGTTGAGCACCACGTCGCGGAGCACGGACTCGGGCGCGTTGAGGCCGAACGGCGCCGGGTTGCCCAGGTTCAGCTTGAGGATCTCGTGCCCGTCGGCCTCAAGCTGCCGCGCCCGGCGCAGCACCGGTCCGCGGATGTCGTAGCGGACGTCTCGAAGCCTGCTCGCCTGCGGCACCATCGCCCCGCACCTCTCCCTTGGTCTCAGGGCCGTCGTGCCGTCGTTGGCCGCACGCGAAATCGCTGCCCGGAAGACTACTTAACGGTGCTGCCGACCGTACCGCAACCCGATTGCTGAGCCGGCGTGTCCGGTGGATACCCGAGTGTTGCCTTGATCACACTCTGTTAACTGGCCGTTACGCAACGCCCCGGGGCAGCTCGGCACAACATCGGTGGGTCGGCGCGGGGGCGGCGGCCAAGGTCGGCGACGGCACTGCGCCGGCCGCGCGGCGGGGCGTCCGGGGCCGGTCTGCCAGGCGCGCCGCTCGGTTTAGCCCGAAGTTGCCGTAACTCTCCGTAGAGATTGCTGTCCTGACCTGGGTAATGGCTGCCCGCGTGCCATATCCTGTAGCCAGGAAAATCTTGTGATTCTGGCTGCGTCAGATCGGATTCACCGATATCATCGGATCATGGCAGCGCAGGCAGCGGCGATGCACGTGGCCAGGATCCGCAGCGGCTACACCGACAGGCAGGGACGCCGCCGCGACTATGAGTCGGCGTACCTGCGGCGTACCTACCGCGACGGCGGCAAGGTGCGGCACGAGACGCTGGCGAACCTGTCCGGGCTCCCGGAGCAGGCGGTCGAGGCGATCGAGGCGGCGCTGAAGGGCACCGCGCTTGTCCCGGCCGCCGCGGCGGTGACGATCACCGGGTCGCTGCCGCACGGCCATGTCGCGGCCGTGCACGCCATGGCCGCCAAGCTGGGCCTGCCGGCGCTGCTCGGCCCGGCGGGGCCGCAGCGGGACCTGGCGCTGGCGCTGGTCATCTCCCGGGTGGTGCGGCCCGGCTCGAAGCTGTCCACCCTGACCTGGTGGGCTGACACCACCCTGGGCCCTGACCTGGAGGTGGCGGGCGCCAGCACCGATGACATTTACGCGGCGATGGACTGGCTGGCCGGCCGCCAGGACGCCATCGAGGCCGCCCTGGCGGCCCGGCATCTGGCCCCGGCGGCCAACCCGGCGCGGATGGCGCTGTTCGACCTGTCCAGCTCGTGGATGGAAGGCCGGCAATGCCCGCTGTCAGCGCGCGGGTACTCCCGCGACGGCAAGAAAGGGAAACTGCAGATCGAGTACGGGCTGCTCACCGACCCGGCGGGCCGCCCGGTCGCGGTCCGGGTGCTGCCGGGCAACAGCGGCGACCCCGCCGCGTTCACCGAGATCGTCGACGTGGTGCGGGACAAGTTCGCGCTCGCCAAGATGGTCATGGTCGGCGACCGCGGCATGATCACCTCCGCCCGGATCGCTGCGGTGAACCAGCACGGGGACGGGACGCCGCGGGACGACCCGTATGGGTGGATCACCGCGCTGCGCGCCCCGGCCATCAAAAAGCTGATGGCCGACGGCGGCCCGCTGCAGCTGTCCTTGTTCGATCAGCAGGACCTGGCCGAGATCACCTCGCCAGACTTCCCCGGCGAGCGGCTGATCGCCTGCCGCAACCCGGTGCTGGCCGCCGAACGTGCCCGCAAGCGCGAAGACCTGCTCGCCGCCACCGAGAAGCTGCTGGGCCCCCTCACCGCCCGGGTCCAGGCCCGGAAACTGGCTGGCGCCGGGCCGATCGGCGTCGAGGTGGGCAAGGTGATCAGCAAATACAAGACCGCCAAGCACTTCGCCGTCACCATCACCGATGACAGTCTCACCGTCACCCGCCGGCAAGAGCAGATCGACGCCGAGGCCGCGCTGGACGGGTTCTACGTGCTGCGCACCCCCATCCTCGCCGCCGAGCTGAACGCCCCCGGCGTGGTCGCCGCCTACAAGAACCTCAAATACGTCGAGCGGGACTTCCGCCACATCAAGGCCGACGACCTGGGCCTGCGGCCGGTGTTCCACTGGCTTGAAGAACGCGTCAAGGCCCACGTGCTGATCTGCATGCTCGGCTGCTACCTGACCTGGCACCTGCGCCGCGCGTGGGCACCGCTGACCTTCACCGACGAGCAGCCACCCGAACGGCACAACCCCGTCGCCCCCGCCCGCCGCTCCGCCGCGGCGCAAGCCAAAGCCTCATACCAGCACGACCCGGCCGGGCAGCCCTACCGCAGCTTCCGCGGCCTGCTCGAGCACCTGGCCACCCTGACCCGCAACCAGGTCCAGTTCACCGCCACCCGCGCCACCGTGCCGATGCTGGCCGAGCCGACCAGCGCCCAGCGGGAGGCTTTCCGCCTCATCGGCGTCCCGATACCGCTGACCTTGAAGTAGCCAGAACACACCCCAGAAACTCTGCCAAAACAGCAGGGCAGCGCCACAACCACCTACCGAATCAGCCGTAACTTCGGCCTAAAGGTACATCGACGAGGCCCTGGCGCCGGGCTACCAGCCGGAGGGGAGGGGCATGCCTTCGGTGTAGCCGGCGGCGCCCTGCACGCCTACGACCGAACGCTGGTGCAGTTCGTCCAAGTCGCTGGCGCCCGCGTAGGTGCAGGCGCTGCGCAGGCCGGCCGTGATCGAGTCGATCAGGTCCTCGACGCCGGGGCGCTGCGGGTCCAGGTACATCCGCGAGCTGGAGATGCCCTCCTCGAACAGTTCCTTGCGCGCCCGCTCGAACGGTGAGTCGGCGGCCGCGCGCAGCCGCACCGCCCG
>JASHOI010000245.1 GCA_030041195.1 Streptosporangiaceae bacterium | reverse complement strand
AACTGCCGCAGCCGGGTCAGCTACAAGGGCGCGCTGCAGGGCGAGGACGCGCACGCCGTGTGGATCGGCGACGTGATCATCCGGGCGGCCGCAACCGGCACCGACACCTACGAGTACAACAGGAACCTGGTGCTGACCGACGGCACCCGGGTGGACTCGGTGCCGAACCTGGAGATCCTCACCGGCGAGGTGGTCGGCGCCGGGCACGCCAGCGCCAGCGGGCGGCTCGAGGACCACCATCTGTTCTACCTGATGGCCCGCGGGATCCCGTTCGAGGAGGCGCGGCGCCTGGTGATCAAGGGGTTCTTCGGCGAGCTGATCGCCCAGATCGAGGTGCCCGAGGTACGCGACCGGGTCACCGACGCGATCGAGGCCGAGCTGGCCGCCCCCGCAACGGAGAGTGCCGCATGAGTGAGCCGTCGAACACCGTGCCAGCAAACTACCTGCGCGCCTGCGCGGTGGCCGACGTGCCCGAGGAGGGCGCCGTCGGCGTCGAGGTGCGGGGCACGCCGGTCGCGATCATCCGCGCCGAAGGGGAGTTCTTCGCGCTGCACGACGTGTGCTCGCACGAGAAGGTCCCGCTGTCCGAGGGCGACGTCTACGACCACACCGTGGAGTGCTGGCTCCACGGGTCCTGTTTTGACCTGCGCACCGGGAAGCCCACCGGCCCGCCAGCGACCAGGCCGGTGCCCACCTACCCGGTGAAGACCGAAGGCGACGACGTATACGTGTCGCTACCCGACCAGGAGACATCATGACTACCCCGGCCAACCAGACAGCCGAGCCCAGGCACACCCTTGAAATCCGTGACCTGCACGTCAGCGTCGCGGAAGCCTCCGGCGCCAGCCGGGAGGTACTGCGCGGCGTCGACCTGACCGTCCGGTCTGGCGAGACCCACGCGATCATGGGGCCGAACGGCTCCGGCAAGACCACGCTCGCGTTCGCGATCGCCGGCCATCCCAAGTACCTGGTGACCCAGGGCTCGGTCACCCTGGACGGCGAGGACGTGCTGGCGATGAGCGTGGACGCCCGGGCGCGGGCGGGCCTGTTCCTCGCCATGCAGTACCCGGTCGAGGTGCCCGGGGTCTCGGTGTCGAACTTCCTGCGCACCGCGGTGACCGCGGTCCGCGGCGAGGCGCCGAAGCTGCGCACGTTCGTCAAGGAGCTGCGGACCAGCATGGACGCGCTGTCGATCGACCCAGCGTTCGCCGAGCGTAACCTCAACGAGGGCTTCTCCGGCGGCGAGAAGAAGCGGCACGAGATCCTGCAGATGGAGCTGCTGAACCCGAAGATCGCGATCTTGGACGAGACCGACTCCGGGCTCGACATCGACGCGCTGAGGATCGTCGCCGAGGGGATCAACAGGTTCCGCCAGGAACCCGGCCACGGTGTGCTGCTGATCACTCACTACACCCGGATCCTGCGCTACGTGCAGCCGGACTTCGTGCACGTGTTCGTGGGCGGGCGGATCGTCGAGGAGGGCGGCCCGGAGCTGGCCGAGGTGCTCGAGGCCGAGGGCTACGAGCGGTTCGTCAAGGCGGCAGCGGCATGACGACGACCGCTGGCGCTGCCCCCGCACCCCACGCCGCTACGGCGTCAGATCGCTTCGATGTGGCCTCGATCCGCGCCGACTTCCCGATCCTCGGCCGGGCGGTGCGCGGCGGGAGGCCCCTGGTCTACCTCGACTCCGGCGCCACCTCGCACAAGCCACGGCAGGTGCTGGACGCCGAGCGCGACTTCTACACGATCCACAACTCGGCAGCCCATCGCGGCGCGCACCTGCTCGGCGAGGAGGCCACCGACATCTACGAGGGCGCCAGGGAACGCGTCGCGGCGTTCATCGGCGCCGACGTCGGCGAGATCGTGTTCACCAAGAGCGCGACCGAGGCGCTGAACCTGGTCGCTTACGCGTTCAGCAATGCGGCCACGGCCGGGCCGCAGGCGGAGCGGTTCCGGCTCGGGCCCGGTGACGAGGTGCTGGTCACCGAGATGGAGCACCACGCCAACCTGGTGCCCTGGCAGCAGCTGTGCCAGCGCACCGGTGCCACGCTGCGCTGGTTCAGCGTGACGCCGGAGGGCCGGCTTGATCTCAGCAACGCCGCCGAGCTGATCAACGACCGGACGAAGATCGTCGCGGTCACGCACCAGTCCAACGTCACCGGCACGGTGCCGCCGGTCGCCGAGATCGCCGCGCTGGCCCACGCCAAGGGCGCGCTCGTGGTGGCCGACGGCGCCCAGTCGGTGCCGCACCGGCCGGTCGACGTCGCCGCGCTCGGCGCCGACTTCCTCGCGTTCTCCGCGCACAAGATGCTCGGCCCGTCCGGGATCGGCGTGCTGTGGGGGAGGCGGGAGCTGCTCGAGGCGATGCCGCCGTTCATCACCGGCGGGTCGATGATCGAGGTGGTCCGGATGGAGGGCTCGACGTTCCTGCCGCCGCCGCAGCGGTTCGAGGCCGGGGTCCCGGCGGCGGCGCAGGCGGCCGGCCTGGCCGCGGCCTGCGACTACCTCGACGCGCTGGGCATGGAGAACGTGGCGGCGCACGAGGAGGAGCTGACCTCCCACGCGCTCGACGCCCTCGGCGCCATCCCCGGCGTGCGCGTCCTCGGCCCGCTCACCACCCAGGACCGCGGCGGCGCCGTCTCGTTCGCCATCGACGGCGTGCACCCGCACGACGTCGGCCAGCTGCTCGACGAGCTCGGCATCGCGGTGCGGGCCGATCACCACTGCGCGTGGCCGCTGCACCGCGCGCTCGGCGTCCAGGCGAGCACCCGGGCGACGTTCTACGTGTACAACACCCACGACGAGGTCGAGGCGCTGGCCGAGGGCGTGCGCCAGACACAGCGGTTCTTCGCGGCATGACCCGGGAGGCGGTGTTATGGGAGTCGAGTCGATGTACCAGGAGATCATCCTGGATCATTACCGCCACCCGCACAACAAGGGGCTGCGGGAGCCTTACGACGCCCAGGTGCACCACGTGAACCCGCTCTGCGGCGACGAGGTCACGCTGCGCGTGGCGGTCAAGGACGCGGGCGGCGAGCCCGCCATCGCCGACGTGTCCTATGACGCGCTCGGCTGCTCGATCAGCCAGGCCAGCGCCTCGGTGATGACCGAGGCGGTGATCGGCAAGACGGTCCGCGAGGCCATGGACATCAGCGGCGCTTTCCTCGAGCTGATGCAGTCGCGCGGCACGGCGGAACCCGACGAGGACCTGCTCGGCGACGCGGTGGCGTTCGAGGGCGTGTCCAAGTACCCGGCGCGGATCAAGTGCGCCCTGCTCGGCTGGATGGCCTGGAAGGACGCGGTCTCCCGGGCCCTGGACGGGCCGGCCGGGAGCGCAGCAGATGAGGAGCAGACATGACAACCGATAACGCCGTCAGCCCACTCACTCCAGACACCGAAGACGTGCTCGAGGCACTACGCGACGTGGTCGATCCCGAGCTGGGCGTGAACGTTGTCGATCTCGGCCTGGTGTACGGGGTGACCGTGGCCGAGGACCGGATCGCCACCATCGACATGACGCTGACCAGCGCCGCGTGCCCGCTCACCGACGTGATCGAGGACCAGGCGCGCAGCGCGCTGGACGGGCTGGTCGCCGACTTCCGGATCAACTGGGTGTGGATGCCGCCGTGGGGCCCGGACCGGATCACCGACGACGGCCGCGAGCAGCTCCGCGCGCTCGGCTTTAACGTTTGACCGCCGCGGGCTCGGCGAGCGCCTGACGGCCGGCCAGCGGGCCGGAGCCGTCGGACAGCGGGAAGTGGCAGGCCACGAGGTGCCGGTCACTGCCGAGCGGGCGGAGTTCGGGCACCTCCGCCGTGCAGCGCTCCTGGGCCCGGGGGCAGCGGGTGCGGAACCGGCATCCGCTGGGAGGGTCGAGCGGCGAGGGCAGTTCCCCGCTGATCACGCTGCGGTCCTTTGGCTTACCGCCCCGCGGCGACGGCTCCGGTATCGAGTTCAGCAGCGCCAGCGTGTACGGGTGCAGCGGCCGCCGGTAGATGTCCTGCACCGGGCCGATCTCACATAGCTTCCCCAGGTACATCACGGCCACGCGGTCACTGACCTGCTTGACCAGCGCCAGGTCGTGCGCGATGAACAGGTACGACAGGGCCAGCTCGGTGCGCAGCTTCTCGAACAGGTTGAGCACCTGCGCCTGCACCAGGACGTCCAGCGAGGAAACCGGTTCGTCGCACAGGATCAGCTTGGGCTCCAGCACCAGCGCCCTGGCGATCGCCACCCGCTGGGCCTGCCCGCCGGAGAGCTCACGCGGGTGCCGCTTCCCGTAGCCCGCCGGGTCGATGCCTACCCGGTCGAGAAGGGAGTTCACCCGCTCGCGCCGGTCACGGCGGGAGCCGAGCCCGTAGGCGATCAGTGGCTCCTCGACGATCCGGGAGATCGTCCATTTCGGGTCGAGGGAGGTGAACGGATCCTGGAAGACCATCTGCATGTTCCGCCGGGCCGACTTCATGGCCCCGCGCGACAGGCCCACGAGATTGGAGCCCTGGAAGATCACCGAGCCGTGCTTCGGGGGCGGGGACTGGATGACCGACCGGGCCAGCGTCGACTTTCCTGATCCGGTCTCGCCCACGATGCCGAGCGTCTCGCCGGTGCGCAGCTCGAACGACACGTCCGACACGGCCTGGAGCACCCCGCCCTTCGCCCCGCCGTAGTCACGAAGGACGAACTCCTGCACCAGGTTGCGGACCTCGAGGAGAACGTCACCAGCGGCTGCCGCCGCGGCGTCGGCCTGTGCCGGGGAGCTCACTGAACGACTCCTTTCTCCCCGCCCGGCCCGCCCTCGCCCAGCCCGCCCTCGCACGGGTGCCAGCACGCCCACCAGTGGCCGGGCTCGTGCTCCTGCAGCGGAGGAACGGCCTGCGTGCAGTCCTGCTGCGCATCGGGGCAGCGCGGCGCGAACGAGCACCCGGGAGCGATCGTGCGCATGTCGGGTGGCCGCCCGCCGACGACCGGAAGCAGCACGTGCGGCTCCTGCTCGACCCGCGGGATCGCGTCGAGCAGGACGCGGGTGTACGGCATGCGGACCCTGCCGAACAGGTCGCCGGCCGCGGCCCGCTCGACGATCTGGCCGGCGTACATCACCATGATCTCCTCGGCGTAGCTCGCGGCGAGGGCGAGATCGTGACTGATCATCACCAGCGCGGTGCCGAGCTGCTGCTGCAGGTCGAGCAGCAGGTCCATGATCTGCGCCTGGGTGGTGACGTCGAGCGCGGTGGTCGCCTCGTCGGCGATGAGCAGCGCCGGCTCACAGGCAAGCGCGATCGCGATGACGACGCGCTGGCGCATGCCGCCGGAGAGCTGGTGTGCGTACTCGTGGAAGCGCCGCTCCGGGGCCGGGATGCGCACCATCCGGAGCAGTTCGATCGAGCGCTCGTGGGCCTGCTGCCGGCTCAGCCGGAGGTGACGCTGTATCGCCTCGGTGATCTGGCTGCCGACCTTCATCGTCGGGTTCAGCGACCGCTCGGGGTTCTGGAACACCATCGCCACGTTGCGGCCGCGGTGCTCCTGAAGCTGCCTCTCGTCCAGGCCGACGACCTCAACGCCGCGGAACCGGATCGAGCCGGAGACCTGCGCCGTGCGCGGCAGCAGGCCCATCATCGCGTACGCGCTGACGGTCTTGCCCGATCCGGACTCGCCGATGATGGCGATCGTCTGCCCGGGCTCGACGGCGAAGCTGATCCCCTGCACCGCGTGCACCGCGCCGCCGCGCGAACGAAAGCGCACCCGCAGGTCGGAGACCTCCAGCAGGGGAGAGCCCTCCGGTCGCGCGCCCGTCGGTGCCACCACCGAGGTCGCGCCGGGCCGGCCTACCCGCTGCCCCGGCGGGCCGGCCATCAGCGCACACCCCAGCGGTTGCGCAGGCCGTCACCCACCAGGTTCAGGCAGACAACGGTCCCGAACAGGAACAGGCTGGGCACGACCAGCGGGCTCAGCGAGACCGACATCACCGTCTGCCCGTAGGCGATCATGCCACCCCAGCTCGGGGCGGGGTCCGGTATGCCGTACCCGAGGAAGTCGAGACCGCTCTCGATGATGATGATGATTCCGGTCCCGAGCAGGCTGAACGTCAGCAGCTGCGGGATCAGGTTGGGCACGATGTGGCCAACGATGATCCGCCAGGCCCGCACGCCGGACAGCCGCGCGGCGACGACGAACGGCTGGTCCCGCAGCCGCAGCGTGCCAGCCCGGGCGACCCGGGCCGTCGCCGGGATGCTGAACGCGCACAGCGCCCAGATCACGTGCAGCTCGCTCTGGCCCAGGCTGTCGGCGATCACCAGGATCAGCACCAGCGCCGGGAACGCGATCAATACGTCGAGCACCCGCATCAGCAGCGACTCGACGAACCCGCCGGCATAGCCGGCGACCATGCCCAGCAGCCCGCCGACGAGCAGGCCGATAGCCTGCACGGCGGCGGCCACCTCGAACGTCGTCCGCCCGCCGTACAGAATCCTGGCCATGTTGTCGTAGCCGACGTTGGTGGTGCCGAAGATGTGACCCGGGGACCACATCGGCAGGCTGGCGTTCAGCACCGACCCGTAGGTCGGGCTCGGCACCGGGTACACCAGCGGCCAGATGAAGCAGAAGAACAGCAGCACCAGCAGCAGTGCGCCGGGGATCGTGATCTCCAGCGAGCGCAGCACGCCGCCGCGCGCCTGCCGCTGCGGGCTGGCGGTGCCCGGATCCAGCCCCAGGGCCAGGCTAGCTACGGGCGCGGCCATGGCGGATCCTTGGGTCGAGCGCACCGTAGAGCAGGTCAGTGACCAGGTTCACGAGGACGACGAATCCGGCGAACACCAGCACGATTCCCTCGAGCAGCGGGACGTCCCGGTGCTGGATCGCCTGGAGAAGCTCATTGCCCAGCCCGGCCAGCCCGAAGATGCTCTCGGCGATCACGGTGACCCCGATCAGCGTGGCGAAGTTGTACCCGATGACCGTGAGCAGCCCGATGAAGGAGTTCCGCAGCGCGTGCCGGGTGAGCACCCGCCACCGGGACAAGCCCTTGGCCAGCGCTGTCACGGCGTAGTCCTCGGACATCTGGTCGATCAGGTCGGCGCGAAGGAACCGGATGTAGAAGGCGGCCAGCGGGAGGGCGAGGGTCAGGGCCGGCATGGTCAGGTCCCTGAGGTTGTTTCCATTCCCGTTGGCGAGCGCCGGCAGCAGGCCGTGCAGATAGCCGGAGAAGACCTGGAGCAGCAGCAGCGCCAGCACGATCGGCGCCACGGACAGGCCGGCCATGCACAGCGCCATGATCACCCGGTCGGTGATGCCGCCCGGCCAGCGGGCGCACAGCAGCGCGAGCGGGACCGAGATGGCCAGCGTGAGGACCAGAGCGTAGATCACGAGGTCGATCGTGACCGGCAGCCGCTGCACGATGATCGAGGCGACGGGCTGGCCGCTGTACAGCGAGTAGCCGAGATTGCCGTGCAGCGTGGCCCAGAACCAGTCCCAGTAGCGGACCAGGAGTGGCTGGTTGAGGTGCAGCTTGATGCTCAGGGCCTTGATCTCGGCCGGGGTGGCGTTCGCCCCGAGCAGTGCCTCGGCGGCGTCGCCGGGCAGCGCGTTCTCCACGACGAACGTCAGCAGCGTCACGCCCCAGAGCACCGGTATCGCGATGAGCAGGCGTCGGCCCGCAACCCGCAGAGTCGCCGAACCGGCCAGGCGGCGCAGGTGCGCACCGCCTGGCCGGCCGCCCGGCTCGGTGCCGGTGTGCTCGGCGATGCCTCCAGGCTGGCCGAGGGGGATCGATGCGCTCATATCTCCACGGTCATCCGCGCCTCACGAGTTGTTGTAGACGTACTGCCACAAGATCTCCGGCAGCACCGCCATGCTCGGAATCGGCGTGGTCAGCCCGGGACCGTAGACGCCGTGCGCGGCGATGTTGTACCCGGCGATCGGGAACAGGAACGGACCGTACGCCTCCTTGGCGATGTAGGCGTTGAGCTCATCGTTGTACTGCTTGCGCAGCGCCGTGTTGAGCGTCCCCGACGCCTGGGCGAGCAGGGCGTCGATCTTGGGGTCGTGGACGCCGGTGAACGGCGAGGTGGACGCGAACCGGAACGCGACGCCCACGCCGCCCTCCGGGTCCCAGGCGCCGGCGGTCTGCAGGAACGCCTGCCACTTGCCGGACAGGAACTGGTCGATGAGGCCGGTGAGGTCGTAGTTCTGCAGGGTGACCTTCATCCCGGCGGCTTCCCACATCTCCGCCAGGCCCTCGTCCAGCGTCTGGGCGACCGGGCTGGTGATGGTCTTCAGGCTGATGCTGATGCCGCCGACCTGTTTGACCAGCGCCTTGGCCTTGGCCAGGTTGTAGGTGATGTAGCCGGGGACCGTTGGCTCGTAGAACAGCCCCGCCGAGGCGGTGAACGACTGAGTCACCGGGTAGGCGTCGCCGAACAGCTTGGAGTCCAGCAGGGGCGTGTCGGTGGCGTAGTAGATCGCCTCCCGGGCCTTGATGTTGTTGAACGGCGCTATCTTCGTGTTGAGCTGGATGTCGTACGGCGACGTGGACGGCTCGGTGGTCGTCGTGAAATGCGCCTTGAACGCGGACGCGAGGCTCGGAGTCGACATTCCCTCGTAGGCCTGGGCGGCGCCGGATTCGAGGTCCTTGAGCGCGGTCTCGTCGTCGAGGACCGGCTTGAAGATCAGGGTCTTGAGATAAGGAAGGCCCTTCTGCCAGTAGTGCGGGTTCGCCTTGAGCACCAGCTCGGAACTTGGCGAGTCGCTGACCACGGTGAATGGCCCGGCGCCCACCGGCTTGAGTGCGAACGCTGTCTCGCCCATCTTCGTGATCGCCGTCGGTGACGCGATCCAGTCGAAGATGTCATCCTGCAGGTCGGCGAGGAGCGGCGCATCAACGTAGCTGAGCTTGAGCTCGATCGTGTAGGGGCCGGTGACGGTGATCGTCGGCGGGCTCAGGAACTCCGGTTTGCAGGTGCAGCTGCTCTTGAGGTCGCGCGCCCAGTTGTAGGCGACGGCCTGGGCGTTGAACGTGGTCCCGTCGGAGAACGTCACGCCCTTGCGCAGGGTGAAGATCCACGTCTTGCCGCCGTCGGCGGCGGTGACATTGGTGGCGAGGTCCGGGATCCACTTGCCGCCCTGGCCCAGCTGGTACAGCTGGCCGAAGATGGCGTCCATGTAGCTCTGGTTCGCCGCACCGTCGGTGTCGGTGGCGGGGTCGAGGCCTGGCCACGCTCCGGCGAAGCTGTCGCCCTCAAGCACGGTCAGCGACCCGCCGTGGCGCGGCGCCGCCGATGATGAGGACGGCGTCGACGAGCTCGACGATGCGCAGCCAGAGAGGATGGCCATCGCCATCGCGGCCACGATGGCCGGGATGGCCAGGAAAAACGCGCGTCTATGACTGGTCTTGGGTCTCACGTCGGGCTCCTGCTATGGATGCTCCTGCTACGGATAGGCGTCGGCGGCCGCGCTCGGGCAGCCTGCCGCGCTGTGAGCCTGCCGGCCTTACCAGATGACAGCGTCAGCTTCGGGGACGCGGCCGGCCGGAGTCCACGGCGCTTCCGTCCGGCGAAAGAGAAACCAGCCAGATCCGGCCGCCGCCGCGCAGCCGGTCGCGCGGGCAATGGGCGGCCGGGCAAAAAGAACCTTTTCATCGGCAGACGTCATGGTCAGAGCACGTGGGCAGCCTTGGGAACGATGAAAGAGGCGGCTACGGCATTGCGGACCGGACCGTCGGCTATTTCGTGATTACTCCGTGTCCATGTCGTTCATTGCGGAAGCTACCTGCCCGTGCAAGCATGATCTGGTTACTGCTTGTGCACCCGGCACGTCACCCAGACGTCACCAGCACGTCACGCAGCACGCCAGTTGGCGCGGCACGGTCGACAAGGGGGTCGGGCATGCGGGAATCCGTCGGCAGGCTCGGCGAGGCGAACGGCCGGGCCCCGCGGACGAACGCGGCCGGACGGCTCCTGGCGGTACTCGACGCGTTCGGGCCACAGCAGCGGAGCCTCTCGTTGAGCGAGATCGCGCGGCGGGCCGGGCTGAACCTCTCCACGGCGCACCGGCTGGTCTGCGAGCTGGCGCGGTGGGGTGCGCTGGAGCGCGGTCCCGGCGGGCGCTACTCGATCGGGCTGCGCCTGCTCGAGCTCGCCGCGCTGTCCCCGCGCGGCCTGGGCCTGCGCGAGGCCGCCTTCCCCTACCTGGACGAGCTGCACCACCGCACCCGCGGCAACGTGCACCTCGGCGTGCGCGACGGCGACGAGGTCGTCTACATCGAGACGATCTGCGCCTTCGCCACCCACCCCACCAACGGCCACATGGGCGACCGCTGGCCGATGCACGTCACCGGCACCGGCCTGGTCCTGCTCGCGTTCGGCGAACGCGAACTGCAAGAACGCGTGCTCGGCGGCCCGCTGGAGCGGTT
>JASHOI010000244.1 GCA_030041195.1 Streptosporangiaceae bacterium | reverse complement strand
GGCCCGGTCGCGCGCCACGGCGAGGCCCTCGGCGCCGACCGGGTACCGGCCTGCCGCTGCCGCCGGACGCCCGGCCGGCCGCGGGACCGTGCCGTGCCGGCAGCGGTGCACCAGCGTAACCACGCGGCTCACCAGGTTGCCCAGGTCGTTGGCCAGGTCACCGTTGGCCCTGGCGACCAGCCTGGCGGCCGTGAAGTCGGCATCGCCGACGCGCGGCACATCGCGCAGCAGCCACCAGCGCACCGCGTCGGTCCCGTACCGGCCCGCCAGCGCCACCGGGTCCGCGGTCTCCCCCGGGACGGCCGCGCCCGACTTGCTGATCTTGCTGCCGCCGAGCGTCAGGTAGTCGTGCACCAGGATGTCGGTGGGCAGCGGCTCGCCCGCCGAGAGCAGGATGGCCGGCCAGTACACGGCGTGGAAGCGCAGCACCCCCTTGCCGGCAAGGTGGATCCGGCGGTCCGCGCCGGTCCACCATTGCCGGTAGTCGCCGGCAGCGCCGCCGTAGCCGAGCGCGGTGACGTAGTTGCCCAGGGCATCCCACCAGACGTAGATCACCTGACCGGGGTCGCCGGGAACCGGAATCCCCCAGCCGCGGGCCCGCGCCGTGGACCGCGACACGCTGAAGTCCTCGAGCCCGGCGGCGATGAAGCTGAGCACCTCGTTGCGCCGCGCGGCGGGCTCGATCCGGAGCCTGCCCGAGCTGATCAGCGCGTGCAGTTGGCCCGCGTACCGGGACAGCCGGAAGAACCAGTTCTCCTCGGCGACCCGTTCCGGCCTGGTGCCGTGCTCCGGGCACCGGCCGCCCGGCAGCTCGGCGGGCCGGTAGAACTGCTCGCAGCCGACGCAGTACAGCCCCTCGTACTGCCTGCGGTAAAGATCATCGCTCGCCGCGCAGGCGTGCCAGAGACGTTCCACGCCCGGCCGGTGCCGCGGGTCGCTGCCGGTGCGGATGAAGTCGTCGAACGACAGCGACAGCGGCTCGCGCAGCGCCGCGAACGCGGATGCGTTGCGCTCCACGAGGGCAGCCGTGCTGACGCCTTCGGCCTCGGCGGCCAGCACGTTCTTGAGCGAGTTGTCGTCGGTGCCGGTCTGGAAGCGCACCGGGTCACCGGCCAGCCGGTGGTGCCGGGCCAGCACGTCGGCCTGCACCAGCTCGAGCGCGTGACCGAGGTGGGGCCGGGCGTTGACGTACGGGATCGTGGTGCTGAGGTAGACGCGTTCGCTGGTCATGGGAACCTCCCTGGAGATGGCCGGGGGCCCCAGACATGAATCGAGGCCCCGAAGGCGGGGCCTCGTGTCGGACGTCGTCCGGGCAGCGTCAGGTAGCCCCGCTAGCGGGGCATCATCACCTGGGCTGCGTGTGACGTCATGGCGAGCTCAACATACCGCACTGGCCGGAAATTCCGGCGGGGGCGGCGGCTCCCAGGTCAGGTGGTGCCGGTGAGGCGCTGCAGGATGAGCTCGCGGACACGGGCCGCGTCGGCCTGGCCGCGGGTCGCCTTCATCACGGCACCGATCAGGACGCCGGCTGCCGCCGTCTTGCCCGAACGGATGGTCTCGGAGACCTCTGGGCTGGCGGCGATGGCCTGGTCGATCGCTGCCAAGAGCGCCGCGTCGTCGCTGACCACGGCCAGACCCCGGGCGGCCACGATCTCGTCCGGTGAGCCCTCACCGGCCAGCACGCCGTCGAGCACCTGCCTGGCCAGCTTGGCGTTCAGCGCGCCGGACGCGACCAGCTCGCTCACGCGTGCCACCTGGGCCGGGGTGACCGGCAGCGCGGCGAGGTCGGTGCCGGTCTCGTTGGCCCGGCGGGACAGCTCGCCGAGCCACCAGTTGCGTGCCTGGCCGGGCTGCGCGCCGGCCGCGACGGTCTCGGCCACCAGGTCCAGCGCCCCGGCGTTGCGCAGCGCGGCCATGTCCAGGTCGGACAGGCCCCACTCCTGCTGCAGCCGGGCCCGGCGGGCCGCGGGGAACTCGGGCAGGCTGGCCCGGATCTGCTCGACCCACTCGGGCGCGGGGGCGACCGGGACCAGGTCGGGCTCGGGGAAGTACCGGTAGTCCTGTGCCTCTTCTTTGCTGCGGCCAGCGGTGGTCGTCCCGTTGTCCTCGTGGAAGTGCCTGGTCTCCTGCACGACCCTGCCGCCGCGGTCGAGCACCGCCGCCTGCCGCTCGATCTCGAACCGCACCGCGCGCTCGACCGAGCGCAGTGAGTTGACGTTCTTGGTTTCGGTCCTGATCCCCCAGGTGGTCGAGCCGCGCGGCGCGATCGACGTGTTCACGTCGCAGCGCAGCGAGCCCTCCTCCATGCGGACGTCGGAGACGCCGAGCGCCCGCAGCAGATCGCGCAGCTCGGTGACGTACGCACGCGCGACAACGGGCGCGAGCGCCCCGGTGCCCGGCACGGGCTTCGTCACGACCTCAACCAGCGGAATCCCGGCGCGGTTGTAGTCGACGAGCGAGTAATCGGCCCCCTGGATCCGCCCGGTGGCGCCGCCGATGTGCAGCGACTTCCCGGTGTCCTCCTCCAGGTGCACCCGCTCGATGCCGACCCGCACCACGGTCTCGTCGACCGTGACGTCCAGCCAGCCGTCCGTGCACAGCGGCTCGTCGTACTGCGAGATCTGGAAGTCCTTCGGCATGTCGGGGTAGAAGTAGTTCTTCCGCGCGAACCGGCACCAGGACGCGATCGAGCAGTTCAGCGCCAGGCCGATCCGGATCGTGTACTCGATCGCGGTCCGGTTGGCCACCGGCAGCGACCCCGGCAGCCCCAGGCACACAGGGCAGACGGCCGAGTTCGGCTCGGCGCCGAACACCGTCGAGCAGCCGCAGAACATCTTCGTGACCGTGCCGAGCTCGACGTGGGTCTCGAGCCCGATCACCGGCTCGTAGCGGGAGACCGCGTCGTCGTATTCGGCGAGTTCCGCCGCCAGCTCAGTCATCCCCGAGGCCTTTCGCATCGTCGAGCAGCGGGTGGCCGCGCCGCTGGTCCAGCGCGGCCTCCACGGCCGCGCCGACCCGGTACAGCCGGTCGTCGGCCAGCACCGGAGCCATTACCTGGAGCCCGACCGGAAGCCCGTCCTCCGGGGCGAGCCCGCACGGCACCGAGATCGCGGCGTTGCCCGCCAGGTCCGAAGGGATCGTGCACAGGTCGGCCAGGTACATCGCGATCGGGTCGTCGACGCGCTCGCCGATCGGGAACGCCGTGGTCGGCGTCGTCGGCGAGACCAGCACGTCGACCTGCTCGAACGCCGTGTCGAAGTCCCGTGCGATCAGCGTTCGCACCTGCTGGGCCTTGCCGTAGTAGGCGTCGTAGTAGCCGCTGGACAGCGCGTAGGTGCCGAGCATGATCCGCCGCTTGACCTCGGCGCCGAACCCGGCGGCGCGGGTCAGCGACATGACCTCCTCGGCGCTGCGGGTTCCGTCATCGCCCACCCGCAGGCCGTACCGCATCCCGTCGAAGCGGGCCAGGTTGGACGAGCACTCGCTGGGCGCGATCAGGTAGTACGCGGGCAGCGCGTAAGAGAAGTGCGGGCAGGACACCTCGGTGACCTTGGCCCCGAGCGACTCCAGCAGCTCCACGGCCTCGGTGAACCTGGCCAGCACGCCGGGCTGGTAGCCCTCGCCGCCGAGCTCGGCCACCACGCCGACCCGCAGCCCGCTCACGTCCGCCTGCCGCGCCGCGGCCACCACCGGCGGCACCGGCGCGTCGATCGAGGTCGAGTCGCACGGGTCATGCCCGGACATGACCTCGTGCAGCAGCGCCGTGTCGAGCACGGTGCGGGCCAGCGGGCCCGGCGTGTCCAGCGACGAGGCGAACGCGACCACGCCGTACCGCGAGGAGCCGCCGTAGGTCGGCTTCGTCCCGACGATCCCGCAGACGGCGGCGGGCTGGCGGATCGAGCCTCCGGTGTCGGTGCCGAGGCCGAGCGGCGCCTCGAACGCGGTGACCGCGGCCGACGAGCCGCCGGACGACCCGCCGGGAACCCGGTTCAGGTCCCAGGGGTTGTGCGAGGTACCGAACGCGGAGTTCTCGGTGGACGACCCCATCGCGAACTCGTCCATGTTGACCTTGCCGAGGATGACGATCCCGGCGCGCCGCAACCGCGTGGTTATCGTCGCGTCGTACGGCGGTCGCCAGCCCTCCAGGATCCGCGATCCGCAGGTCGTGGGCATGTCGGTGGTCGTGAAGAGGTCCTTGAGCGCGAGCGGTACCCCGGCCAGCGGGCCGAGCGGCTCCCCCGCGGCGCGCCGGTCGTCCACGGCCCGGGCGGCGGCGAGCGCGGCCTCGGGTGCCACGTGCAGGAACGCGTGAACCCGCCGGTCCACGGCCTCGATCCGGTTCAGGTGCGCCCGGGTGACGTCGACGGCGGACGTCTCGCCGGACGCGATCGCCGCGGCGAGCTCGGCCGCGGTCATCCTGATCAGCTCGGTCGGTGCCATCGGTCAGTCCTCGGCCAGGATCCGCGGGACGCGGAACCGGTCCTGCTCGGCCGCCGGGGCCTGGTCGAGCACCTCCCGCGCGCTGAGACAGTTCACGAGCACGTCGTCGCGGTACACGTTGCTGATCGGCAGCGCGTGGGTGGTCGGCGGGATCCCCTCGGCCGCGACCTCCTGTACCCGCGCCACCGCCGCGATGATCACATCCAGCTGACCGGCGAAGTGGTCGAGTTCCTCCTCGCCCAGGGCCAGCCGGGACAGCCGGGCCAGGTGCGCAACCTCGTCCCTTGTAATCGGCATGCAGGCAAGACTATCGACCGCGCAGCCGCGGTCCGAACCCATTAACCGCTTGCCACCATAAGGACGGCACGCCAGGCGTGGGCACGCTGGTGTGCGGCGCCGACGGGTGGTCCGGCTGCATGCCGGGGGCCGGCACGCTGGCGGCCGCCGGGCCAGCGCCGAAGGGGGTGGAGAGCGACGGCGAGGCGGGT
>JASHOI010000243.1 GCA_030041195.1 Streptosporangiaceae bacterium | reverse complement strand
GACCGGCGGGCCGCGATCACCGCCGCATACGAGTCGGCATCGGCCTGGATGAGCGAAGCGGCCGCGGCTGCTACCCGTTCCAGGTCCTTGACCAGGGCTCCGGCCTCGTCGGCGAGCTGCCGCGCGGACAGCCGCGCGGTCATCGCGCAGAGGCCGGCACCCATGCTGACCGCGAGGGCCGCGGCGCCGCCGCCGCTCGGCGCGGGCTCGGCGCTGGCCAGCAGCTCGAGAAACCGGCCGACCGGCACGTCCAGGTAGGTCACGTCAGGGCCGCCGGGGCGGGGTAAGTGACCGTCTTCGGCTCGGTGAACGTGTCCATGGGGTAGGCGCCGCCGACCCGGCCGCGGCCGCTGACGCTGCCGGACCGGCCGCCGAACGGCAGGTGCGACTCCCACAGGTTGGTCGAGGCGTTGATGTTGACCCAGCCGGCCCTGGCCTGCTCGGCGAATCCCAGGCCGCGCTCCAGGTCCCTGGTGAACACCGCCGCGGTCAGCCCGAACGGGGATGCGTTGGTCAGTTCCAGTGCCTCGGCCGCCGACCGCACCTCGACCACCGGCAGCACCGGGCCGAACGTCTCCTCCCGCTCGATCACCATGCCCGGGGTCACCCCGTCGAGCACGGTCGGCTCGGCATAGAGCTGGGTGGGGAAGCCGGTGGCCCGGCGGCCGCCGCAGCAGATCCGCGCGCCGCCCGCGACCGCGCCGGCGATGTGCCGGTCGAACTTGGCCGCCGTGGCCTCGTTGTTCAGCGGGCCCATCGTGGTCTGGGAGTCGAATGGGTCACCGAGCCGCACGCTCGCCTTGGTCGCGGCGACCACCCGCTCGGTGAATTCCGCCCGCACCGCGGCGTGCACGAGGAACCGCTCGCCCGCGGTGCAGCTCTGGCCGGCGCACAAGTACGCGGCCTCGAGCGAAGCGGCCGTGGCCAGCTCCAGGTCGGCATCCTCGAGGATCACCATGGGCCCGTTGCCGCCGAGTTCGAGCAGCTGCGCCTTGCCCGAGGCGCGGGCCGCGACGCGGTTCCCGGTCTCGACCGAGCCCACGAAGCCCACCCCGGCCACCCCGGGGTGGCCGACCAGGGCGTCGCCGACTATGGGACCGGGCCCCGGCACGAAGTTGAAGACCCCGGCCGGTGTGCCCGCCTCGGCGATCACCTCGGCCAGGATCGCGCAGCACGCGGTCGTGGACGGCGCCGGCACCCAGACCACGGTGTTCCCGGCCGCGATCGCGGGCGCGAACACCTCGGCGCCCATCGTGTACGGCCAGTTCCACGGGCTCACCACGCCGACCACGCCGATCGGCACCCGCAGCGTGAGGATCCGCCGGGCGGCCGAGACCGAGGCGGGCAGCGTCCCGGCCCGGCGCTTGGCGTCCTCGGCGGCCATCCTGAAGTACTCGGCAAGCTCGTCGACCTCGTCGAACGCCTCCGCGACCAGCGGCTTGCCCTGGTCCTGGGTCAGCGCGCGGGCGAGCTCCTCCCGTGCGCCCCGGATGCCCGCGATGACCTTCTCGCACCAGCCCGCGCGGTCGAACGCCGACGCGCTGGCCCACCCGGGCCAGGCCGCCCCGGCCGCACGGACGGCGTCGTCGACGTCGGCCGGGCTGGCCACGGCGACGGTGGCGAACGTCTCGCCGGACGACGGGCTGACCGCCGCCGCCTCTCCGGCCCCGCCGGAGCGCCAGGCACCATCGATGTAGAGCAGGTGCTCCCGCATGCCAGGGTTCCCCTTGTCTAGTTCCGGTTACGCTTCCGCGCACAGCCGGCCGAGCTTGTCCAGCGACTCGGGCCGCATCCGGAACGCGGGCCCGGACACGGACAGCGCGGCGACGCAGGCGCCGGTGCCGCCGAAGACCGGCGAAGCGACGGCGACCAGCCCGTCCTCGAGTTCGTTGACCGCGGTGGCGTAGCCGTTCCGGCGGACTTGGGCGAGTTCAGCGTTGAGGGCTGCGTGTTCGGTGATGGTCATGGCCGTGTACCGCTCCAGGCGCCGCGGCGCGTCCAGCGCGCCGTAGGCCATCAGCACCTTGCCGTTGGCGACCGCGTGTGGCATGGTGCGGCGCCCGATCCAGCCGCCGGAGCTGTTCAGGATGAACGTGCTCGGCACCTCGGCAACGTTGAGGACATGCTGCCCATCGGGCACCGCCAGGTTCACGGTCTCGCCGGTCTGCTGTGAGAGCTTCTCCATGGCCGGCTGCATCAAGGCCACGAAGTCCATGCTGCGCATGGCGAGCGTGCCGAGCCTGATCGCCTCGAGGCCGAGCCGGAACCTGCGCCCCGAGCGGGTCAGCAGGCCTGCCCGTTCCAGCGCGCCGGCCAGGCGCGAGGCCGTGGACTTGTGCACCCCCAGCGAGATGGCCATCTCGGTGACGCTGAGCTCGAGCCGCGCGTCGTCGAAGCTGGTCAGGAGGGCAAGGACACGCTCCGCCGATTGATAGGTTGCGCCAGCGGCAACCTCAGCCCGTGACACGCAACCAGGATGGCCATGCGAGTTGGTCCACGTCAACGTCGGGGAAAGAGGCCATTATCCCGCGTCGGCGGTATTGTGCCGGTGACGTGCCCGTCGTCCCAGCGTGAGGATGGTGCCGTGGCAACCGAGAACCCTGGCCAGGCCACCCAGCCCGGCCCCGCAGACGATCCGCTCCCCGAGGCGATCGAGCTGGCCCGCGGGGCCGCCGACGCGGGCCTCGGCCTGAAGCTGCTCGGCGGGCTCGCGGTGCGCGTGCTGTGCCCGGAGTTCCCGCCGCGGCTGCGGATCGGGCAGGACATGGACTTCGCCTGCCTGTCCAAGGGCCGCAAGAACGTGGCCGCCTACCTGGAGAAGAGCGGCTGCCAGCCGGACCGGCGGTTCAACAACCTGAACGGCGACCGGCAGATGTATTTCACCGCACCGTCCGGGCGCCCGATCGACGTGATGGTGGACCGGCTGACCATGTGTCACACGCTGGACCTCCGCCCGGCGTTCGGCCGGCTGCCGCTGACCGTCGACGCCGTGGACGTGCTGCTGTCCAAGCTGCAGATCGTCGAGCTCAACGAGAAGGACGCGCGCGACACCCTGCACCTGCTCAGCGGCGTTCCGGTGAGCGGGAGCGACGCGGCGGGCTCCGACGGCGACGGCCCGTCGATCGACACCGACCGCTTCGGCAAGGTGCTCGGTGCCGACTGGGGCTGGTGGCGGACGGTCACCGGCAACCTGAAGAAGCTGCCGGCGCTGGCCACCGAGCACCCGGAGCTGCTGCCGCCCGATCCGCCGCTCGACGCGCTCGCGCAGTCGGAGCGCCTGCTCGAGCTGGCCGAGTCGGCCCCGAAGGGCGTCAAGTGGAAGCTGCGGGCGAACGTGGGCGACCGCGTCCGCTGGTACGAGCTGCCCGAAGAGGTAGATCACTGAATCCGCGGGGGCACTGTCTCCCGCCTGTGCCCGGCCGCTCGCAGGTTGCCGCAGCCACCCGGAACGCTGGCCCCTGCCTGCCGCGCGGGCCTCTCCATCCCGCGCTGGCCTCTGCCTGCCGCGTCGGCCTCTCCAGCCCGCGCTGGCCCCTGCCTGCCGCGTCGCGCCACTTTGTGCCACAAAGTTCTTGGCCGGATCCCTTGACTTTGCGCCATAAAGGAGTGTCTACTTTATGGCATAGAGCAGTGGAAAGGAGATCCCCCCATGAACCACACATCTGACGCCGCTGCCGCCGACAACGGCGACACCTTCAGCCCGCAGCAGGCCGCTGCGCTGATGGACCAGGCCACCGCGCAGGCGCGCCGCAAGCTGCAGCCGTCCCCGCCATGGCTGCTGTCGCTGCGCGCGGTGCTGGTCCTGGCCGCCCTCGGCGCGATCTGGCTGTCGGTGCGCGGCCAGCACCCCTACACCGGGCCGACGTCCGGCGACATCGCGATCCTGGTCCCGTTCATCGTGATCAACTTCACCGCCACCGTCGGGGTCCGCCGCCGGGCGGGCGCCGGGGTGCGCGGCCCCTCCCGGCTGCGCCCGGCCGAGATCGCCATCGAGGCCCTCGCGTGGGTCGCTGCGGTCGTGATCATGGCGGCGCTGGGCGCCGCCGGGTTCAGCTACAGCCTGCACGCGACCGCGGTGCTGATCGTTCCCGGCCTGACCTGGGCTGCCCTGATGGCGCTGCGCAAGAACTGGAACGGGTGCGCCAAGGGGGCCGGGGCCGCGGCCGTGGGCGTGGCGGGCTTGTTCGCCGGCCCCGCCGGGGCGTGGCTGGTGGGCGCAGTGGGCCTGTGCGCGCTGCTGCTGGCCAGTGCCGCCTTCACCGCCTGGCGCCAGCGCGCCTGAACGGGGTGAGTGTCATGACCGACGACGCGCTGGACCCGCTAATTCACGTCCCCACCCGGCTGAAGATCGTCGCCACGCTGGCGGCGCTGCCCGAGGGCGACACGCTGTCCTTCACCCGGCTGCAGGACATGATCGGGCTCACCCCCGGCAACCTGATCATCCACCTGCGCAAACTAGAAGAAGCCGACTACATCGCCAGCGAGAAAACCCGCAACGGCACCGTGTCCATGACCACCGTCGCCCTCACCGGCCACGGGCGCAAGGCACTCGAGAACTACACCCAGGCACTGCGCGATCTGCTCGGCGGCCTGTAACCGAGGGCATGGCCGATGACGAGTACCCGAGCGCTCGACCCGCTGATCCACAACCCGCAGCGGCTGCGCATCGTCGCCACCCTGGCGGCGCTGCCGGACGGCGACACGCTCTCCGTCGGCCGGCTGCACGCGATGACCGGACTGCTCCCCGGCAGCCCGGTCATCGGGCTTTGCGAGCTGGCCCGCGCCGGATACGTGCGGACGGACGTGACCGGCGGAACTGGTGCACCGGCCACCGTCGCCCTCACCGGCCGGGGCCGGGCCGCGCTGAGTCGCTACACCGCCGCGCTGGCGCAGCTGCCCCGGGCGGTCAGGCAGGCACCGGCGCCGGGCATGCGTGCCAGCGACGCCGACCGGGACACCGCCGCCGCGGCCCTGGGTGAGCACTTCGCGCAGGGCAGGCTGACGCTCGACGAGCTGAACGCACGGCTTGGCGCCACGCTGACCGCCACCACGTACGGCCAGCTTGCCCAGGCGGCCCGGGATCTGCCGGATCTGACGATGATCCCGGCCCGGGCCAGCCTTCCCCGCATCAAGCGGGTGAGACTGCGCAAGCCCGGCTGACCTGCCAGCGCCATTTTCCTACCCCGGCTGGGGCCTTTGCCGGACCCGGCTGACCTTGCCATACGGGGAGTTTCAGCATGTCGGGTGCTTGACGCCAAGTTGCGTCGAATGCTACACCGTTGCACAGGAAGCGCATCAATAGGCGTGGTGCTGACATGAAGATCTTCTTTGCCACCGATATTCACGGTTCCGAGGTTTGCTGGCGGAAATTCCTGAATTCCGCCGCGTTCTACAAGGCCGACATGGTGATCCTCGGCGGCGATGTCACCGGCAAAGTCATGGTGCCGATCATCGATCAGGGTGGTCGCTGGAAGGTGACCGTGCGTGGCCAGGAGTACACGCTGGAATCGGCCGAAGAGCTCGAGAACATCAAGAAGCAGATCCGCAACGCCGGGTCCTACCCCGCCGTCGTCAGCCCGGACGAGCTCAAGCACCTGAGCGAGGAGGAAGGCGCCGTCGACCGCAGGTTCACGGTCGAGATGACCGAGAGCCTCGACCGGTGGCTGGACATGGCCGACGGCAAGCTGCGCGGCGGCGAGATCCCGTGCATCCTGAACGGCGGCAACGACGACATCTGGGAGATCGACGACATCATCGAGCAGTCGCCGTGCGTGAGCTTTGCCGAGGGCAAGCTGCTCGACCTGGATGGCTTCTCGCTCGTATCGATGGGCTGGACCAACCCGACCCCGTGGGACACGTTCCGCGAGGCGCCCGAGCCCGAGCTTGCGGCCAAGATCGAGGCGGTGGCCAGCCAGGTGCCGGACATGGGCCGCGCGATCTTCAACTTCCACGCGCCGCCGTACGGGACCGGGCTCGACGAGGCCCCCGCGCTCGACTCGACTCTGCGGCCGATCCACGGCGGCGCGGTGATGAAGCCGGTCGGGTCGACCGCGGTCCGGGACGCGATCATGCAGCACCAGCCGATGCTGTCGGTGCACGGTCACATCCACGAGAGCCGCGCGGTGAAGCGGATGGGCCGGACGCTCGCGATCAACCCGGGCAGCGTCTACGGCGATGGTGTGCTGCAGGGTGCGGTTCTCGACCTCAACGCCAAGAAAGGAAAAGTCGCAAGGTACTTGCTCGTCAACGGCTGATTACAGAGATAGCTACTGATTGTCATTTATCGGGCTGGGCCGGGCCGCGAGGAGCCCATGACTTGGAGGCAGCTATGGCCACGGAAGCTGTCGGCGGCGAGACCCCGACACTCTTTCTACGCAAGGCGACAGGTCTGGTCCGGGGCTGGTCGGTCCGGGACTCGCTGATCTATGCGTGCCTGGCGACGAACTTCGTCACGCTGGGAATCTACGAATTCACCTTTGCCGGCCCGGCGTTTCCCAAGGGCCAACTGCTGACGTCGGTGCTGATCTCCGGGATCTGGGTGTCGTTCCTGGTGATCGCCTACGCTGGCCTGATCGTCACGATCCCCAGGGCGGGCGGCGATTACGTCTGGCAGACCCGGATCCTGGGCAGCGGCATCGGATTCGTCATGGCCGCCACCGGGTGGTGGTTCATCCTCTGGCTGTGGGCCCCGATCTACGGCAACATCCTCGCGGTCCAGTTCTTCGAGCCGATCTGGGCGACGCTCAAATGGACCTGGCCGGGTGGCGGCTACGCCTGGTTCGGCACTGACAATGGCTACTTCGTGGTCACGGTGATCACGATCGTGATAGCCGGCGTGCTGGTCTCGCTGGGCATGGGCGGGTACGCGCGGATCCAGAAGTGGGCCTTCATCGGCGGCCTGATCGGCTTCGCGGTCGTGGTCGGCCTGCTGCTGTTCAACTCGCACTCCAGCTTCGTCAGCTCGT
>JASHOI010000242.1 GCA_030041195.1 Streptosporangiaceae bacterium | reverse complement strand
CCGGTCAGCGGCTTGCCGCGGAACAGCACCTCGCCGCTGGTGGGGGCGATCAGCCCGGCGATGCACCGCAGCAGGGTGGACTTCCCGCTGCCGCTGCGGCCGAGCAGGGCGACGAATTCACCTTCGCCGACCGACAGGGTGATGTTCTCCAGCACCGGCACCGGGCGGCCGTCCGGCCCGGCGAAGGATTTGCTCAGTGCCTGAACGCTGATCAGCGGCACTGCGGGCGGGACAGGGGGGTCCTCCCTGGGCGGCGCGGTCATGCCAGCGCGTATTTCGACTCGGCGATCGCGTACAGCCGCCGCCACAACAGCGCGTTCAGGCCGGTCACGTACACGGACATGACCAGGATGCCGGCGATGATCGCGTGGAAGTCGTTGTGCGCGGTCGCCTCGGTAATGAAGCTGCCCAGGCCCTTGGCGACCAGCACGCGGTGGTTGTAGTCGACGATCTCCGCCACGATCGACGCGTTCCACGCGCCGCCTGCCGCGGTGATCGCGCCGGTCACGTAGGCGGGGAAAATCGCGGGCAGGATCATCCGGCGCCACCGCTCCCAGCCGTGCACGCCGAGGTTGTCCATGGCCTCCTTGAGGTCAGACGGCACCGAGGTGGCCCCGGCGATCACGTTGAACAGCACGTACCACTGGGTGCCCAGCGCCAGCAGCAGGATGCTGCCGTAGTTCAGGCTCAGCCCGATGGCCAGGAAGATGACGATCGCGAACGGGTAGATGAAATTAGCCGGAAAGCTGGCGAACACCTGCACGACCGGCTGCAGATACTGCGCGACCCGGGGATTGAACCCGATCCACACACCCACCGGCACCCAGATCACCGACGAGAGCAGCACCACCACGACCACGCGCAGGAACGTCAGGAATCCGTAGCCGAAGGCCTGCCCCAGGACCCCGATCCCCTGCTGCCCGCTCGCGATGTACGCCAGCATGCTGTACAAGCCGTACCCCAGCACCACGATGACGACCGCCGTGAACGCTACGTCCGCCGCCCGGCGGCGCGCGGCATGGCTGACCAGGCTGCGGTCATCGATGCCGGTGGCCGCTCCCATCAGCTGGTTGACCGGCCCGGCCAGCGCGCGCCGGCCCCGGCCGGCCAGGGCGGGCCAGCTCGAGCGGCGCAGCGCGGCCAGGACAGCGGAGCGCGGCTTGTGCGCCGCCTCGGTCTGCTCCAGCCGGAACCGCTCGGCGTAAGCCACCAGCGGCCGCCAGAACACCACGTTGACGGCCAGGATCATCACGATCATGGTGACGATCCCCCAGACGACGTGCCCGAGCTGGCCCTGCTCCACGGCCAGGCCCACGTAGGAGCCGACCCCGGGCAGCGTGTACCGGCGATCGCCGACGATGATCAGTTCGGAGGCGGTGAGGAAGAACCAGCTGCCGCCGAAGCTCATCATCCCGTTCCAGACCAGGCCGATCGCCGCGCCCGGCACGTCGATGCTCCAGAACCGCTTCCACCGGGACAGCCCCATGAGCCGGCTCGCCTCGTCCAGCTCGCCGGGCTGGGTGACCAGCGAATGGTAAAAGGAGAACGTGATGTTCCAGGCCTGAGAGGTGAACACGGCAAAGATCGACGCCGCCTCCAGGCCCAGCTCCGACCCGGGGAACAGGGCCAGGAAGAACGTGACCGTGACCGCCAGGAAACCCAGCACCGGCACGGACTGCAGGATGTCCAGCGCCGGGATCAGCACCCGCCGGGCCCGCCTGTTCCGCGCCGCCGCGTAGGCGTAGCCGAAGCTGAACGCGTAGGCGAACAGCAGCGCGATGAACATCCGCAGCAGGCTGCGCGCCGCGTAGTAGGGCAACTCCGATGGCGACGTGCTGATCGTGATCGTCCGGCCGCGCGGGATCGGCACGTGGGCGCTCGCACCGACCCGGATCACCGCGTACAGCAGCAGGAAGATGCCGGCGCCGACCAGGGCGTCCAGCGGCCTGATATGCAGCCGCCGCCGCAGGACGTCCCTGCTAGGGAAGGTGGGATTGACCGCCATGCGGCTCCGATCGGCGCAACGTCAGCAGCACGCCACCATGATGCCGCACCGGTCTGAGGCCGCCGTGATCAGGCGAGGCGGCCGGTCAGGCCACCCGGGACAGCGCGTCGGCGGGGCGCAGCCTGGCGATCCGCCAGCTTCCGAAGATTCCGGCCAGCAGCCCGCCGGCCACGGCCAGGATCACCGCCAGCACGATCACGCCGGGGCTCACCGAGGGGTGCAGCGGGACGGACACCGTGTGGGTCTGGGCCGCCGCGCCGCCGACGAGCGTGGCGGCGTGGGCGCCGGCCGGCAAGCTGGCCTGGGGCCCGGTGATCCCGCCGACGGTGGCGGACAGCTTGGGCGCGACCGCGGCTATGATCGCCGCGCCCGCGAACCCCAGGCCGGTCCCGGCCGCGGCGCCGGCGATGCCCATGGCCACCGACTCCCCGAGCACCTGAGCGACGATCCGCCGGGTCCGCCAGCCGATCGCCTTCAGCGTGCCGAACTCGGCGGCCCGCCGGGCCACCGCCGCCATCGTCAGCAGGCAGGCAACCGCGAACGCGGCGATCAGCACCAGCACCGCCAGCCAGCGGCCCAGGGCGTTGGCCAGCCTGGCGGCGCTGGCCATCGATCCGGTCACCTCGCTGGCCAGGCTGGCCTGAGTGGTAACGGTGCTGCCGGGCAGCAGCCTGGAGACCTCGTGGCTGACCGCGGGGATGTCGGCGGCGCTCGCCGCGGCCAGGTAGATGGCGGTCACGTCGTCGTTCAGGCTGCCCGCGTACAGCGACATCGCCTGGGCTCGCGCCAGCGGGACGTAGACGTCGGGCGGGGTGCTGGCCTGCGCCTGGCGGACGATGCCGATGACGGTGAAGTTGACGCCGTCGATGGGCAGCACCGACCCGGCCCTGAGGTTCTTGGACGTCGCGTACCCGGAGTCCACGACCGCGACGGCGGCGTCGGTGTCGGCCGCGGTGAACGAGTGGCCGGAGGTCAGCGAGGCGCTGCTGAGCGGGCCGAGCGAGGTCTTGCCGGTGTCCACGCCGTCTATGGTGAAGCTGCTCGACTGCGGCAGGCTGTTGCTCGAGTGGCCGAACGTGGTCGTGTTGTCGGTGAGCGTGATCCCGCCGGCCGCCGCCGTCACGCCGGGCAGCCGCGCCGCCTCGGCCACCTTCGACTGGCTGATCCCCTGCTGCGACGCCATCAGCTGGTCGAGCGTCTTCCCGGCCGCGCTGGTGCACTTGCCGTTGCTGGTGCAGATCTCTGTCTGGCCGTTCGGGCCTTCCTGGAGTCCGTAGTTGTTCTGGTTGTCCTGGCCGTTCGCCGACGTGCCGCCTCGGCTGGGCGGGCCGGGCGCCGCGCCGGTCACGGTCACATCGGTGCCCACCCCGTACAGCGCGGCGAGCACGCCGGACTCTGCCTTCTTCACCCCGGCCGAGGCGGCGCCCACGGTGATCACCAGCCCGACGCCCAGGGCCAGGCCCAGCGCGATGAACACGGCCTGGCGCATCCGGCGGCGCAGTTCGCGCCGCAAATACGTAACGAAGAACATCGAGTGCTCCTAGGCTCCGCCTCACCCGGCGGCGCGGGACTCCCCCAGCAGGTACCGGCAGGCTTGGGTCGCCGCCTGCAACCGGGTCGCACCAGGGCCGCTAGCCGGGACCCATTTGTGCGGGCCACTGCTGCTGGGCGTCCCGCTGGACAAGGTGGGCAGGGAAGTGGGGACGTTCGGCACGCCGTGCGAGCGCATGCACTCCGAGAACGCGAGCTGCTTCTGCCGGGTCGCCGGCCTGCCCGCGGCGGGCGAGCTGGCGGAGCCGCCAGCGGCGGGCGAGCCGCCGGAACCACCATGGGCTGAGCTGCCGCTGCACGCCACCGTTAGCAGGCCGATGACGGCGACCACGGCCAGCCAGCTACTCCTGCCGGTCATCGTTCACCCCGCGATGTGCTGCATGGTTGGCGCGACGGCCTGGGCGAACGCGACCTGGCGGAATCCAGCGGGGATCGTCACGGTGAGCTTGGCCAGGTTCTGCGCGGTCGGCTGCAGCCAGGTGATGTTCGCCGTCTGCGACGGACCTGGGGCGCCGGCGGCCGGGTGGACCACGACACGCACCGGCAGGTATGTGCCCGGGCTGACCCAGATCGTCTCGGCGATCATGCTGCCCGGGCTGCTGGTCAGCTTGATCGCCTCGATCCCGTTGACGCGCTGCCGCCCGGCCGCGGCCAGGGTTCCGCAGGAGATCGCGTCCCGCAGGTCCCTGGCCACGGTCGCTGCTGAACTGGCGGACAGCCCGCCGCCCGGCAGCCCGGGCTGGAACAGCAACGGGAGCTCCGCGACCACCGGCCCGCAGCCGCTCGGACCGGGTGCCAGCTTGGCCTGGCGGCCCGGCCCGTGCTGGCGTGCCCAGGTCCGCGCCGGGTAGCTGACCACGGTGTACACCGATGCGGCGCTGAAGCCCTCGTCGTAACGAAGCTGCCCGGCCGCCGAGTAGGTGACCGCGCGCCACCGGTCGCCGTAGGACCATTCCTCGGCGGTCGATGTCCCAGGCTGGCCGCCGGATATCCCGCCGCTGCGGGTGGTGACCGTCATCTGGGCGATCGCGCCGGGGTCGGCCGCGCTCAGCGCGCTGTCGACGCGCTTGACCACGTATCCGGTGAGGCCGGTGCCGCCCCGACGTGCCCCGGGCACCCCGACGACCGCCAGGGCCACGGCGCCCGCGGTCAGCGCCGCCGCCATCCCGGCGAGCGAGCCCAGCGCCAGCCGCCGCCGGGACCGCGTCGGCTCGCCCGCGCGAGCCGTGGTGATGGCCGATGCGGGCATGGTGGACGTGCTCGTGCAGGTCCCGGCGTAGATGCGTCCCAGCGCCACGTCGTCATCGATCACGTTGTCCAGCGCGGCCAGCACGTCGGCCATGCCGCGGCCGACGGCAACATCCGCGGCCTCCGTGCTGGCCGGGCATCCGCGCGCATCGCGCAGCCGCCTGATCATTGCTTCTTCCTCCGTCCGTAGAACCGGCCAAGGTTCTTCCGGGCCTTGGCGTGGCTCTGCCGCACCGATTCCGGGCTGACCCCCAGCTCCCGGGCGATCTCGGCGGCGCCGAAGCCGTCGATGATCCACGCCATCACCTGGCGCTGTCCGGGCGGCAGCGCCTGCAGCGCGGCGAGCACCTGCCGGGCTTCCTCGGTCAGCTCGACCGCCAGCGCCGTCGACACCGGCACCGGCGCGTCCGGCAGCGTGGCCAGCGGCGTCTCCCGGCGGGCGGCCTGCCGGGCCGCGGTCAGCTCGTTCAGGGCCACCCGCCGGATCCAGGCGCGCGGCGCCCGGATCACGTCCCAGCCCTCGAACGCCTTGAAGAACGTCACCTGCGCGATCTCCGCGGCCTCATCGCCGCTGGCGCCCACGGCGATCACGAACCTGATCAGCTTCTTGTGCTCGGCGCGGAAGAACTCGGCGAACTCCGCGTCGCGCAGCCCGCCAGGACCCGCGGGCAACGCCCCCGCCCTAGGCCCGGCCGTCACGGCAATCACCACACGGCACGCTCTCTAGAGTCGCAGGCCGCCCGGAACGTGACCTCCCCCGCGAAATCTGCCAGCGGAACGGCTCGTGCTAGGCGTCGCGCGTCAGGTACGCCACGAACGCGGCGGCCAGGCCCAGCGCGGAGACCGTGGTGAGCGCCGCGGGCAGCCCGAACCGCCCGGCCAGGAAGCCGATCAGCGGGGGGCCAAGCAGGAAGCCGGTATAGCCAAGCGTGGAGGCCATGGCCACGCCGCCGGAACCGGCGAGCAGCCCGGCCCGCGTGATCGCCGCCGGGAAGAGGTTGGCCAGCCCGAGCCCGGTCGCGGCGAAGCCCAGCAGCGCCAGCCACACGACCGGGGCGAGCGCCGCGGCCAGCATCCCGGCGCACGCGGTCAGGCCGCCCAGCACCAGCACGCGGGTACGGCCGAGCCGCTCGAGCAGCGTGATCCCGGACAGCCGGCCGATGGCCTCGGCGAGCGCGAAGGCCGCGTAGGCGGTCGCGGCGAGCCCGGCGCCGGTGCCCAGGTTCTGCTGCAGGTGCAGCGCGCCCCAGTCGCCGATCGCGCCCTCACCGTAGGCGGCGCACAGCGCGATCACGCCGATGAGCCCCACCGCCCGCACCGTCGTGGTCAGCGCACCATGCCAGGCCCGCGGTTCCTGGCGCACGGGCACCGCCGGCGCCGGGACGCTGTGGGCAAGCAGCGTCCGCCCGCCGGCCGCGGTGAACACCAGCCCCGCCAGCGCGATCAGCAGCAGATGCCGGACCGGGGACAGGTGCGGGGCGAGCAGGCCGCCGAGGCCGGCGCCGGCCAGGCCGCCGAAGCTCCAGGCCGCGTGGAACCCCGGCATCACCGGGCGGCGCATCGCGGCGACCACGTCCACCGCGACGCTGTTCATCGCGACGTTCAGGCACCCGTACCCGGCCCCGAACACCAGCAGGGCGAGCCCGAGCGTGACCGCGGAATGAGCGAGCGGCGGGAGCAGCAGCGTGCAGCACAGTAAGGCACCGGACGCGACCGTCAGCTCCCGGCTGCCGAACCTCCGGCACAGCGCGCCCGAGATGAGCATCGTGGCGAGCGCACCGGCCGACATGCCGAGCAGCGCCAGGCCGAGCGCAGCTGGCGACGCGCCGGTCTGCTGCTTCACGGCCGGCACCCGGACCGCCCACGAGGCGTAGACGAACCCGTCCAGCGCGAAGAAACCGGTCAGCGCGATCCGGAGACTCGGGCTCACCGGACGCTGTATTTTGTTTAGCACCTGCACAAAATCAACGCTACGCAGATGCGACGGATGATGACAAGGCCTGAACGGGGACGACCCCTCCTTGGTCCGGCGCTGTCGCTGATTCACGCGGGCCGCGCGCCCACGCGGTCCGCGCTCACCGCCGGGCTGGGCGTCACGCGCGCCACGGCGGGAGCTCTGGCAGCTGAACTGCAGGCCCTCGGGCTGATCCGGGTGGACTCAGCACCCGGCAGCCCGGCCGACGCGCCCGGCCGCCCGTCGCACCGGCTCACGGCCGACCCGCGTGGCCCGGTCGCTCTCGGCGCGCAGATCCACCCCGACGGGTTCGGTGTCGCGCTCGTCGGCCTCGGCGGCCAGGTCGTGGCCCAACTGGCCCCGCAACGTAGCGTTCCGTCCGATGACCCGGAGCGGGCGGTGGCACAGGTCGCGACCGCCGCTGCGGGGCTGCTGCGGGCCACCGGGCGCAGGTGTGTCGGGGCCGGCCTGGCGGTGCCCTCGGCGGTGGCCCAGCCCGAGGGCGCGGCGGTCGCCCCGCTGTACGTCGGCTGGCCGACCGGAACCCCGATCCGCGAGATCTTTGCCCGGCAGGTCGCGCGGGCGGGGATCACCGGCCCGGGTGGCGCGCCGCTCGCGTGCTGGGCGGACAACGACATCAACCTCGCCGCGCTCGCCGAGCACCGGCACGGCGCCGGGCGGGGCGCGGGCCACCTGCTGGTCGTGGCCACCGGCCACCGCGGCGTCGGCGGGGCGCTGGTCGTCGGCGGCGCGCTGTATACCGGCAGCACCGGCCTCGGCATGGAGGCGGGGCACGTCAGCGTCGACCCGGCTGGCCGCCGGTGCCCGTGCGGCAGCCGCGGCTGCCTCAACGTCGAGACCGACGCGCTGAGCTTCATGGACGCCGCCGGGCGCGCGCCCGGCCCGGGGACCGCGGTGCTGGAAGAGCAGGCAATCGAAGTGCTGCGCCGTGAGTACGCCGCCGACGCCGCGGTGCGTGCCGCGGCGGACACGCTCATCGAGCGCCTCGGCCTGGGCCTGGCCGGATTGATCAACGTGCTGAACCCGGACCGGATACTTCTCGGCGGCCTGCACCGCTACCTGCTCGAGGCCGATCCGGCGCGGCTGCGGGCAGCGGTCGGCGAGCGCAGCCCGTGGGGCCGCGGCGCGGGCGTGCCGCTGCGGCCGTGCGTGCTCGACGACGGCAGCCTCATCGGGGCCGCCGAGCTCGCCTGGCAGCCCGCCCTGGACCACCCGGCCGTGCTGGACGTCGGCTAACCAGCCGGGGATAGGTTCGGCATATGCGGATCGCCTTCGGTGCTGACGACGAGAACGAGTGCACGCGCGCGGTCGCCGGCTACTTGCGCGAGGCCGGCGACCTCCGGGTGCTGAGCAGCGGCAGCTGGCCCGAGTTCGCCCGGGCCGTCGGGGTCGCGGTTGCCTCGGGCGATGCCGATTTCGGCGTGGTCATGTGCTGGACGGGCACGGGGACGTCGATCGCGGCGAACAAGGTGCCCGGGGTCAGGGCCGCGCTGGCCTGGGAGCCGTGGATAGCCAGGAACGCCCGGCTGTGGAACGACGCGAACGTGCTGGCGCTCAGCCTCAAGCGGCTGGCACCGGACGTGGCCGTCGAGTGCGCCCGGGCGTTCCTCGAGGTCGAAGCCGAGGACCCGTCGGAGTCGGCCAGCATCGACCTGATCAGGAAGCTGTGAGGGCGCGAATGATGTGGTGGTGCCCACGCTGCTGTTAGAGGAACAGCGCGGGACCCATCACCTCATTCAGCCGCCGAACACGTTCTGGTTTCTGCCGTAGGCTTCCGGCATGGTCTGGCAGAACGCGCCGGTCGCTGGTGCCTAGCCGGCCGGCGGAGCTGTTCGAGGCGGCGGCTCTCGGGCCGGTCGTGCTGCGGAACCGGGTCATCAAGGCGGCCACGTTCGAAGGCATGAGCCGGCGCGGATTGGTGAGCGACGCGCTGATCGACTTCCACCGGGCGTTCGCGGCAGGCGGTGTGGGCATGACGACGCTTGCCTATTGTGCCGTCTCGCCCGAGGGGCGCGGCGCGCCCAACGAGATCGTGGTCGGTCCGCGCGTGGCGGCCGGGCTCAGCCAGCTCGCCGAGGCCGTGCACGCGGAGGGCGCGGCGATCTCGGCGCAGATCGGTCACGCCGGGCCGGTCGGGCAGCGGCGCGTCACCGGGGCGACGCCGCTGTCGGCCTCGTCGGGTTTCACCCCGCTGGGAACGCGGTATCGCGCGATGACCGGCGCCGATATCGCGCGTGTCTGCGGCGACTTCGCCGCGGCCGCGCGCCTGCTGGCCGACGCGGGGTTCGACGCGATCGAGCTGCACATGGGACATCACTACCTGCTCAACGCCTTCCTCAGCCCGAAGTTCAACAAACGCCGGGACGGCTGGGGCGGCAGCGTCGAGAACCGGGCGCGGTTCCCTCGCATGGTCGCTCAGTCCGTTCGTGACGCCGTCGGCGGGCGCGTCGCGGTGACCGCGAAGTTCGAGATGGCCGACGGCGTCCCGGGCGGCCTGTGGCTCGACGACAGCATCAGGCTGGCTCGGCTGCTGCAAGACGACGGCACCGTCGACGCGCTGCAACTGACCGGCGGCGGCTCGCTCGCGAACCCGATGTTCCTCTTCCGCGGCGACGTCCCACGGGAGGAGTTCGCGCGGACGCTGCCGCCGGCGCTGCGGCTGGGGTTCCGGCTGGCGGGCGGGCGCCTCATGCGGCACTACCCGTTCGAGGAGGCGTACTTCCGGCCGATGGCGCGGCAGTTCCTGCAGGAACTCGGCATTCCGCTGATCCTCCTCGGCGGCATCAGCCGGCTGGAGACCATGACCCGGGCGGTCGGTGAGGGCTTCGCGTTCGTGGCGCTGGGGCGCGCGCTGCTGCGCGAGCCCGACCTGGTCGGCAAGCTGCGCCGCGGTGAATCACGGGAGTCTTTGTGCATCCACTGCAACAAGTGCGTGCCCACCATCTACCGGGGCACCCGGTGCGTTCTCCTGGATCGGTCTGAGCAGCCTGGCCTGCGGCTCATGGAGCCAGGATCGGACGGCTGACCGGGCATCCTCGCCTGCAGTTGTCGGATCTCCCAGGCCCGGCACCGGCCGGCTTGTCACGTCACCCGTTGGCAGCGTCCCCGCCCCGGCCTAGGTTGGTAGTCGCACTGAGACTACTGCGGGGAGGGCGAGCATGACATCAGCGGGCGACGGCCTTGTCAGCACTCCGCTGCTCATCGCCGGCGAGGAACGGCCGGGCGGCGATGGCACGTTCCCCGTCGCCGATCCGGCGCACCGCGGCACCGTGGTGGGTTACGCCGCCGCGGCCTCGGCTGCGGACGGCGAGGCCGCGGTGCGGGCCGCGCAGGACGCCTGGCCCGCCTGGGCGGCGCTGCCGGCGGCAGAACGAACCGCGATCGCGGTCAAGGCGCTGGAAGGACTCGACGCCGACGCCGACGAGCGCGCCGACATCCTGTCCAGGGAGAACGGCAAGGTCCGGTTCGAGGCCGCGATCGACCTGCAGGTCTTCATCGGCCGGTTCCACCAGGCGGCCGAGTTCGCCCCGGAACTGGACTCCCCGGAGCACATCGCGGGACCGCCGTTTAGCACCAAGATCACCAGGGTCCCGGCCGGCGTGGTCACGATCATCTACCCGTTCAACTGGCCGCTGGCGATCCTCGCGGCGAGCCTGCCGTACGCGCTGATGGCGGGCAACACCGTGATCGTGAAGCCGCCGCCCACCGCCCCGCTCTCGTCGGTGCGCACGCTGCGGCACCTGGTGCGCGCCCTGCCGCCGGGAGTGCTGAACGTGGTTACCGGCGCCGACGAGATCCTGGGCCCGATCGTGGTCGGCGACCCGCGGGTCAAGCACGTCTGCTTCACCGGCAGCGTCGGCGGTGGCCGGCGGATCATGGCCATGGCCGCAGCCAGCCTGGCGAACGTCACGCTCGAACTCGGCGGCAACGACCCGGCGATCATCCTCGACGATGCGGACATGGACCAGGCCGCGTTCGGGCGGCTCAGCTCTGCCACGTTCCTGACCACGGGACAGGTGTGCATGGCGGTCAAGCGGCTGTACGTACCGCGGCGCCGGTACGGCGAGGTGGTCGACGGGCTGCGGGCCACGCTCGAGCCGGCCCGGGTCGGGCCCGGCCTCGACCCGGACGCGACGATGGGGCCGCTCAACACGCAGCGCCAGCGCGACTACGTCGCCGGTCTGTGCGACGAAGCCCGCGCCGCTGGCGCCGAGGTTCTGACGTTCGGCGAGTACACCTCCGCGGCGGACGGGAACTACCTGCTGCCCTCCCTGGTCCTGGACCCGGCTCCGGACCTGGAGATCGTCACCGAGGAGCAGTTCGGGCCAGCGCTTCCGGTCATTCCCTACGACGACGAGGCGCAGGCCGTTGAGCTCGCCAACCAGACATGGTCCGGGCTGTGCTCCTCGGTGTGGTCGGCCGACACCGAGCACGCGATGACCGTCGCCAGCCGGCTCCGCACCGGGGTCACCTTCTTCAACAACCACAACGCCACCGCCGTCGACGAGCGGGCGCCGTTCGGCGGGTTCAACGCCAGCGGCATCGGGCGCGAACTCGGCCGGCCGGGCCTGCATGAGTTCACCGAGACCCACGTGATGTCCGTTCCGTCCGAGGGCTAGGAAGGGGTCTGGATGTCCGCCAGCCACGACAAGCTGTTCATCGGCGGTGAGTGGGTGAGCCCCAGTTCGGCCGCCAGGATCACTGTCCGGAACGCGTCAACCGGAGAGCCGATCGGCGAGGCACCCGAGGCAGCCGAAGCCGATGTCGACGCCGCGGTCGCCGCGGCCCGCCGCGCGTTCGACGACCCGTCCGGATGGTC
>JASHOI010000241.1 GCA_030041195.1 Streptosporangiaceae bacterium | reverse complement strand
GGCCGCTGCCGGCGTTCGCCCGGCGTGCCCGGCCCATCCGGCCCATCCGGCCCACCCGGCGCCCCCAGCCCGGCCGGCCGGCGGTGATCTGGGCCGACACCTTCACCCGCGCGTTCGCGCCGCAGGTGGCCACGGCGGCAGCCGCGGTGCTCGCCGAGGCCGGGTTCTCGGTGACGGTGCCGGACGAATCGCTGTGCTGCGGCCTCACCTGGATCTCCACCGGCCAGCTGCGGGGGGCCCGGGCCCGGCTGCGCGCGACCGTGGCCGGCCTGGCGGGCTACGCGCAGCAGGGCATGACGATCGTCGGCCTCGAGCCGTCCTGCACCGCCGTGCTCCGCGGCGACCTCACCGAGCTGCTGGACGGCGACCCGCGGGCCCGGGCCGTCGCTGCGGCCACCCGGACCCTGGCCGAGACGCTCGCCAGCACCGACCTGTCCTGGCTGCGCGGTCGGCTCGCCGGGCGGCGGGTCATCGCCCAGCCGCACTGCCACCACCACGCGGTCATCGGCTACCACGCCGACCTGGCCGTGCTGCGCGCCGCCGGGGCGCAGGTCGAGCCGCTGGCCGGGTGCTGCGGGCTGGCCGGCAACTTCGGCATGGAGCGAGGGCACTACGACGTGTCGGTGGCCGTGGCCGAGCAGGCGCTGCTCCCCGCGCTGCGGTCGGCGCCGGAAGGCACGCTGCTGCTGGCAGACGGGTTCTCCTGCCGCACCCAGGCGAGCCAGCTGGCGGGCTGGCCCGCGCGGCACCTCGCCGAGCTGCTCGACCCGGGCGGCTACCCGGCAGGCTGAGATCGGCTGCTGCGCTCCGGCGCCCGCTCACCGGCTGGCGCGCGGGTGATCAGCGCCGCGGTGCCGAGCGCGAGCGACGCGGCCACCGCCAGCAGCACGGCATAGCTGGCCAGCTGGGCGCCGACCACGATCAGGTACGGGGCGGCGAAGCCGAGGTAGGTCAGCGCGTAATAGATCGCGGTCAGCCCGGCGGCGGCGTTGCCGCCGGCCAGCCGCTGGACCTCGACGAGCCCGGCGACCAGGCACATGCCGTAGGCGCAGCCGAGCACGATCGCCGACGGCGCCAGCATCCACAGCTCGCGGCGCTGCGCGGTGACGGCGCCGAGCACCAGGCCCGCTGTCAGGACCAGCAGGCCGGCGGCCGCGGCGCGATTGCGGCCCGGCCTCTGGTCCAGGCGCCGGGCCAGCGGCTGGACCAGCACTCCGGCCAGCGCGCACAGCGCGGTGATCGCCGCGGTCAGCGCGATGCCGTCGGCGGCCTGCCCGGCGCCCACCACGCTGGGCAGCAGCGCGAACGCGATCGCCGGGGCGGCGAAGACCCACGGCGCCATCGGCGCGACCACCGCGCGGAAGCGCCGGCTGCGCAGCCCGGGCGGGTACAGCCGCGGCGCCCGCCGACGGCCTGCGGCGACCGTCTCCGGCGCACGGCGCAGCAGCATCCAGACGACGGCCATCACCGCGAGGTGCGGCAGGTACGGCAGCACCGTCGGCCGCGGCGCCCACTGCGCCAGCAGCCCGGCGGCCAGGGGGCCCAGCGCGAACCCCGTGGTCATGGCCACCGCCGCACGCCGCGCCGCGCCGTGATCGCTCGCCGTGCCCAGCGGCGGCAGCGAGGTCTCGCGCAGCCACGCCGTGCCGGCGCCGAACGCGGTGCCGCTGCTCACCCCGGCCAGCAGCCGCCCGGCGAACAGCAGCGCCACGTTCCAGGTGGCGCCGGTCAGCAGCACACTCGCCAGGAACGAGAGCGCCACGGCCGGTATCACAACCGCGCGCCGCCCCCTGGCGTCCGACAGCGGCGCGCCGATCAGCAGCCCGGGGATCAGGCCCAGCGCGTACACGCCGAACGCGGCCTCGAGCGACCCGGTGCTCAGCCCGAGCGCCTGGCGGTAGACCAGCAGCATCGGCGTGATCTGGTTGGCGCCCCAGCCGACGCCGAGCAGCGCCGCCGCGACCGGCAGCCATGCGCGCGGCTGCGGCGTGCGGCTGGCCTGCCCAGGTACTGCGGTCATCGGGAGCCCTCCGCCCATGGTTCGGGTTCAATTACCGAACCTGACGATAGCACGCATGGGTCTGATGACTGAACTCGGCGGTATGCTGGAGGCATGCTCGGCAAGGATTACCAGCGGCAGGACTGCTCGCTGGCCCGCGCGCTCGAAGTGGTCGGCGAGCGGTGGACGCTGCTGATCGTCCGCGACGCGTTTTACGGGGTGCGCCGCTTCAACGACTTCCAGGCCCACCTCGACATCCCCAAGGCCGTGCTGTCCGACCGGCTGACCGGGCTGGTCGAGGACGGCATCCTGGAGCGCCGGCCCGACCCGCGGCACGCCGGACGGCACCTCTACGAGCTCACCGCGGCCGGCCGCGACCTGTGGCCGGTGCTGCATGGCCTGCTGGTCTGGGGCGACCGGCACCGCTACCCGAACAGCCGCGTGTTCAAGCACGCCGCCTGCGGCAGCAGCCTCGAGGCCAGCGGTCTGTGCGCCGCCTGCGGGCAGACACCGGGGCCGGAGGAGATCATCATGGAGCCGCGCCGAGGAGGCCGTCGCGGGCTCCGCGACGACGCGGTGACGGCGGCCCTGTCGGCACCGCACCGGCTGCTGGAGCCGGTCGAGACGTAGTGGCCTGAACGCTCACCGCCGTGGCCGGCCGGGTGCGCGGCGCCGAGTTCAGCCGTCGTGTTCGGGCGCGTCGAGGAGCTGGCGGATCATCTGGGCCAGCTCGGCGGTGGCTTTCCCGTCGTTGCCGCCGAGCGGCCGGGTTAGCCGGTCGCGCATGTCGTAGACGGCTGTTATGCCTTCCTGGACGGTTGCCGCGCCGCGGTCGGTCAGCGCGAGCTCGACGGCACGGGGGTCGGCTGCCTTCACCGACCGGGTGAGGAATCCGTCCCGCTCCAGCGCGCGCACCAGCTTGGACACGTAGACCGGGTCGAGGCCGGTCAGGTCGGCGAGCTCCCGCTGGCTGGGCCTGGCGCCGTCGCGGGACATGCCGTACAGCGGGGCGAGCACGGCGTATTGCGCGTGGGTGAGGCCGAGGGGCGCGAGCACCCGGTCCATCGTGGCCCGCCAGCGCATGGACAGCCGCCAGATCAGGAATCCCACGTTGCCGCGGACCTCGCTCTCCGTGCTGGTCACGTCGTTAGTCTACATGGCAACCTTATAGTTGACAAGTTCATAATGTCTATGTTAACTATATGCCAGATACCGCGAACGGACAGGAACAGGAGCAGTCTCATGACCCAGCCACCAGCCCTCACCGGCCAGGACATCGCCGAAGCGTTCGGCGCCGTCCAGGCCCTGCAAGAGCAGGCCCTCGCCGGAACCGGAAGCACCGCGCGCGAGCACGTCGTCCTTCGCGTGCTCGCGGCACGCGGCCCGTTCGAGCCCCCGGCGATCCTGCACGAATTGCTCGCCGGGCAGCGCCAGCTCGCGCTCAGCCCGGCCGCGGTCGGCGAACTGCTCGCCGGACTCGAAGCGCGCGGGCTGGCCACCGGCACGGCCAAGGACGGCCCCGGTCCCGCCCGGCTGACCCCGGCGGGCACCGAGACGCTCAGCAGGCTGAACGCGGCCATCGCCCCCTCGGTCCGGGAGCTGTACTCCGGCGTGGCCGCGGCGGACCTGGCCACGGCGCATCGCGTGCTGCGGCAGGTCATCGACCGCGCTGGCGAGCTCAGCGGCGGACAAGCAAACTGAGTGACCCGGCCCGGCTACGGCGCTAGCGCCGCCACGCGAGCACGCCGCCAGAGTCGAAGCCGGGCCGGCCGAGCAGCTTGATCAGCACCCGCCCCATCGGCGAGCCCGGGCTGGTGACCGCGACCACGGCGGCCGGGCGCCAGAGCGCCAGCGCTGCCCGGATCGAGGCCACGCCGGAGCTGTCGGCGGGCCGCGTGCCCGCCCAGAGGTCGTCCATGTACTTGGCGGTCGCCCTGGCCGGCATGGGATCGAACATGGCCAGCCGGGTGCCCGGGGTGGGGCCGAGGTAGTAGCCGCCGATCATCGAGCCCGGCTCGCCGGTGTCCGCCTGCCAGCGCATCGCCATCGTGTGCCCCACGTTGGCGATCGGCACCACGAGGACGCGGGCGTCTTGCTGGAGCCGCAACCTCGCGAACGCCGCCTGCCAGCCTGCCGGGACCGCCGGCAGCGAGGACGCCTGGTACGGCAGCGGGATCAGCGGCACGATCGCCAGCACCGCGACCGCCGCCGGGATCCACGCGACCGGCCGGCCCCGGTCCCGCACCGCGGCGCGCGCGCGGTCCAGCGAGAAGGCGAGCACCGCCGCTGCCGCGCCGTCGGCGACGATCGCGAACCGGTCCGGCAGCACCGATGTGAGGCCCGGCAGGCCCTCCAGCCAGTGCCACGGCAGCAGCCGCCCGGAGACGTGTGCCTGGTTCCCGCCGCCGAGGCTGAACAGCTCCAGCACCAGGAACGTTATGGCGGCGGCGCGGACCCGCGCATCCCGCCAGAAGCAGATGATGCCCAGGGCCAGAACGGCGATCAGCGGCCAGCCAAGGTAGGCCAGGATCTCAGGGGGACCCAGATGGGCGCGCATCGCGGCGAGCGCGCCGGCCGACGTGTGAAAAAGGACGTTCCCGGTGGGGTTGACGAAATAGGCGAGATTGGTCGACCAGGAAAACTTCGCCGCGCCGTGCTCGGCCCGCGGGCCATGGAACTGCACCAACAGCGCGTGCCCGCTGATCACCAGCGCGACCGCGAGCGCCACGGCCAGCCCGAGCGCGACGGGCCCGGCCCGCTCCAGTGCGGCCCGCGGCCGCTGCGCCGCGAGTACCACGGTCAGCACCACGCAGGCCACGGCGGTGTAGACGAGCACTTCCTCGCCGATGAAGACCTGCGCGGCCACCATCAGGCCGAGCCAGACGCCGGTCCGCACCGCCTTGCCGCGGCCGGTGAGCAGCCGCAGCAGCGCGTGGATCATCAGCGGCGGCAGCACCGCGAACACCAGGTGGTAGTGGCCGAGCCCGGAGTTGATCAGGGCCGGGGAGAACCCGTACACGGCGCCGCCGAGGGCAGCGGCCAGGATGCTGGCTCCCCACCGGCGCAGCACAAAAAACAGCGCGGCCGCCGAACCGGCCAGGCTCAGCGTCAGCATCACGGTGAGGCTGGTCTGCGGCCCGGCCAGCAGCGTCACCGGAGTCAGCACGATCCCGGGCAGCAGCAGCGACGTGTTCCACATCAGGTTGACGCCCTGCGGCGGGTTCAGGGCGGTCGTGAACAGGGCGGGCAGCCGCCCGTGGCTGACCGCCGTCGCCGCATAGCGGATGTACCAGGCGAACAGGTCGACGTCGTGCGGGTCGCCACGCTGCACCCGTCCCGCCGGGTCGGCCCACAGGTGCGCGGTCACCGCCACCGCGGCGGCGAGGTAGCAGCACAAGACCAGCCACGGTACAGCCGCCGCGCGGCGGGCAGGCTTGTGCTCCGCCGCCTGGGACGACTCGACCGCCGACGGGACGACGCTCACCCCCCGCCTCCCTCCCACAGGGACATTCGCCGCAGTCACCGTACGCCAGACGCCCCCGGTCCGGAGCACAGAGGGCTGCAGACCGGGGGCGCCTTGGGCCGCGTGCGATTACCGCAGCACGGGCAGGCGGCGGCTCATGACGCCGACCCCGAGCGCGTTCAGCACCAGGATGCCGAGGATCACCCTGGCCGCGCCGTCCGGGCCGGCGGAGCCGGGGACGGCGATCGTCAGGTACAGGCTGCCGAGCGTGGCCACGCCGAGCGCGAGCGCGCTCTGCTGGGTGGTGGCCAGCACGCCGCTGCCCACGCCTGCTTTCCGCCGCGGCACCTCGGAGAGCACGGCACCGAACAGCGGGCTCATGATCAGGCCCTGCCCGATGCCGAGCACCAGCATCCCCGGGCCCATCCACAGCACGCTGGGATGCGGCCAGGAACTGGCCAGCTCCGCGATGACGCCGAGCAGCCCGGCCGACTGGATCAGCGCGCCGGCGGTCAGCACCCGGCGGCCGAACCTCGGCAGCAGCCTGGCGGTCGAGAGCGAGGCGGCCAGGAAGCCGAGCGCCATCGGAACGAGGATCACGCCGGCGTCGAGCGCGGAGATTCCGCTGCCGTCCTGCAACGTCAGCGCGATCACGAACATGAACCCGCCGAAGCCGGTGAAGAACGGGACCGCGAGCAGCAGGCCACGGCGCATGCTCGGCACGCGCAGCAGCGAGATCGGGACCAGCGGCACCCCGCCCCGCTCTTCGAGCGCCCGCTCCGCCCTGACGAACGCGACAGCCGCCACCGGCGCGGTGATCAGCAGCACGATCGTCCACGGCGGCCAGCCGAGGGACCGGCCCTCGGTGAGCGGGATCAGCAGCGCGAGCGTCGCCCAGCCGAGCAGCAGCGTGCCGCGCCGGTCGACCGGCGCCGGGTCATCGGAGCGCGTGTCCGGCACCACGCGGGCGGCGAGCACCAGGCCGGCGATCCCGACCGGCACGTTGACCAGGAAGATCGGCCGCCAGCTCATCCCGGCGATGTTGGCCGACACCAGCAGGCCGCCGAGGAGCTGGCCGGCCACCACGGCGATGCCGCCGGTCGCCCCGTAGCGGCCGAGCGCCCGGGCCCGGGCCGGGCCCGACGTGGTGGCCTGGATGGTGGACAGCACCTGCGGCAGCATCATCGCCGAGGCGGCACCCTGCAGCGCCCGCGCGGCGACCAGCGCGCCGATGCCGGGAGCGACGCCGCAGGCCAGCGACGTCACGGTGAAGGCCGCCATCCCGGCCAGGAACAGCCGCTTGCGGCCGACCGCATCGCCGAGCCGCCCGCCGACGACGAGCAGCAGCGCGTAGGCGATCGCGTACCCGGCGACCACGAGCTGCAGCATGCCGGGCGAGGCGTGCAGGTCGCGGTCGATGGTCGGCAGCGCCACGTTCACGATGAAGAAGTCGGTCATCGGCAGGAACACGCCGATGAGCACGGTCATCAGCCCCAGCGTGGTCAGGGAGGCGGGCTGGCCCTCGGCGGCGATCGCCGGGGCTATGGCTGCCGGACGGATGGTCTCGTCAACTCCTGATGTCATGTCACCAGCGTGCGCGGAAACGTAGCCTGGTACCAGGAGCCTGGTTATCCTGGTACTGACAGACACCTGGCAATAGGGCCTGAACGGGACGCACGATGGAGGCATGGTGAACGGCGGGACTCTGGCGGGCACGGAGGCGGCCGCGGCCGGCGACCCGTGCGGCCCCGACGGCAAGGTGGTCGCGATGGTCAACACCCGGGAGGCGGCCGAGCTGCGCCGCCGGGAACTGGGCGCATTCCTGCGCGACCGGCGCGAGCGGATCGCGCCGGCGCAGGTGGGCGTCACCCCGGTGGGCCGGCGGCGGACCCCCGGGCTGCGGCGTGAGGAGCTGGCGCAGCTCGCCGGGGTCGGCGTGACCTGGTACACGTGGCTCGAACAGGGCCGGGACATCAACGTCTCGCCGCAGGTGCTCGAGGCGGTGTGCCGCACGCTGCTGCTCGACCCGCACGAGCGCTCGCACGTGATGACGCTCGCCGGGTTCGCCGAGCAGCGGCTTGCCAAGGAGTGCCAGTCCATCTCGCCAGCGGTGCAGACCATGCTGGACGGGCTCACCCCGATCCCGGCCGTGGTGCAGAACTCCCGCTTCGACGTGCTCGCCTACAACCAGGTCTACGGCCATCTGTTCGCGGACCTGGACGCGCTGCCGCTCGGCGACCGCAACATGCTCTGGCTGTCGTTCACCCGCCCCGAATGGCGGCGCGGCATGGTCGAATGGGAGCAGACCGCGCACCGGCTCGTCGCCCAGTACCGGCTGGCCATGGCCGACCATGTCGGCGAGCCCGCCTGGCGGGGTCTCATCGCGCGGCTCAGCGAGGCCTCACCCGAGTTCGTGAGAGTGTGGGAGGAACGCGAGGTGCTGGGCCCGGAGAACCAGACCAAGCTGATCATGAATGAGAAGGTGGGACTGCTCCGGCTGGAGAGCACGAACTACTGGCTGGGCCCGCGCCCCGGCTCGAGGCTCATCGTCTACACTCCCGCAGACGCCGACTGCCGCGAGCGGCTGGAGAAGCTGGCCGCCGACCTCTGAGGTTCATCCC
>JASHOI010000240.1 GCA_030041195.1 Streptosporangiaceae bacterium | reverse complement strand
CCAGCTGGCGGGCGTGCTCGCCGCCGTGACCGCGGCACGCCAGCCGCGCAGCGCGCTGAACTGGCTGCGCAACGGAGCTGGCTCCAGCCTGCTCGCCGACGCCGCCGCCGGGCGCCTGGCCATCAGCCACGACGCCCTGGATACCCACCCGCACCAGCGGGCCGCCGACTACCTGCGGCACATGCTTGTCGCGGGCGGGGCGCTGCTGCCACGCGACGAGGCGCTCGCCCGCGCCGAACACTGGCTCGCACAACTCCTCACCACCATCGAGCCGGCGGCTGACCGGCGGCTGATACAGGCCTATGCCACCTGGAAGGTGATGCGCCGCCTGCGGGCCAGCGCCCAGCGCGACCAGGCGCGCACCCCCACCGCGCAGGCCCGCAACAACATCCGCGCCGCCGCAAGCCTGCTGGCCTGGCTCCGCGGCCGCGGCATCACGCTGGGCAGCTGCGGTCAAGGCGACATTGACGACTGGCTGGGCACAGGGCCCGCGGCCTGCCAGGCACGAGACTTCCTGGCCTGGGCCGCCTCCCAGGGGCACTGCCAGCCCCTGGCCATCCCCGCTCCCGCACGCACCGAAGGCGCAGCCATCAGCCAAGACCAGCGATGGCAGCTGGCCGGCCGGCTGCTGCACGACACCGCACTCGAGCCAACCGACCGGGTCGCCGGCTGCCTGCTGCTGCTCTACGGGCAGCCGCTATCCCGGATCGCCGTCATGACCACCAGCCAGGTGATCCGCCGCGACAACACGGTGACCATCCGGCTCGGCCGCCACCACGCCCCCATCCCCAGCCCGCTCGCCAGCGCCGCCCTCGACCTCATCGCCAGCGGCCGCAGCTACCGCGGAATCGGATCCCCGCCCCAGACAACCTGGCTCTTCCCCGGGCACATGCCCGGACGCCCGATCACCCCGGCCCGCCTCGGCGAGCGCCTGCGCACCCTCGGCATCTACGCCCAGACCGGCCGCCGGGCCGCCCTTCTCGACCTCGCCGCCCAGCTTCCCGCCGCTGTCCTCGCCGACCTGCTCGACCTGCACGAGACCACCGCAGCCAAGTGGATGCACCAGGCCGGGGGTGACTGGTCCCGCTACGCAGCCGAGCTCGCCCGCGCCCGTCCTCACCAGCTATGACGAATACTCCCAGGCCTCAGCACGCCGCTCGATGCATTCACCATGCTCGGTAAACCGCTCCCTACCAGTTTCAACCGGGGCATGAGCCTGGAAGCGATCGCCGCCATGCTCGGCCACCGCAGCCTGGACATGACCCTGCGCTACGCCAAGATCGCCAACCGGACCGTTGCCGATGAATACTTCGCGGTCACCGACAAAGTCGACGCCCTCTACGGCCAGGCCCCCGTCCTGCCCGGCGACGCGATCGGGCCCAAGATGGCCACGCTGCGCCGCGAGCACCACCGGATGCTCGGCAACGGCTACTGCACCCGGCCCGCCGAACTCGACTGCGCCTTCGAGTCGATCTGCGAGACCTGCACCTTCTTCCAGACCAGCATCGCATTCCGCCCCACCCTGCAAGCCCAGCACGACGACGCCATCGCCCGCCACCAAGACCACCGCGGGCAGCTGTTCGCCTCGCTGCTCGCCCGCATCGACCAGGACGCCTCATGAACCAGCCCAAGCTGCGCCTCACCCGCCCCGGCCAGCTGCCCGCCCCCGTCACCGGCCACGACAGCCTCCAGGTCCTCAACCAGGCCATCGACGACCTCGCCCGCCAGCGCACCGCCTACTGGCTCGGCGACTCCGCCGTCCACCTGCACGCCCTGGCCAGCCTCATCGCCCAAGCCGAACAACTCCTGCCCCAAGCCGTCCACGACGCACGAGACCAGGAACTCACCTGGGCCCAGATCGGCGAACTCCTCAACACCACCGCCGCCACCGCAGCACGCCGATACCGCAACAAGCCATGATCAACTTGACAAGGATCACCGGCATAATGCCGCGTTGAGGTACGTCGCGTCGGCTAGGAGTGCGTTCGGAATCGGGCGGACGGCTAGAGGCTCGTTCATGATCACTGGGGCAGCGCTCACTGGGTACCGGTCCAAGGTTGATCGAGGCGCGCTCGGCGCTTAGGGGCAGAGGCGCGCACGTAGCCGCCGTTATCTCAAGCCCGGAATTGGGCGTCTTCGCCGTAACCGCTGCGGGTCTTGGGCTTCGGCGAGGACACGTTATCTATAGTGGTGTGTTCGCCGCCGCAGAAGCAGACTCACCCGCGTGACCAGGCACTTCCTCTCGTCGCTGCTGCTTTTGGATACGGATAGTGACACGTGCGGCGACATGTCTACGCCGCAGAACTGGCCTCCTACCTGGGGTTCTTCCAGATGGACTTGAGATAACCGCCGTTCGGTACGTGTGCCGCATTCGTGATGGTGATGTGCTTGGGCGCGGTGAACAGGTCGATCTGTCGTGCCTGGAGAGCGGTCCGGGCTGGCTGAACTCGGGCACCTAGCGTTGCGTTGGTTGCCTATGACACGGTCCCGATTGTGTCGATGGAGGATCTGCCGGACTGGGTTGCCTGGCGGTGCGGACGTCGTGGTCAAGGCGCGCAGATGGTGGCCGGGCCGCCTGGTGTGTTGCGGTGCAGGCCGGGCTGGCCGAGTGAGGGTTTCCGTGCGCCCGGCTGCTCACGGCAGTGACCGGTGTCGATTCGCTGGCCGTGCACGCCGGGGAGTTCCGGCCCGGCGGGGAGGTGTTGCACAGGGACGCGCCGGGGGTGGCCGCGCGCTGCGCGGCGGTGCTGGCCCGGCTGATGGCCGAACTGGCCGTGGTGTCCGCCGCGCCGCCGCTGCCGGATCCGCCTTGGCTGCGCTGGGATCACACTGCCCGGAGTGTTGCTCACGATCGACGTCCTCGATGACCGGGGCCAGAGCGCCGTGCCTGCGCACGTTGTTGAGGTGGCTGAGCAGGCCCGGGCGCGGCTGCTGGCCGCCAGTCTGCCGTGCGTGCTGGTGCCTCTAGCGTACGGAATTCCGGCCCGGCGATCACCGCGCCATCTGGCGCGAACTCGATCCGTGGATCCGACGCGTGCAGGGACGTGGGCATCAGCCCGATCCAGCGTGTCCACGCCGGGAGCCAGCCGCGGATCCGGCAGGACCGCCTGCAGGCACCGGGCGATCCCGGACTTTCCCGTACCGCAACCGCCGTTGAGGACGATCAGCTAAGTGGCCACCGCGCCACAGTACATAGCACGCATGCGGGCCGGTTAACGATTTCCGCGCTGTGGCAGAAGGCCGAATGTCAGGGGTGGCTCTTATCGTGGCGGGTGTGAACCGGACCGATCGGCTGTATGCCCTTACTGAGGAGCTGCGAGCCGTCACGCCGCGGCCGCGCAGCGCGCGGTGGCTAGCGGACCGGTTCGAGGTCAGCGCCCGCACGATCGAGCGGGACATCAGCGCGCTGCAGCAGTCCGGCGTGCCGGTGTGGGCTGAGGCCGGGCGGACCGGCGGCTACTGCCTGGACAAGGAGCGCACGCTGCCGCCGGTCAACTTCACCCCCGGCGAGGCTATGGCGCTGGCGGTCGCGCTGCGGCGGGTGGCGGGCACCCCGTTCGGCCAGGACGCCGCGGCGGCGCTGCGCAAGGTGCTGGCCTCGATGCGCAAGGACGACGCCGAAGTCGCCCGCGACCTGGCGGCCCGTGTCTACCTGGTCGGCGACGCCGACCCGCCGCCGGTGCCCGCCGTGATCACGGACGCGCTAGCGGTCCGCCGGGTGCTTCGGATCGGGTATGCGGACCGGCATGGCCTGGTGAGCCGCAGGGACATCGAGCCGCTGGGGTACGTCGGCATCGCCGAGCGCTGGTACCTGCTGGCGTGGTGCCGGCTGCGCGATGCGGTCCGTGCGTTCCGCACCGACCGCATCACCGCCGTCACGGTCACCGGGCAGGTGCCCGAGCCGCGCCCGCTGCGCCAGGAGGACCTGGACATTCCCCTCAGCAAGCTGCGCCGCCTCGCCCTGGACTGACCGCCGGTCCAGCCGGGTCGGGCCGCCTGGACCGCGCCACCGCCGGCGCGGCCCCGGGCGGCGGGGTCACTCGCCCCCGGGCGGCATGCTGAACACCTCGAACTGGTTGCCCGCGGGGTCGAGCAGGTGGGCGAACGTGATCCCGGCCGGCGTCACCTCCGGCGCGCGCCGGACGCTGCCACCGGCCGCCTCGACCCGCTGGATAGCGTCGGCGACGTTCTCGACCAGCACGCCGAACACCGCGTACCCGGGCAGCGCGCCCGCGGTGTTAAGGAGCCCGCCCGAATGAAGGCCGGGGCCGTCGCTGCCGGCCGTGATCATCTGGTACCCGGGGCCGTCGCCGTCATCGTGCCCAACGGACCAGCCGAAGACTTCCCCGTAGAACTTCTGCGCCGCTGCCGGGTCGTCCGTGCCAATCTCGAACCACGCGATGCCGTTGAATCCGGCCATGTCAGCCTCCTCGTGCCTGTCGCGGGCCTCTCCCGCGGCAACCACACTCCCGGACTGCGGCGACACCCCCCTGTCGGTGTTTCCGCCCGTGTTCTGTGGTCCCGAAGTCACGCAGGTGCGGCATCTCCCGCCCAGATCTTTCCCGGCACAGCCGAACGGATGCGGCTTACTCCGATCCGCCCCGCTGCCTCCAGCCCGTGGCAGACAGAAGCCGGAGCTAGATCGCGGCGACTGTCACCGGCCTGTCCCCGGCGACCTGGCTGAGGTGTACGCCAAATGCAGGGCCAACACGTTTTCCGCCGGTAGCGGCACTGTTCTGGTCTGTCATGTTCCGCCCAGGCGGAACGCCAAGTCAGCGGGATACGGGCTCGGCGCCTGGAGATGACAGGCAAGGAGCCCGCGAAACGTCGCCTATCGATCCGGAGGCCGCGGGAACCGCCGTTCTGGATGGCCATCAACGTCGTTTGGCTGGTCAGCTCACGCGGGCAATCTGGATGTTCTGGGAGTGCGAGGACGGTCTTACCAACACGATCACTGGTGCCACAGAGTCGATCTGGCCTGGCGCAGCCGTAACAGCCCTTAATGACGTGTACTTTCCGTGACGATAACTAGCGGCCTGGATGCGCAATATTGCGTTCTGCTCTTTGGTGCGACGTGCCCGGGCACGTCCGCGCTGTCGGGCCGCCCCGCGCCGGCCGGCCTTGCTTGCCGAGCTCGCCGACGTGATCATCACCGCGGCTATCGCGATGAGCGGCATCACCGAAGTCCAGCGGACGGAGCCCCGCAGTCACCTGGAATGGCACCCAGCCAGATACCGTAACCTGGCGGTTCAGCCACAGCCGCCTGGGGTTGAGGCCGGAAGGCACGGGAATAGGGCGCCTGCTGATAGCCTTGCACGATAGGCGGCGATCTTCGCCGCCGCTCCGCGGGCGAGCGGCCCGCCGGTCGCAGTGTGAGCAGTCCGGCTCGATGAGCCGGCCGCCGTTGTCGTTGACGTCTGCTGAGCATGCGATCCCCGAACCACCGATGGAGTTTCCGTATGCCCCGCAGCTCCAGGCGCCCGCGCGCGTCTTCGGATCGTTACGGCCGGGGCGGTGAGCGTACCACCAGGCACCGTGGCCCGGCCGCGGCCAGGCGCCCGCAGGTCCGACGGCCGCGGCGGGCAGAACCGTATTCCGGCCTTGACCTGGCCCTGGACGCCGCCGCTGCGGCGTCGCCGCCCACGGCGGCCACGTTCGCTGAGCTCGGCCTGGACGCCCGGCTGGTCCGCGCGCTCGCGGCGCGTGACATCCGCGAGCCGTTCGCGATCCAGGCCCGGGCGCTTCCCGACGCGCTGGCCGGCCGCGACGTGCTCGGCCGCGCCCAGACCGGGTCGGGCAAGACGCTGGCGTTCGGTCTCCCGCTGCTGAGCAGGCTCGCCGCCACCACGGGCCAGCGGCGCGAGAAGGCGCCCCGCGGCCTGGTCCTGGTCCCGACCCGCGAGCTTGCCCAGCAGGTCGCGGACGCGCTCGCGCCGCTGGGCCGCAGCGTAGGCGTGAGCATCACCACGGTCTACGGCGGCGTTCCGATCAGCAGGCAGATCGCCCGCGTCCGCCACGCCGACATCGTGGTGGCGACGCCAGGTCGGCTCATCGACCTGCTCGAGCGACGAGCCTGCACGCTCACCGGCGTCCAGGTCACCGTGCTCGACGAGGCCGACCACATGGCCGACCTGGGCTTCATGCCCGCGGTCACCCGCATCCTTGACCAGACGCCCCCGGCCGGCCAGCGGATGTTCTTCTCCGCGACCCTGGACCGCGGCGTCGGCCAGCTGGTGACGGCCTATACCCATGAACCCGCGCTGCACGCGGTCACCTGCTCGACCGATTCCGGGCCCGCCCAGCACCGGGTGCTGGTCCTGTCCGCTCAGGACAAGGTGCCGGTCGCGGCCGAGATCGCCAGCCGGCCGGGGCGCACGCTGTTCTTCGTCCGCACCAAGCACGGCGCGGACCGGCTCGCGAAACAGCTGTCCCGGGCCGGAGCGGACGCCGCGGCCATCCACGGCGACCGCAACCAGAACCAGCGGCAGCGGGCCCTGGACGCGTTCGCCGCCGGGCATCCCCGTGTCCTGGTCGCCACCGACGTCGCAGCGCGTGGCATCCACGTGGACGACGTCGACCTGGTCGTGCAGTTCGACCCGCCGAACGACCATAAGGACTACCTGCACCGCTCGGGCCGTACGGCCCGGGCTGGGGCCACCGGCCTGGTCATCGCGCTGGTGGAACGCGGCCAGGTCCGCGACCTTCAGCGGCTGCACGACGCCGCGGGCGTCACCGCGGCCAGCGACGAGGTAGCGACCGGCCATCGCCTGGTCCGGCAGATCGCCACGTCCGGCACACCCGTCCCTCCCGCGCCGCCGGCCGCGCATCCGGCCAGGGTCACTTCGCGGGGCACGACGGCCCGCTCGGCTACCGCCCAGGCCCGTCCCGGCAGGGCCCGGCCAGGCAGGGGACAAATCGCTGGCCGGCGCCGGATGGCATCGTGAGACCGAGACGCGCGCGCAGCCGGGTCACGGCTCGCTCGATCCGGTTACGCAGGCCCTGGTCAGCAGGACCTCATGCCCGTACCCCGCCACAGGACCTGGATACGAGCGGCGTGGCCAGCCCGTCCGGGCAGCAGCGGTGCGCCAGGCGGCAATCCGGGTGCGGTCCTGGTGCACGGCGCCTGCGCCGATGGCTCGTCCTGGCCGGAGGTGACCGGGCGGCTGCAGCGCGCAGGGCTGACCGCCACCGCCGTGCAGAACCCGCTGACCTCGCTGGCCGACGACGTTGCGCGCACGCGCCGCATCCTGGCGCTGCACGACGGAGGTGTGATCCCGGCCGGCCAGCGCGTCGCGGGGGGACGCAGGGTGTGACGCGTCATGCAGGACGGACGTTCTCCGCCTGCGGCCCCTTTTGCCCCTGGGTGGTTTCGAATTCGACCTTCTGGTTCTCAGCCAGCGACCGGTAGCCGGAACTCGCGATCGCGGAGAAGTGGACGAACACGTCCGCCGTCCCGTCATCGGGGGCGATGAAACCAAAGCCCTTATCGGCGTTGAACCACTTCACTGTTCCCGTTGCCATCAGTTCAAATTCTCTGTCCGCCGTGCCACGGCGCAGCCTCGCCGCGCCGACCGCGAGCCTACCTGTCCTGGGTTGCGGAACCCAACCCCTGCCCACGGGCCAATGGTCTTGCGCAGCACCAGCCGCCGCGCGGCCCAGCACCGCCCGCGCCAGTGCCCTGCTCCGTCACCCGCGCAGGCGCCGGCCCGGCCAGAGGAGCGCCGTAATCCTCGACGACACCCACCAGACGGCCAGCAGGCCGTCCTTTGGCCGCCAACCGAGCGTTCCCGACCCGGTTGCGAAGTGTGAGACCGAACCGCCTGCTGCGGAAGCGCACAGTGCCGCCGATCTGGTCGACAGTCTGGCGCTCAAAGCGCCGCCCGCGGCGCGCCCCTACAGGACGATCTGCACACCACTAGGCTCAAAGCCAGCGACGCTACAGGTCGATCCTGCGACCTGCCAGCCGTGGGTAGTTCGCTGTCGATCTGCGTGATCTCATCGGCTTCATGGACGGGGCCGGAGCTTGAAGATGAGAATGCCGAGGTACTTGCTCATCCACGCCTGCTTGTGCGGGTAGCGGCGCCGGGCGTCCTCGGATAGTTGAGGCTCGATCGCGGTTTCAATCCACAGCCCGGCCGCACTGAACACGTTGATCAGGTCGGAGATGGTGTAAGTGCGTTTTGTGAGAGCAACCTGGTCGTTCCAGCCGGTGCGGTAGGTATAAGGGGCGGCGGAGAAGTACTCCTCGCCGAGGGAAGTCCCATTCTGTTCGGCCCGTTCGATGGCATACCGGATTGGCTGGGTCCTGGTCAGCAGGATGAATCCATCGTCGGCCAGCATCGCTCGCGCTGCCTGCAGGGTGCGGACTGGATCCTTCGCGTAGCCGAAAGACTGCAGGAACAAGATCCGGTCGAACGTCCGACCGCCAAGCCCTGGCACCGAATCCAGATCGGAGAGATCGCCCCGGATGAATTCCAAGTCGGGCGGCCGGGGGGTGAGGAAGTTGCCACTGATATCGACACCGACAGAGGCAGTTGCACCGTCTCGAACCAGCTCAGTGAGCTTGCCACCGTTGCCGCAACCGGCATCGAGCACCGATAGTCCGGTGACATCACCCAGAAGGTCCCGCTGGGCCGGCCACTCGACTAGCCGATCTAGGGAATCCTCCCTGGCTCGGGCCCGCTCGTAGTCCGGAGCGAGTCCTAGCCAGGCCTGGCTGGAATCCGCACCGCCGACGCCGTGAGAGCTGGTCGCCTTCTGAGAGTCGTTTGATAGCTCCACGGAACAGAACATAGTCGTTGGCCTCGGGTTCCGCCTCATCCCAGGACGGTCGATGACCAGACACCAGCATTCCGGGTCGAACGACCTGAAATCTGAAGGTCAGGTGGCATCTATAATCCCGAACATATCCGGACAACGATCCTGGCCGCTAAGCCAGCTGCGCAGCTGGCCGACCCCAGGTCATCGCCACTAATCCGCCGACTCGCTGCGGCGACCCCCGGAGCCGTGCGCCCTGCGCGGGTGCCATTCGCCAATCATGCAGCGTGCTCCGAACTGGATGATCTGATCGCTTCAGTTGGAAAGCCCAGGCCATCGGGGAGGAAGCGCCGAATCGTTCTGGGTCGGCGTCGATCTCTTACGCGGGCCGACAGCGGTGCTGGGTCGGCGCGCCACCCATGGGCTCCAAGTTCTTGGAAGTGCCTCGGCTGGTAGCCGGAGAGCTCGCGGCAGCCCCACAGAATCCCCACAAGTCCGGGGCGCGGGCGGTTCCCCATAGCAAACCCACAGACGAAACGGGATTATGCAGCACACGGTGGCACGGCTGGTAAGATGAATGACAACCATCTGACCAGGGTCAATGCCAGTAAGAATGGTCAACGATGTTTCCCCTGATCATGGTTTCGGGCTGATAGAACCTCTGAAAAGCGGAAGGTCGGCGGTTCGACCCCGCCCCTGACCACTCGGAGGTCTTCGCGTTTCAGTCGGGTCCATGTTCACGTTTGGGTCAGGCTCTGCCGCGCCTGTCGCGAGCTAGGGCCAGGCCAGATGTGCCCCGCGTTTCCGCGGAAACGCAGTTGCTGTTAATCGGGCGAACGCCACTCGGCTACGCGGCGGATCCGGAGCATGAGTGTCGCCGAGGGAACTACTTTGCCAGAAGCATAAGTAGACAACCGCGAGGCGGAAGTCCCGATCCGGGACGCGAATTCTGCCTGGCTCAGTTCGGACCGCTCGACGGCGTCCCGGATCTCTGTGGCGACCGCAGCGCGTTCGTTTGCCTCGGCTCGTTGACGAGCACGTGACAACGCCGTCTGCATGGCTTCCGTGACTCCGTACGGATGTGAGTGGCTGAACACCTCCTCCAGTTGTCGCGCGGTCTTACCCCACGGATCGGCCTGTATTGCGGCGACAATCCGGTGCCAGTCCGCGAGATCACCCCGTTCGAGCGCGGCCTGTACGGCCTCGGTCGGCCACTCCGGAACAGGCGTGTCGGGTGTAATGGTCAAGTTGCGGAATGCCAGTGGCATGAGCTACACCTCGGCTTCGAGCATCTCGGCGGCCAGTTGCCGGCATACCGATCGCACCTCACCCCAGTCCGTCCAGCGGACGGCGAGGTTTCGGTACGCATCGAGTTGCCCCGTCACGGATGAGTCCTTTGGCCGGGGATCGGCTAGCTGGCGGGCGAGCTGCGCCGCAATGCCCCTGCCTCCGCCATGCTGGTCCGCGTAGTAATCATCGATCCTGGCCAAGACTTCTGCAGCGTCATGGATGCCATAGCTATCGGAAAGAGCGGCGACATCCAGATAGTCGCGAGTCTGGTTCCGCCGCACGATCAGGAATCCCTTGATCCGCAGTGTCTCCTCAGCGGTGGGAACCGTCAGCACACGGCCTGACGGAAGGGTGACGTGCGTCGTTTCCAGCGGACGGGTGCGGATCATCTGGCGTACGCCGGCTTCGATATCTCCCAGCTGGCCGAGGATGATTTTTCCCGGAACCACTCGATTGGTCACCCAGTCGCCCTCGGATTCGAGAGCTTCGAGCACGACGTCAAACCGGTCCCGCAGGTCCGCAAGGACATGATCATGATCGTAAGAGTCCCGGTGGCCTGCGTACAGTGCCGCAGCCGACCCGCCTACCAGAACCGCATCGGGAACCATCTGCTGCAAGCGTGACGCGGACTCGAGTACGGCCAACAGATCGGGGCTCGCTTCGGCGAGCGAGTGTTGACCTGACGGATTCTGGCCTGGGCGCTTCCCCACCATAGCTTGATTGTATCAGATGTGATAATTCGACCGCTATGAGGCCGAGCTCAGCGATCGCGTTCGTCGGCGGCTGGGTAAGGGGTCCGCGAGTTGGGCGGGGCGTCCTCGTCGAGCGTGGGCGCAGCACTGGACAAGCACTCTGACCTGGTGCAGTGCCGCCCAGGCCACCTCGTCGAGCTGCCAGTTGCGAGCGGACCGGGCTGCGCGCCGGCCTGTGCAGAGCCATCGCGGAGTTGATCTTGGCCGCGGGGCCGGCGGGCTATGCTAACGTCCTTCACACATTCCGCCTAGCGCGGTATCGCTCGTCAGTGACCTGGGAATCCGCAGGTTGGCACAGCGCTCAGGCGCGTTGACCTGAAAGCGGAAGGTCGGCGGTTCGACCCCGCCCCTGACCACCACCTCTGACCAGGCGATACGCCTTGGCGGATGGCTCCGGCCGGAGCGATTGTCGGCAACCCTGACGGTAACTGGAAGCTTTGGCCGTTGAGTAAGTTCACGTCACTAACTTCGCAGTCCTCCATCAAGAGGACGGGACCAAGACCGAAGCTAAAGACCTAAATCGTTTATCCATTTGGTACCTGGGTCGTACAAAGTCATGTGGCATTAAGAGCCGGAAAATGGGCTAGGAGGGCGGCGCTCATATAGCGGCTCACCATCTGGACCTGTCGCTGGAGGGCCCAGCGGCCCGTTGCGAGCTTGAATCCGCGGGCCGATCGTAGGCTTTTGAGCGGGGAGTCCGCCGATAGTTGTGTCCCGCTTTTGGATGCCCCCGATGGTTGTCGCAGGCTGCCATTCTGCTGCGCCGATCGGCTTGTGATACACGTTCCCCTGCGGGTCTACCAGTGCTGGGGTAGTTGGTAGACGCGGTGGTCCTGGCGGATTGGGCGCGGGCCGCTGCGGACGCGACGAGTAAGACGCGGAGGGGGCAGGGGCAGGGGAGGGACTCGAAAGTTCGGCCTTGATACTTGCACCAAGCGCCAAGCCGCGCTCGCCTATGGGCGCGCATGTGTCGTCCACAAGCGCGAATGCAGCAGCGTGGCCGGTTGATCCGTCCGACAGGCACTGACGGCCCTCATACACGTCCTTGATGAAACGGAGTGCCTCATGAAATTCCGCACTGTAACTATTGCTCATGTGCACCTTCCAACACCGATAGGCTGCGCGTATTCAATTATCGCGTAATTCTATCACACCAAAACCGGAGGGTTGCGGCGGAAATTTCCTGTATGTCGGCACGGTCGGCTCCGAACTCAGCCTTGGGGCTGCACTCCCAATCACTAGGTACGAGCCATTGTGCGGCACCGATGTGCAGCAGGCAGGTAGCACCTGACCGACCGCATCCAACCTCTGGCAGCTCCACCACGTGCGAAACGACCTTCAGCGACCGCGCCGCCACAGGCCACGGATTAGATGATCGACAGCGGCGGCCCGGGTGACACCCACAACCGACACCGGCAGGCTTGGACACTGCCGTACTGGGCCGGACACTTGGAGCCTACCGTCCCAGGCCCGGCGACAGCGCTGGACACTTCGGCCGAGTGCGGATGACCTGCGGCCGCCATGGTCAGGGAGTTCCCGCGCGGGACTCCGAACGCCCCTAGGCGACCTGCCAGCCAGCGACGTGCATATCCTCGGCATGGACCTCAGTGCCTGACGGCGTTTAAGACGACGTGACGAGCTGACGGCAACGACGGCAACCAACCACTACTACAGGCTTACGTCAGCAACCGTCCGCGCACTGGCAACGCACCAGGACCTGGCCATATGTCACACCTGAAAAGCGGAAGCTCGGCGGTTCGACCCCGCCCCTGACCACCCGATCACGGAACATCTGCTGGGCCTCTCACCTGCGCGAACCACGGGAAAAGAGGCAATGCCATGGCGCTCGGGGGCTTATTTTCCCGTTTCTCTGA
>JASHOI010000239.1 GCA_030041195.1 Streptosporangiaceae bacterium | reverse complement strand
GGCAACCTGCGCCGGGCTGCGCGGTGATCTCGCGCCCGACCTGCGCCGGCTCGCCGTGCCCGCGGTGCTTGTCCGCGGCGCCGGCAGCAGGTTCGTTTCGGCTGCCGCGCTGCGCGCCGCACGGGCGCTGCGCCCGGATCTGCCGGGCGTGGTCGTCGACGGTGCCGACCACTACGTGCCCGAGGAGAAGCCGGCCGAGACCGCGCGGATCATCAGGGAGTTCGCCGCGGGGTCGCTCGCGGCGGCCGCGGCGGCCAGCACGGAGGGGAGCGCCAGGTGAGTGAGGGGATCGAGTTCTCGGTGGCGGTTGAGCTGACCGCCGATGCCGAGGGACGGCTGTCCGCCGTCGTGCCGGCCCGGGTGTCCGAGCGGCTCGGGATATCAGCCGGCGACGTGCTGTGCTGGACGGGATTCTTCAGCGGCCCGATCGAGGTCTGGTCGGTGCCGAAGAGCCCCTACGCCTCGCTCGACGAGGGCGGGGGCTGGGAGGCCGGGGGCTGGGAGGGCGGGGGCTGGGAGGGCGGGGCAAAAAAGGAGCCGGCATCATGATGCTCGCCAGCGGCACCGCCGACGAGCTGCTCGCGCTGGACGACGCCGAGAGCTGGGCCGACCCGGCCGCGCACCCGGCCTGGACGGCGGTGACATCCGGGCAGGCGTCGCCGGAGACCGTGCGGGCGCTCGTGCTCACGCTGTACCCGGTCTTCACCGGCCGGGCCAGGTACATGCTGGCCGGCAAGGTCACCAGGCTCGCGCCGGACGACGGCAGGGAGATCTTCGCCGACCTGCACCGGGCGCTCACCGTGCCCGACGCGGACGCCGACGCCGGGTGGGCCGCGGTGGCCGCGGCGCTCGGGCTGACCGGCGACGAGCTGAAGGCGGCCGGCGCCAGCCCGCCCGCCGAGGCGTCCGACCTGGTGACGGTGGCCCGCGAACAGGGCATGCGCTCGGCGCACGAGGGCGTCGGCGTGGCCTGGGTGCTCGACCGCCGGCTGCCGGTCCTGCTCGGCCAGCTCGCGGACGCTCTGGCCAGCCACTACGGCGTGCCCGAAAACGCGCTGCGGCACCTCAGGTTCCGCGCCGCCCAGGCGGACGCCGAGGCGGACCGGGTCGCCCGGCTGGCCGGCCGGTACCTGCAAGATCCCTGGCAGGTCTATGAGGCACGGCGGGCCGCCCGCGAGATCATCTGGGACCTGACCGCGCTGCTCGAGGCGGTGGCCGCGTGAGCGCCGGGTCCGACCAAGACGTCTGGCAGCACTACAACCGCAAGCTCGACCGACCGGAGGACAGTAGATGAAGCGAGTAGCGATCATCGGCACCGGGACCATGGGTCCCGGCATGGCTGCGACCCTGGCCAGGGGCGGCCTCGACGTCAGCTGCTTCGACACGCTCGAAGCGGCCCGGGACCGGGTGCCGGGAGAGGTGGAGACGGCGCTCGCGGTGCTCGACCGGATCGGCGGCCCGGAAGGCGCCGAGCGCGGCACCGTCACGGTTCACGACGATCTCGCCGCGGCGGTCGCCGACTGCGACCTCGTGATCGAGGCAGTGCCGGAAAACGCCGAGCTCAAGGCGAACGTGTTCGCCGACCTGGACCGGCTGGCCCCGGCAGAGGCGATCCTGGCCAGCAACACCTCGGGCATCCCGATCACCAAGCTGGCCGAGTCCGTGGCCGACCCGGGGCGGGTGGTGGGCATGCACTGGTCCAACCCGCCGCACGTGATCCCGGTGATCGAGGTGATCGCGGGCGCGCGGACCTCGCCGGATGTGGTGCAGCGGCTCCGGGCAACGATCAGCGACCTCGGCCTGGTCCCGGTGCGGGTGCAGCGCGACGTTCCCGGCTTCGTGGAGAACCGGGTGCTGTACGCGATCATGCGCGAGTGCCTGGCACTCGTGGACGACGGCGTGATCTCCGCCGAGGAGCTCGACACGTGCGTGAAGTGGGGGATCGGGTTCAAGCTCGCGGTGATCCCGCCGCTGCAGCTGCTCGACGTGGCGGGCCTGGACATCTACAACGCGGTGGCCAGCTACCTGAACCAGGACCTGAACGCCCGCCGCGACGTGAGCGAGACGATCACCTCGCGGGTGCAGCGCGGTGAGCTCGGCATGAAGACCGGCTCCGGCCTGTTCAGCTACACCCCTGAGCAGGCGCAGAGCCTGCGCCAGGAGCGGGCGGCCAGGCTCGTCGCGGTGCGCAAGGCACTGAGTTGACATCGCCGACCTATGGACCGGCCCCGTTTGAGCCGGTCTTCACCCTGGCCGCCGGGCCGGCCGGGGCGACCCCGGCCACGCTGGCGGCCCTTGGCCAGCCGGTGCTCCATCACTACGACCCGGCATTCCGTCAGCTTTATGCCGACACGGTCGAGCTGATGCAGACGGCGTTCGCGACCCAGCACGCCCCGGTCATCCTGCACGGCGAGGCGGTGCTCGGCCTCGAGGCCGCGGCCGCCTCGCTGATCGGCCGCGATGACGTGGTGCTGAACCTGGTCTCGGGCGTGTTCGGCAAGGGCTACGGCTGGTGGGCCAGGCGCTACGCGAAAGAGGTCATCGAGGTCGAGGTTCCCTACGACAGCGCCGTGCCGGCCGACGCCGTCGCGGCAGCGCTCGACGAGCGGCCCGACGTCACCGTGGTCGCGGTCGTGCACTGCGAGACGCCGTCGGGGACGATGAACGACCTCGACGCGATCGGCCCGGTGGTCGCGCGGCACGGCGCGCTGCTGATCGTGGACGCGGTGTCATCCTTCGGCGGCGTCCCGTGCGACTTTGCCGCCTGGGGAGCCGATCTGGTCGTGGTCGGACCGCAGAAGTGCCTGGGCGGGCCGCCCGGGCTGTCGATGCTGCACGTCAGCGACGCGGCCTGGGAGCACATGGAGGCGAACCCGGCGGCGCCGCGGGCCTCGATCCTGTCGATCCTGGACTGGAAGGACGCCCACGAGACCGACCGGCCGTTCCCGTTCACGCCGTCGGTGTCCGACGTCAACGCGCTGCACGCGTGCATGGAGCAGTACCTGGCCGAGGGCCCGGTCGCGGTGCACCGCAGGCACCGGGCAGCCGCGCGGTCGCTCAGGGCCGGCGCCGAGGCGCTTGGCCTGGAACTGTGGGCGGCCGACCGGTCCATCTGCTCGGACACGGTCACCGCCGTCAAGGTGCCCGTTCCCCTGGACGAAGGCGAGCTCAGGGCGCGGGCCCGGGCGGAGTCCGGGGTGATGCTGTCCGCCGGCCAGGGCGACCTGGCCGGGAAGGTGATCACGATCGGCCACATGGGCCCCGGCGCCTACCCGCTCAGCCCGGTGATCGCGCTGACCGCGCTCGGCCGGGCGCTGCGCGGCTTCGGCGTCAAGGCTGACATCGGCGGCGCGGTGGAAGCGGCCATCGCGGCGCTCGACCGCGAGCAGTTATCCAGGCAACACATCCGGGAGTGACCATGACCAGTTTTGCCGGACGGACCGCGATCGTCACCGGGGCGGCCCGGGGGATCGGGGCCGCGATAGCGGCACGGCTCGCTGCCGACGGCGCCACGGTCGTCGTCGCGGACATCAACGCCGACGGCGCCGCCGAGGTGGCGGTCAAGCTCGGCGAGCCGAGCTTCGCCGTGACCGCCGACGTCGGCGACCCCGGGTCGGTCGCCGCGCTGCACGCCGACGTGATCGCGCGCACCGGCCAGATCGACATCCTGGTGAACAACGCGGCGATCGTCCCGTTCACCGCGTGGGACGACGTGGACTTCGCCGAGTGGCGCCGGATCATGCGGGTCAACCTCGACGGCGTCTTCCTCATGTGCCGCGCGTCATCGGACGAGATGCGCAAGCGCGGCTACGGCCGCATCGTCAACCTCGCCTCGAACACGTTCTTCGCCGGGACCCCGAACATGGCCGCCTACGTCGCCGCAAAGGGCGGCGTGGTCGGCTTCACCCGGGCCCTGGCGACAGAACTCGGTGCCTATGGCATCACGGTCAACGCCGTCAGCCCTGGCCTCACCGCATCGGAGGGAGTCCTGTCCTCCCCGCACGCCGAGGCCTTCGAATTCGTCGGGACCCTGCAGGCGCTCAAGCGGCGTGCTGTGCCCGATGACATCGCGCCCGCCGTGGCTTTCCTCGCCTCCGAGGAAGCCGGCTGGGTCACCGGCTCCACCGTCAACGTGGACGGGGGCCACGTCCGCCACTAGAACGACGAACGACCCCAGAGGGGAAAGGCCATGGCACAGCTTGACCGGGCGGGCCCGCAGGCACCAGAGGGAATCGCCGCCGAGATCGAAGCCCACTCCATCGACATCATCCCGGAAGACGAGCGGCGCGGGAAGGTGCACAGCCAGTTCACGCTGTGGTTCGCGACCAACGCCAACGTCTTCAACTTCGTGCTCGGCGGGTTCGCGATCCTGTTCGGGCTCAACGTGCTGTGGGCGCTGATCGCCATGGTCGTTGGCACGCTGCTGGGCATGGTCTTCACCGCGCTGCACGCCGTCCAGGGCCCCCGCCTCGGCGTGCCGCAGATGATCCAGAGCCGTGGCCAGTTCGGCTTCTACGGCGCGGTGTTCATCTTCCTGGCCTCGATCCTGCTCGACGTCGGCTACCTGGCCGCGCAGCAGGTGGTCCAGGCGCAGTCGCTGCAGGGCATCGTCGGCTCGGTCTCGATCCCGTGGTGGATCATCATCGTGACGATCCCCGCGGTGCTGCTCGCGGTGTACGGGTACCACTGGATCCACCGGATCCAGCCGGTGCTCACCGTGCTGTTCGCCGGCGCGCTGGTGGCTGCCGTGATCCTGACCGCGACCAGCGGCGACTCGCTGGCCAAGGGAATGGGCGGCACGCACCTGTCCAGCTTCCCGATCTTCATCGCCGCCGTCGGGCTGTTCTTCATGAACATGCTGAGCTGGGCGGTGTACGTCTCCGACTACTCCAGGTACCTGCCCAAGGACGTCAGCGCCGAGCGCACGTTCTGGGCGGTGTTCAGCGGCAACGCGATGGCCACCATCCTGTACGCGGGCCTGGGCATCTACATCACCGCGATCGCGCCGAGCGCGTCCGCTGTGGCGTCGATCGGCATCATCGCGGGCAAGTGGATCCTGCCGATCCTCGCGCTGAGCCTGCTCGGCAGCGACGCGCTCAACGCCTATACCGGCATGCTCGCGATCGAGAGCGTGCGCAGCACCTTCCAGAAGGTGGTGGCCTCGCGAGTCGCCCGCGTGATCGGGCTGCTGGTGGTCTTCATCATCGCCACGGTGCTGGCCGAGACCGGTTACAAGACGTTCCTGAACTCGTTCGAGAACTTCATCGACGTGCTGCTGTTCTTCTTCGTACCGTGGAGCGTGATCAACCTCATCGACTTCTACATCGTCAAGAAGGGCAAGTACGACGTGAAGTCGTTCTTCACCCCGCGCGGGGCCTACGGCGGCTGGCGATTCGTGGCGATCATCCCCTACCTGATCGCGCTGGCCGCTCAGGTGCCGTTCCTTGACCAGACCCTGTACACCGGGCCGATGGTCAAGGTGCTCGGCGGCGCGGACATCTCCTGGATCGTCGGCTGGGTGGTTGCCGGTGCCGGGTACCTGATCGCGACCCGGGTGGTCGGTGGGGGAGCCGGGGCACTGTCGACATCCGGCGAGATCCAGGGCGCGGTCGCGTCATAGCACCGGAAGCCCGATGAGGGCGGTGCGGCTGGTCAGCCGGCCAGCAGGCGTTCCGCCCGGGACAGGGTCTCCCTGAGGTTGGGCTCGGACGTGGCCTGGTATGCCTCGCCCATGGGCAGCCAGCGCAGCGGCGCGTCCGGGCCCTCCGGCCTGGCCGCGTCCGGGTCCGCCGTGGCCAGGACAAACCGCAGGTCGGCGTGCTGGTGAGCGGGCTCGGCGGCCGACGCAGGGACATCGACGATCGTCACGTGCCGAAGCTGCGCGTCCGGCCATGGCTGCAGGTCGGCCAGCCCGGTCTCCTCGCCGGCCTCGCGCAGCGCGATCTCGAGCGGGTCGGTCTCACCGGGGTCACCGTGCCCACCGACCTGCAGCCAGGCCTGCTGGCGCCGGTGCCATCGCAGCAGCACCCGCCGCGTGGCTGGATGCACGATCAGCGCGGACCCGGTGACGTGCAGCGGGGTCGAGCGCAGCCACGGATCCGCCGAGCTCGCGACCAGCGAGCGCACCCGCTCGACGTCGGCGGTCTCGGTCTCGCCCTGCGGACGGTACTCGGCAAGCAGGCGCGGCAGCGGGCCGCTGGCGGCGCTCATAGCCGGGGTCCAAGGTCCGGGGTGTGGTCCCCGAACAGCAGCCAGTCCAGTCCTCTGGCCACACCCACCACATCGGCTACGTTCCGGATGGCGAGCAAAGTCCCGGGCACGTAAGGGTCGGGGCTGAGCCCCGGATCATGGCGCATGACCAGCCGCTCGCCCGGCCCGCCGAACACGACTTCTGTGCTGACCACGAAGCTGGGCAGGCGCACCGAGTGGATCCGGGTGCCGGCCACCTCGGCGCCGCGCGCCTCGGCCGGGCCGTGCAGGTCGGGCAGCGCCACCGTGAGCGCGGCCGGCTCGCGGACCTCCGCCAGGGTCTCGGCGAGCTCCCGCGAGGTGCCGCTGGGCACGTCGGGCTTCCCGTCGCTGGCATAGTCGATGATCTCCCAGCGGTCCAGGTGCCGCGCGGCCATCGAGGCGGCCCGCCCCAGCACGGCGGCCATGACGGAGAAGTTCCCGGCGGCGATCACGCCCACGCCCCGGTCACGGGCGAGACGGTCGAGCTCCTGGTAGTCCTCCGAGGTCAGCCCGCTGGAGCCGATCACGGTGTGAACCGCGGCCCCGACCGCGGTCCACACGTTGTTCTTGACAGCGGCGGCGCTGGTGTAATCGACGAGAACGTCTGCCGGTGCGGACTCCAGCGCCTCGGCCACCGTGGCGTAGACGGAACCGTGGCTTGCCGAGCCGGCGGCCGTGGCCAGGCTCTGCCCTGCCGCGGACCGCGACACGCCCGCCGACAACGTCAGGTCGTCGGCCGCGTCGATCGCGGCGACTATCGGAGGCGCGGTCCACCCGGTGATGCCGGCGAAACAGACACTGATCATGGGCCGACTCTATGCGGGGTGATCACCGCGGCGGCGCAAGGGGCGGCAGGCTCACCCTGATCGTGGTGTCTCGGCCTCGAGCTCGGCTCGCGCCTTCAGCAGCTCTTGCCGGGTGGCCGCGTCGGAGACCGGGTATCGCGGGTCGATGTCGATGAGCGTCTGCGCGATGGCGGCCGCGGCGCAGATCCGGCTGAACCATTTGTGGTCAGCGGGCAGGACATGCCACGGGGCCCACTCGGTGCTGGTATGGGTGAGCACCTGTGAATAGGCATGCTGGTACTCATCCCAGTACTGACGCTCGCGTATATCGGCCGGGGAGAATTTCCAGTTCTTCTCCGGCTGGTCGATCCGCTGCAGGAAACGGGCCCGCTGTTTGTCTTTCGACACGTTGAGGAAGAGTTTGACCAGCCGGATCCCGTTGTCGGTCAGGTAATGCTCCCAATCGTTGATTTCCCGGAACCGCCGCTGCCATACGTCGTGGCCTTCCGACTCGGGCGGGAGCTTCTCCCGGTCCAGGTCCTCCGGGTGCACCCGGACGGCGAGGACCTCCTCGTAGTGGGACCTGTTGAAGATCCCGATCTCCCCCCGCTCCGGCAGCCGCCGGGCCAGCCGCCACAGATAATCGTGGGCTAGTTCCTCCGCCGACGGCACCTTGAAACCCGACACGTGCACACCTTGCGGGTTCACGCCGCTCATCACGTGCCTGATCGTGCTGTCCTTGCCGGCCGCGTCCATCCCCTGCAGCACAACCAGCACCCCGTACGTGTCCTGGGCTGCCAGCCGGCCCTGATATTCCGCCAGCAGTTCCACGCCCTGCATCAGCAGCCGAGCACCGTCGGTCTTCTTGCTGACGCCGAACCGAGCGCCCGGGTCGAAGTCCCCCGGCAGCCTGACCTCCGACCCGGGCTTGACGCGCAACGGCCTGACCAGTCCGGCGACCCAGCGCACGTCCAGATTGTTCATCTACGCCCTCCCGTGACGTGATCCCGGTCGCTGCTATATCCCCGCACTGCTGCGGTTACCCCAGCATCCAGTACCCGCTCCGTCCTGGCGACCCGCGGCCGGCCCGGTCCTAGGACGAACGGCCGATGCGCGAGCGGGGCACGCGGCGTTACCGTCGCGGCATGACGAACTTGGTGCGCGCCGTAGCCATCGCGGATATCCCGGACGGTCAGGGCAGGCTCTGGCGTCATGGCGACAAGCGGATCGCGTTGTTCCGCACTGCAGCGGGCGTGTACGCGGCGGACAACCGATGCCCGCACCAGGGCTACGCGCTGAAGGATGGCGACATCCGCGGCGACGTGCTGACCTGCGCGTGGCACAACTGGAAGTTCCGGCTGACCGACGGCAAGTGCGTGTTCGGCGGGGAGAACATCCGGACGTATCCGGTCTCGGTTCGTGACGGATGGGTGTACGTGGACACCACCGATCCGGCGCCGGAAGAGATCGCACCGGAACTGTTCGCGAGCCTGCTCGACGCCATGGGTGACGTGGATACCGGCCGGCTCGCCAGGGACACGATGCGCCTGCGCGCGATCGGGACACCGCTGGCCGAAGTCGTGCGTGCGGGCGTGACGTATGGCGCCACCCGGGCCGAGTACGGCTGGAACCACTCCCTGGCCACGCTCGCTGACTGCCTGACGATGGCGGCCGCCTTCGACGGACCGCTGAGTGCGCTGCCGGTCATCCAGGGCCTGTCCACGATGAGCCGCACCGAGGTGCGGCGGCCGCCTCGACCCCAGCCGGACCCGATGGACGTTGTCGCGTGCTACGGCTCGGTGGCCGACGGGCTGGCCGCGTTTCCCCTTCTCGTCGATGCCGAGGAGGGCGAGCAGGCCGAGGCGCTGCTGCGCGGACTGCTGGCGGCCGGCGCGTCGCCGGGCGAGATCCGGCACGCGTTCCTTAGCGCGATCACCGACCACTTCCTCGGGTACGGGCACCCGATGATCTACTGCCAGAAGGCATTCGACCTGCTCGACCGCATCGGCTGGTCGCAGGCGGACACCGTGCTGGCGCCACTGGTGCCCGCGATCACCTGGTCCACCCGCTACGACCGGCTTCCGTACATGCGCCGCTTCCTGCGGGCCTGGCGGGCGGCAGACGACGATCCGGGCGTCAGCGTCCCGGCCCAGGCCGCTCCGGATCCGCAACTTCCCGGCCTGCGGCGGGTGCTGCTGGACGGGATGCCGGAGGATGCGTTCGCCGAGGTCACTGGTGCGGTCCGGGGTGGCGTGCCGGTGCCGCACATCATCGATGCGATCGCGTCGGTGGCAGCGGCCCGGCTGGGCCGCTTCGACATCGCCTCGGACACAGACGACTCCAAAGAAGCCGGCTGGCTGGACGTCACGCACACGCTGACCTACACCAACGCGCTGCGCTGGGCGTGGTCGGCCGACCCGGGTCCCCAGGTGCTGCGTGGGGTCCTGCACGCCGCCTGGTTCGTCCAGTGGACGTCGAAGTTCGACGCCAAGCCGGAACCGGCTCCGGTCGCGCCGTACCCGGGGTCTAAGCCGGACGCGGTGCTGGCGGCGATCAGGAAGCGCGATCCGGACCAGGCAGTGGCGCTGGTCAAGGGCTACACCGGCCCGGCGGCCCCGCTGGAGACCGCGCTGACCCAGGCCGCCGCGGAGGACAATTCGACCGCGTCGATCATGGTCGCGCACGCGGTGAAGACCACCACCGCAGCGATCGCCGAGTCCCGTGCCGGCACGGCCGGGCGGACCCCGCTCGCAGCGGCGGCCAGGTTCCTTGCCGCACCCAAGCGCGAGCGCTTCGTCTACCAGGCGACCCTCGACGCGATCGACTTCATCCAGGGCCGGGCGAAAGGCGACACCGACGCTGTCTGACATGCGACGGCTAGCGCCCCGGGGTGAAAGCCAGGGGAAGCCGCGCTGGTCCGGTGTTGCCGCTGTACGGCAGCCAGACCGCTTCGCCGGACACCCGCGGGTCGCGAAGCCGCCGGGCGAGCACCGCCAGGGCCACGCTCATGTCCGTGCGCGCGAGGAGGTGACCGAGGCAGTAGTGCACGCCGCCGCCGAAGGCCAGGTGCGGTGCGCGGCCTGGTGCGGCGATGTCGAACGCCAGGTCCTGGTCGGTCCTGGGGTCGGTGCCCGCCGACTCGCAGAACAGGTGGATCGTGGTGCCAGCCTTGATCGCGAGCCCGTCGAAGACAAAGTCCGCAACGGCCTCGCGGGTGACCCAGGTCGTGGTCGGGCTGACCCGCATGACCTCCTCGACCGCCCCGGACGCCAGCTCGGGACGCTGCCCAAGGAGCCGCCACTGCTCCGGATGGTCGATGAACACCTGCATGGCCAGCCCAAGCTGGTTGCGGGTGGTATCGAAGCCGCCGAAGATCAGCAGCACCAGCGTGTCTCGCAGCTCGGCCTCGCTGAGCCGATCGTCGTCCACGTGCGCCTTGACCAGGCTGGTCACACAGTCGGCCCGCGGTGCGGCCCGGCGGTCCGCGATCAGCGCATCGGCGTAAGCGTAGAGCCGGCCCAGCGCGTCCTCGATCCGCTCCAGGTGCTCGCGGATCTGGACTCCCGTCGCCAGGCCCAGGATCGCCGAGTCGCGCGCGATCGCCGGCCATTCCGGTTCCGGGATGCCGAGCATGGCGGTGATGACGCGCGCCGCATAAGGCTCAGCGAACTCGGCCATGAACTCGCATCGCCCCGGCGAGGCGAACGAGTCCACCAGCTCGCCCGCCAACGCCCGGAAACGTGGTTCCATCGCGGCCACCGGCCGGCGCGCGAACGCAGGGTTCAGCAGCTTGCGCAGCCGCTCATGATCGGCGCCTTCCTTGTTGAGCACCCAGCTTGCCCACCAGTCCGCGAACGGCCCGGAGGTAATGCCGTGGTGGGCCGGCCAGGCAGAACTGCCCTGCCGCAGGTTGGGGTGGCGGATCAGCCGGCTGGCCTGATCGTGGCGCAACACGGCCAGGCCGTAGCTGGTACGGGCGTACCAGCAGTTCTCTCTGGCCCGGTGCACCTCATCAGAGGCGACTGAGAAGCCAGGATCGGCAGAGTCGAAAAACGTCATGGCCCGGCCAGCGAACGGCCAGTTTTGCCGGCGCCGGGCACGACCGCATCGCCGACATAGATGGCGCCGGGGCGCAGGATGTCGCACCAGACACCGAACGTGATGTTGTCCTTCCCGCGCAGCCGGGCCAGCGCGTGCAGTGTGCGCGCATCGGTGGCACCTGATTCCGGGTTCCGTGTCGTGATCACGCACCGCGGCACGGGGGCAATGACGCGCAGGCTGACCTCGCCGATGGTCACCTTCTGCCCGTTCCAGGCGTGTTCGGCCCACGCGTCAGTCCCGGCGATCGTGATCGTCATCCGGAACCGGCGCGAGTCGGGAGCCGACCCGTTGAACTGCGGGGCGAGTGCCTGAAGTGATGCTTCGGACATCAACGTCACGGGCTGGTCATCGGCGCCGATGTGCTCCGGCGCCCGTTTGAACAGCTGCACCGGCCGGCCGAGGAAGCCGGACAGCGCGGCGGCGAGCGGCCCGGAGACGATCCACCCGGGTATCTCCCGCCCGCCGTACGTCCGGGTGGTCGCGGGAGCCCCGGGCTCGGGCGTGTCCTGGACGACCTCGCCGTCCGGGAAGGCCAGCGTCAGGACGTTTCGCACCGGGTCCCAGGCGGGCTCGATCTGCAGCAGTGCCGGGGTTCGGCTGGTCAGCAACAGCTGGCCGCCCTTCCCGATGACCAGGAATTCACGATCGCCTGTTACCCCGTGCTGCCCGACCTGGACTTCGCTGCTGCACTGCAGCCGCATGCCCTTCACCGGCGCGATCGCTAGCTGGGAAACGGTGACCGGCACTGTCATACCTCCCTCGCCGACGGTAACAGCATGGCGGCGTCCACTGTCGTCTCAGGGCTGCCGCGGGCATCCTCAAGACATGGAACCCGGCGGGCGCCCGGGCTGCGGTGTGTGCGCAGCCGTGGACGTGCACTACCTGAGCACCGGGGGTGCCCGGGCGGCAGCCGTGCTGGCCGCCGATGCTGTATTCGCGCACGTGCTGGCCGAACGCACCGCGCTGGTATCCGGGGTAGCGCCCTACCGGCCGGGCGAGTTCTACCTGCGGGAGCTCCCGCCGCTGCACGCTGTTCTTGACGATGTGAACGGGCTTGGCCTGCTGGTCGTCGACGGCTACGCCGACCTGGATCCCGGTGGCAAGCCAGGCCTGGGTGCGCATGCACACGCCGAGTTCGGCATCCCGGTGATTGGGGTGGCCAAGTCCAGGTTCCGCACGGCCACCCACGCGGTCCCGGTCGAGCGCGGAGCCTCGGCACGCCCGTTGTTCGTCACCGCGGCCGGGATTTCCGCGGCCGACGCGGCGGACCTGGTCCGGCGCATGGCCGGCCGGTACCGCCTGCCCGATGCGCTGCGCCGCGCCGACAGCCTCGCGCGCGCAGATCCGCCCACGGCCACGTGACCGGCCTCGCCAGCCGACCCATGCCCACGGCCCGGAACGCGCCGTGAGCGGATATTCGGTCAAGCTGGCTGTCAGGGTGTGGTGGTTCAGGGGTTAGCCGCTCCCGGTACCTGGGCCTGGATGAAGCTCAGCAACCGGGCGTGCCGCTCGAGCAGCGTGGCGGTGACTTCTGGCTCCAGGTCTGTCATGTCGCCGAGCGCAGCTGGGATGTATGCCAGCACGTCGGTCATTGCGGACACGATGTCCGCGGCGTCTCCCACGCCGTCCATGTGGCGGTTCGGGCCGTTGATGACCGCGGCATTCACCAGATTGTCAGCCACTTCCTGCGAGCAGCCGAGCCCGGCCTCGATGAGGTCACTCCAGCGGCGGCCCAGCGTTCGCAGGCCCGCCCAGGAGCGGTAGCCGAAGAAGATCGACTCCCACTGCTGCAGGGTGAACTCCTCCCACCCCAGAACCGCAACGTCGTCGAGGTCGTGGTCATACACGACCCAAGGGTACGGCGGCTTTGCCGCGCCGCGGTCGACAGCTGTCAGGGGCGTTCAGGACAATGCCGGTCATGGCAACCTTCACAGGCTCTGGCGACCTGCAGGGAGCGGAGTTCATCGACGCGGACCTGCGCGGCGCCCGGTTCCGCAGGGCTGACCTGTCCGGCGTGGTGATGCGCGCGGTCGACCTCTGGGGTGCGGACATCGACGCACCGTCGCTCTTCAATCGCGAGAGCTTCTTGCTCGTCAACGGCGTGGACGTGATCCCGCTGGTCGAGGCGGAACTCAACCGCCGCTTTCCCGGCCGCGCCGGCCGGCGCGCCACGGATCCGGATGGCCTGCGCGCTGCCTGGGCCGCGCTCGAGCGGACGTGGGCGGCCACCCTCGAGCGGGTCGCGGCGATGCCGGCCGGCACGGCCGACGTTTCGGTAGACGGCGAGTGGTCGTTCGCGCAGACGCTGCGGCACCTGGTCTTGGCCACGGACGCGTGGCTGGGCCGGGCGATCCTTGGCATCGAGCAGCCATTCCACCCCCTCGGTCAGCCCCACGCTGAGTACGAGACCGACGGCAACGACATGTCGGTCTTCGCGACGGTCACACCGTCGTACGCCGACGTGCTCGAGGTCCGGGCCGGCCACGTCGCCATGGTGCGCGAGTTTCTCGCCACCGTCACGTCAGACGACCTGGCCGCGGCCCGCAAGCACCCGTGGGCCCCCCAATATCCCGTGACCATCTTGTATTGCCTGCACGTGATCCTGCGGGAGGAGTGGGAGCACCACCGCTTCGCCGTCCGCGACCTCGACGCCATTGACGCGACGTCCGGCGCATGAGCCCGTCTGGCTCAGCCGATGCGCTCAGCCAGCGAGACGATGATCCCTTCCGGCCCCCGGACGTAGGCCATCCGCCAAGCGCCCTCGTACTCGCCGATGCCGCCGACCAGTCCGTACCCCTCGGCAGCGGCCCAATCGACAGCCGTCTGCAGGTCGTCAACCTCGAAGGCCACGTTGCGCAATCCCAGCTCGTTGGCCATGGCGGCCGGTGAGCCCGGCACGGAGCCGGGTCGCACGAAGCTCGAGAGCTCCAGGCGGGTGCCATCGCCCGGCGGCTTCAGCATGACGATCTCGGTGCGGGAGCCGGGAATGCCGCAGACCGTGTCCAGGAACTCGCCCTCGACGAACGTCCTGCCCTCGACCTCCAGGCCCAGCGCCACGAAGAACGCGGTCACGGCGTCGAGATCGGCGACCGTGAGGCCGACGTGGTCGAAGCGTCGTACATGTGACACAGGCCCCTCCTCTGTGGCGAGGGTCATGATCCGAGTAGATCGAGGTCACGCACGCAGAAACCGTGGTGCGCCCACTCCTCGTCCAGGACCACATGGACGCACTCCAGCACCGACCTTCCCCTGGCATACGGCGGCCACCCCGGGCCTGCGGGCACTGGCGCGGGCGCCGAGAGCTGACCGGCCGTCACGGTCGACAGCCAGCGCTCTAGCTCAGCGCCTTGCACATCTCGCACGGCCAGCACCTCGTCGAGACCGGGGGCCGCCGCTCGGTCCAGGCCCTGCTCCTCCTGGTCAGGGACGAACTCGGACGCCAGCCCGATCGCGGTGAACGGCTCGGTCGATCCCAGACAGCAGCGGCGGAACCACGAGTCGTGCACGAACACCAGATGGCGCTGGGTCTCTACCGCCGACCACTCGCCGTCGACGCGCTGGTGCTCCGATCCGCTGGGCATCGCCCGCAGCCGCTCGATCGTCTCTGCCCAGCCGGCCCGGAGCTGCCGGACAGCCTGCAGCAGGTCGGCCGGATCGGCCGAGCGGAGCAGCAGCCGCACGGGATGCCGGCGGTCAAGCTCGGCTTCGACGTACGACGTCACCTCGACCCCGTTGACCACCAGATTCGTGACCAGCCCGTCGATCACAGCGTCCTGCATCACCACCCCGATCAGACGGGCGCGAGTCAAGTCACACTCGCGGAACTCGGCGTCAGTCAGGTCCTGGTCCTTGAATCTCGCCATGACGGGCAGTATCCACCGGCGTACCGACAACCGCGCGGTGACGGCGGGTGGCTGGCGCGCCCCCCACGACCATGATTTCCGCCCGGACAGGCAAAGCCGTCCAGCGACTGCCCTGAGCCCGCCTCCGGGCGGTGGCTCGGGTCGATGGCCGCAGCGACCCTACCGTCCATCGGTGTTGCCGTCGCCGCTGGACGGAGTGGCGGCGGGCGTCGCCTGCGAAGGCTGCCCGCCCCTCCGCGACCTGCTCGCACGGTATGACCAGGCAGGCGGTCAGTACATGGTCTGCCCGGTCTGCTTCAACGCCAAGCAGCTCGACAAGGGCAACCTGCTCCCCAACGCCGAACTGGCCGGCAGCGTCCAGCTGTGGCAGTGGATCGGCGACGAGGGAGCAACAACCTTCAGCTACTGAGGCCTGCATCCGTAAGGACCACACCGCCGCGCATCCCGTATCGCCCTGGAGCCGGACAGGCCCCCCGGGCGATACGGCACACGGATGGAGTATGACTCGTGCAGGCATGAGCGAGAGTCCGGGGATGGTGGTGTGGATGGGTGATGAGCCGGATGTCCGGGCGTGGGTCAATGCGGACCAGGCGGCGGGGGAGTTCCGGGTCAGGTACGCCGAACTGTTCGATGCCGAGGCACGCCTGCACGAACAGCGGCTGCACGCCGCCGCCAGCATCGGCGCAGCCGAGCACGTGCTCGACATAGGCTGCGGGACGGGCCGGTCCACCCGCGCCGCCGGCCGCGCCGCGGCCGCGGGAACCGTCCTCGGCGTGGACATTTCCGCGCCCGTGCTCGAACTGGCCCGCCGGCTGACGGACCGGGAAGGTCTGCGCAACGTTTCCTACCGGCTCGCCGATGCTCAGGTGGACGGCCTGGGGCCGGCTCGCTACGACGTGTGTATCAGCTGCTTCGGCGTGATGTTCTTCGCCGACCCGGTGGCGGCGTTCACCAACATCGGGCGCGCGCTGCGCCCCGGCGCGCGCATCGCGCTGCTGGCCTGGCAAGCCCCCGAGCGCAACGAATGGTACAGCGAGATCGACGAGGCCATCGGCGGCGCTTCTGCCCGCGGCGCCCGGATGTTCTCACTCGCCGACCAGCACGCGACCGCCGGGATACTGGCCGCGGCCGGGTTCACCGACGTCGCCTTCACCGACGTGCGTGAGCCCGTCTATTACGGCGCCGGCAGCGCCCAGGCCTACGATTTCGTCACCGGCCTGCAGGCCACCAAAGACATGCTGACCAGCCTGGATCCGGCCGCCGCCGAGGAAGCACTGCGCGGGCTGCGCGTCACGCTCACCGGGCACACGACCCGCGACGGCGTGCTGTTCGGTGCGCGCACGTGGATCATCACCGCGCGAACACCGCGCCGGCCGCGCGGCCGTGCGCCAGAACCCGGTGCGTGATGAGGTCCGCAAGGCGCTGACCATCGACCGGTCACCGAGCCTGCAGCCGCGAACGACCGACATCACCACGACGGGCAGGCGCTCCGGCAACCCGCGACGGATCGAGGCGACTGGCTGGCCAACTTGACGGCCGAGCCGCGTTTCACCTTCCACCTCAAGCATCCGTTGGTCGCCGATCTGGCCGGCCGTTGCCGCGGTCATCGCCGGTCGGCAAGAGCGTGGCCGAGAACTTAACGACCGCCAGGGCTCAGACACCGGGCCCCAAGCCGTTCTCGAAGACTGGGTGGAGAGGCCGCCTGGCCACCTGATCATCCTGGCGCCCGCCATCAGATGGATCTGCGTGCACCGTCTCACGGTGCCTCGCTTGCGGCCAGTGCCGCTATTCGCTTGTTCAGCAGTGGCGTGAACCGGCCGGCGTAACGGCTGCGCAGGTCCGTGCGCATCCAGTCCCGGCCAGTCACCGAGCCGCGACAGCAGGCGGCGCCGCAGCGGCATGTCCAGGCCGCCCGGAAGGAATCATCGGCCTCGAACAGCGCATAGTCCAGCGTTAGCTCGTCGCCGGCCAGGATCAGCCGCCTGGCCTCCAGGGTGAAAGCATCGCGGAACCACAGGGCCGGATCGCAGCAGTGGTTTATGAAGTACCCGGGGTCGCCTCCCCGGTGCTCGATGCTGAACAGCCCGTCATCCCACTGCATGACCACCATGCCGTGCTGCGCGGCGAGCTCTGCCCGTGCGGCGTCCGCGGTGTACTCGGCGGTCACGGCGCCCTGCCACAACTGCCCCCATACCTCAACCGTCTCTTCCGCCGCGATCTCAGCGACCGCGAACGTGCCCCGCCCGTGCACCGGTGATGCCCGCACCTCGATCTTCGGGCTCAGCCAGGTCTCCGCAGGTGCCAGCCCACTCGGGCGAACGCCGGCGAACCAGGAGCCGGCCACGCCCTCGCTGACCGAATCGCTCACCCGGCCATCCTCGCAGATGAGCTTGCTGCAGGCCCGCGCCGTTGTCGCCTGCTTCCCCCGCACGGCATGGACACGCTCGCGCTGCTGCCGATGACTCCCGGCAGGCCTTGTGCCCGGGATCGTGATCAGGGGATGGTCGCCGTGTCGACCGCCTCTACCTGGCCGGAGCTGAAGTTAGAGACCAGCACCGTGCCGTTGGGGGCCGCCGTCATGTCCCTGGGGAACAGGCCAGCCGGGATATCGCCGACGATCGCGGGGCGGCCGTCCAGCGCGTCGGCGACGTTGATGACGGTCAGGTCGGCGCGCGCGCCCGGCACGCCGAATCGGTTCGAGTCGGCGACCACGATCAGCGCGCCATCGCGCACGGCGGTCAGCCCGACCGGCGCCTCGCCGACCCGCACCACCGCGACCAGCGCGTGCGACGGGTCGGTGACCAGCCGGGCCGCCGCGAAGCAGAGCACGTCGTCGCTGGCCCGGGCGGTCACCCAGACCTGGGTCCCGTTGGCTGCCGTAATCACGCGGACCGGCTGGCAGCCGGCATCGACGGTGGCGACGACCGAGTGCGCGGGGTCGGTCTCCGCCCGCTGCAGGTCGATCAGCGTCAGCGTGCCCGGTGGCTCGTTGGGCACTATCCCCGCGCGGGCGGCCTGGCTGGGGGACAGAGCCGGCCCACCGCGGGCAGGCGAGGCCTTGATGCCCACCGGATGCTGGGCAGCGACTGCGCCCTCGCTCGTTGCGTACAGCCAGCGGCCGTCGGGGGAGACGGCCAGGCCGACCGCCGCCTGCCCGAGCGGGATGCTGCCGACATAATCCGCGCTGCCGAACCCGTGGCTCACCGCGCTGGCGAGGTTGAACACCGCCGCCCGCTGGTCGTATTCGAGCGTCACGAACGCGTAGCGCCCGTCCTTTGAGGTCGCCACCTCGATCGCGCTGGCCGACAGCGCGCCCTGGCCGGTCCCGCTGCCACCTGGCACGGCAAGCGTGCCCAGCACCGCGCTGGCTGCCCCCGATTCGGCCCGGGCCACGCTTATGACCACCGCGCCGCTGCCGTCCGCCGCGAGCAGGTACTTGCCGTTTGGCGTGATCGTCTCTCCCAGCGGCTCGCCTGATACCGGGATCGACCCAACCAGGACCGGACGGCCGGAGGCGGTCCTTGCCATCTGAAAGACGTCGATTGCGCTCTGGACCGCCACGAACCCGTAACGTCCATCAGGCGTCACCGCGACCCCGAACGGGCTTCCCCCGGTGCTGAGCATCGCCGTCCGCACCGAGCCGAGTTCCGCCGACCCAGCCGTGGCTATCGAGCACGCGGGCGATGCCAGCGCCCGGGCGGGCAGCTTCGGCACTGCGGCACCGCTGGCGCTTAAGCCGGCCGGGGTCGTCGCTGACGAGCCTGCCCGGCCCGACGTGCAGCCAGCGCAAACCAGCACGCCAACCACCACAAGAGCGGCCCCGGCTCGCGAGGCCTCCGCGCGCGATATCGCCGCCCAGACTCCCATGCCGTGATAGTAAGCCCGGCTCACCGTCGCGATCCGCCAGGCGTAACGGGACGCACCAGGTCGTAGGGGATAACCGGACGTGCGGCCGTCCAGTCTTCCAGGCGCCGGGCGGCGGTCCTGTCCCACCGGCGCACCACGGCCCATTTCGCCGGCTCGTCCACGGTGATAAAGGTCAGCCAGACCCGGGCACCCTCAAGGAACGCCTCCAGTTCCGCGTCCTACTCCCAGACATCGGCGGTCAGCTCCGCGGGATCGGCGAGATCCTCGATGATCGGCAACTGGCGCGCCATCGGCTCGGGGTTCCCCACGACGCTGATGCGCCTGGCTCACGACAGCCACCGTACGCGGCCGAGCCGTTCGGGTTCTCACCGAGCGCGCCCGACCCGCCGATCTGCGTCAGTGAGCCTCGCCGGCGATTATCGACTGGTGTGCACAGATCGGGCCACAGCATGTTCATCCGGCAAGGGCCTCCTGGCTGATCATGGTCGAACATGGCATCCGGACGCGACATGATCTCAGCGAATTCATGTCATGTAGCCGCGCTCAAATGCGTGAGGATCAGGATCGCCTGCGCGATGCCGGCAATTTTGCTGAGGCTGAGGGTGATGTGTGGCGCCCCCGGCGCGGCTTCACAGGCTCCACAGGGCCTGGGTTGGTGACATGCGGGCCGCGCGCAGGGCGGGCCACAGCCCGGCGATCGCGCCGATGAGCAGGGCGGCGGCCAGCCCGCCAGCCCACGCCTCGAAGGGGATAACCGTGGCCCAGCCCTTGGCGTGGGCGTAGACGGCGGTGGTCACGATCCCGGCGCCGACCCCGGCCGCCCCGCCGGCCAGGGCGAGCAGGATGGCTTCGGACAGAAACTGGATGCGGATCTGGCCCCTGGTGGCGCCCAGGGCGCGGCGCAGCCCGATCTCCGACTGGCGCTCGAGCACGGAGATGACCATGATGTTGGCCACCCCGACCGCGCCGACCAGCAGCGCGACCGCGCCCAGGCCCAGGAACAGGTCGTTGAACGCGCCGACGGCGTCGAGCTGGGCGGTCAGCGCGGCCGAGGGCTGGGAGACGTCGACCTCGCCGGGGTTTTCGGGGTTGGCCTGGGCGGCGAGCAGGTTGTCCACGGTGGTGACCTGGCTGGTGGCGGCGCGGACGTAGATGGTGGAGGGGTTGCCGTCCAGGCCCAGGTAGGTCCCGGCGGCGGGGTAGCCGACCAGGACCGAGGAGTCGATCTGGGGGGCCAGGGTGTCGGGGGTGAGGATCCCGGTCACGTAGAACCAGATGCCGCCGGCGCCGGCCTGGCTGATCCAGATCCGTTCCCCGGGCCAGATCCGGTCGATGCCCAGATAGGCCGCGGCGGCGGCGCCCAGCACGCAGACCGGCTGGCGGGCGGTGGCCGGGTTGAGGAACTCGCCCTGGGCGATCGAGGTGCCTGAGGCTGAGGGCAGGCCGAGGCTGGCCGCGTCGACGGACAGGCCGTTGGTGTCGATCGCCGGGATCAGCGGGCTGCGGTAGGCGCTGACGCCGTTGCCGGTGATGCCGGGGATGGCGGCGGTGGACTGGACGTTGGTCACCCCGGGCAGTCGGGCGATCATCGCCGGGGCAGCGACCGGGAGCTCGGCGGTGCCGCCGGTTATGCTCTGCCCGTTTTGGACGGTGAGCAGATTGGTGCCCAGCCGGGCGATCTCGCCCTGCAGCCCGGCGGAGGAGGACGCCGACAGGCCCAGCACCGCCACGATCGCGGCCACCCCGATCGCGATGCCCAGCGCTGACAGCGCGGCGCGCAGTTTGCGGGTGCGCAGCCCGACGGCGGCCAGCCGGGCCAGGTCAGCGATCCGCAGCCGGGCCGGCGCGGGCGGCCGGGCAGCGGCCCCGGTGACGGTGATGGTCATGGCTGGGGCTCCGGCGGGGTGGATGGTGGCTGGTGTCGGCCGGTCTGGTCGGCGCGCGAGGTCGCGGCCTGCGCGGGCACGCCCGATGCCAGGGCGGCGGCGCCGGTGGCGGTGTCGGCGGTGATCTGCCCGTCGAGCATGGTGATCTGGCGGGGCATCCGGGCGGCGATGGCCTGGTCGTGGGTGACCACGATGATCGTGGCCCCGCCGGCGTGCAGCTCGACCAGCAGGTCCAGGATGGACTGGCCGGTGGCCTGATCGAGGTTGCCGGTGGGCTCGTCGGCCAGCACGATCGCCGGATGCCCGGCCAGCGCGCGGGCGATCGCCACCCGCTGGCGTTCCCCGCCCGACAGCTGGGTGGGCCGGGCGGCCAGCTTGCCGCCCAGCCCGACCCACGCCAGCGCCGCGGC
>JASHOI010000238.1 GCA_030041195.1 Streptosporangiaceae bacterium | reverse complement strand
GGTCAGGTGCTCGTTGACCAGGCCATCCTCGCCGTGGCCGGCTGGCTGCTAGTTTTGCGCCGTGATACGCCCCCGAGACCCGATTGGTCGCGACGCCGCAGGTGATAGCACCTTCGGCGACGGCCGGCCGACGTGGCTTGGCCGGCTGGGCAACGTTCGCAACGTGGTCCGGCAAGAGATGATCTCCCGTCAGCTTCGCAGGCACATGCTGAAGCATCCGGCTCGAGTGCTCGACGTTGGCGCTGGGCAGGGAACGCAGTCGATTCGGCTGGCCCGCGCCGGTCACCAGGTGCTCGCGGTCGAACCTGATCCCGAGATGCGTGCGGCGTTCCGGGCCGCACTGGGCGCTGAGCCAGGCCAGGTACGGGACCGCGTCGTGCTGCGAGACGGTTCGGTTGGCAGCCTCACCGGTGTGACCGGCGGCGAGGTTTTCGACGTGGTGCTGCTCATGGGCGTACTGATGTATCTCCCGGCCAGCCCGCCGGTGATGGCCGAGCTCGCGGCATGTGTCGCCCCCGGCGGGTTCATCGCCCTCGCGGTGCGCACCACGACCTCGGCGCTCTGGCGTCCCGCTGCCCGGCAGGACTGGCAGGCCGCGCTTGCGGCGTTCGAGGAGTATGACGCCGCGCGGATCGAAGAGCGCGACATGCGCTACATCAACGAGATTGGCACCCCAGCCCGCGCTGATGACCTCCGGACGCTCACCGTCGCCGCCGCTGCGCACGGACTGGAGCTGGAGAACTGGTACGGCGTGCGGATCGCGGTTGACCTGGAGGAACTCGACCCTGCGCCGCCTTCGGATCCAAGTCAGCTAGCCGCGCTACTCGACGTCGAGGAGCGCCTTGGCGCCGCCGACCCGTACCGGCAGCTGGGCCAGCTCGCCCACCTGATCCTGCGCAAGCCGGATACCGCCCCTCGCCAGGCGACTCCGCCCTGAGGGCGACGCCGAACTAGCGCTTTCCCGGTGCTACCAGGTCGTCAGGTTCTGCGAGACGACGATGCCGCGCTGGTCCACGGTCACGGTCCTGTGCTCGGCATGCTGGTTGCCTGTCTCCGGTGAGTCCTGAAACAGGTCTATGACGCCGAATTGAGCGCCGTTGCTGCGCATCAACCGCAACGCGTCGTGAGCCGCCTGCATGATCTGGTCATCGTGACAGTCCCGCTCGCTCCAGCTCGCGGGCATCGGGTTGTATCCCGCGACCGTGATCACGGCCGTCCAGGTGCGGTGCGGCTTGTCGTGCTTCACTCGGCTCCGGTATCCGCTGGGCAGTTCACGGACCGCGCTGATTGACCTGCCGAGCTCGTCAGCTGATTATGTCCTGATCATCGGCCCTCGGAAAGGGTCCGCCGGTTGGTGCTCCCGTAGCGGAGGTGAACTACACCGTTTTCGAAGCGGTGCTCGGCCAACAGCTCGAGCTGGCAGTGAACGTCGTCCGGCAGCGCGCGTTTCCCGCCTCCGACAATGACCGGGTTGAGGAATAGGTGGCACTCGTTGACCAAGCCCGCGGCCATCGCCTCGCCGGCCAGTTCGGCTCCGCCGATCGTGATGTCGCGGGCCGAGGACTCCTTAAGGTGCTTGATCGCCGCCGGGTCGAAGGCGCGCTCAATCCGGGTCCGCCCGCTCGATGGCGACTGCAGCGTTCGGGAGTAGACGATCTTTTCGGCCGCCTGCCAGATCTCCGCGTAGTCCGAAAACACGGCGGGTTCGCCGCTGGTCGGCGCCGTCTCCCAGAACGTCATGGTTTCGTACATGCGCCGCCCGTAGAGGTAGGTGCCTATTGGCCGCTGGAGATCATTAATGAACGCGTGCACCTCAGCATCGGGCGTGGCCCAGTCAAAGTTGCCCCTCTTGTCCTCGACGTACCCGTCAAGCGACGTGATGGCTGAGTACATCAGCTTGGCCATGTCAGCCCTCTGTAGTCATTTGAACGCTTCCCGAGTTCCGTTGCACTTCGGTGGCGGCCCCGGTGACCGTCAGGCCGCATTCTGATCCTCATTCTGGGTTGCGGCACCGACATTCTTGGTGCACGACACGTCGAGCGCGGCGCGGAACGACGCGGCTCGCGGAAGGGACACGAGATGACCGACACTCGATGGTGACCGGCTGGGTACGCGGCCTGCCTCTCGCGGCAGTCTCCGGCAATCCCGGTCCGCTGCCTGGCCGATCGTCTTACCGCCCGGATCAGGATGAGGAGGAGGCACAGCATGGCAGTCGAGCTTGAACACTTCCGGATGTTGATCGGCGGCAAGGCGGTAGGGGCGGAATCGGGGGCGACCTTCGAATCGCACAATCCCTACACCGGCCGGCCATGGGCCGTGGTGCCCGACGGCGGGCCGGCCGACGTGGACGCGGCGGTGGCCGCGGCCCGCGCGGCGCTCGACAGCGAGTGGGGTTCGATGACCGGATTCGCTCGGGCGGCGCTTCTGCGGCGGCTGGCCGATATCGTCGCCGCGAATGCCGACCGGCTGGCCCGCCTCGAGGTCAACGACTCCGGCAAGCTCTACCGGGAGATGATCGGGCAGCTCAACGGCCTGGGCGGGTGGTACCAGTACTTCGCCGGCCTCGCGGACAAGATCGAGGGACGTCAGATCCCCTCGCCGAACCCCAACTACCTCGTGTACACGCGGCGCGAGCCGGTGGGCGTGGTGGCGGCGATCACCCCGTGGAATTCCCCGCTGCTGCTGATGACCTGGAAGGTCGCGCCGGCCCTGGCGGCGGGCTGCACCGTGGTGATCAAGCCTTCGGAGCACGCGCCCGTCTCCACGCTCGGATTCGCGGAGCTCATCGAGCAGGCCGGATTCCCGCCTGGCGTGGTCAACGTGGTCACCGGCCTGTCCCGCGAGACCGGAGCCGCGCTCGCCGCGCACCCTGGCGTCGACAAGGTCGCGTTTACCGGCTCGACCGCGACGGGCCGTGCCGTGGCCAGGGCGGCGGCGGAGAACATCAATAAGGTGACGCTGGAGCTCGGCGGCAAGTCGCCGCAGGTCGTCTTCCCAGACGCTGACCTGGCCGCGGCGGCCAACGGAATCGTGGCGGGGGTTTTCGCCGCCACCGGCCAAACCTGCATGGCGGGGTCCCGGCTGATCGTGCACCAGGACGTGCACGATGAACTGATCCGGCTGGTCGCCGAGCGCGCCGCGAGAATCAAGCTGGGCGACCCGAACCGCCCGGACACTGAGATGGGCCCGGTCGCCAACGCGCCGCAGTATCAGAAGGTCCTGGGCTATCTGCAGACGGCCAAGGACGAGGGGGCCACGATCGCCTACGGGGGTGCCGCCGACAGCGGGCTCGGCGGCTTGTTCGTCAAGCCGACCGTGCTCACCGGCATCACACCCGAGTCGACCGTCTACAAGGAGGAGGTCTTCGGCCCGGTGCTGGCCGCCTTGACCTTCACCGACGAGGACGAGGCGATCAAGCTCGCCAACGACACCCCGTACGGCTTGGCCGGAGCGGTCTGGACCAAGGACGTGCACCGCGCCCACCGGGTGGCCGCCCGGATCAAGGCGGGCAGCGTGTGGATCAACGCCTACCGTGTCGTGGCACCCTCGGTGCCGTTCGGCGGTTTCAAGAATTCGGGGCTGGGCCGCGAGAACGGCATCCATGCCATCGACGAGTACCTCGAGGAAAAGGCGATCTGGGTCGAGCTCACCGGCGCCACGCGCGACCCCTTCACCCTTGGCTAATCCGGATTAGCCACCGAACGGCGGACGGCCGCCGGGCCGCGGCCCGTTGCGATCCGCGGCGGACAGACCGGCTCGTCGCCGCGAGTAAGAGTCGTGCAGCTCGTGCCAAGACAACATTTGCTCAGTCAGCTTACGTAAGGTAGCTTACATATGTGAGTGACGGCCCAGATGTGATAGCTGCCCAGGACTTGAGGCTCGCGATCGGCCGGGTAGCGCGCCGGCTGCGGCAGCTGTACGCAACCGAGCGCGGGAGCGCGGCGAACTTCATCGAGCTGGGCATCCTTGTGCGCCTTGAGCGCGAGGGCCCCACCTCACCGAGCACGCTCGCTGCGGGTGAGGGCGTTACCTCGCAAGCGATCGCTGGCGTGGTTCGCGACTTGGAGCGGCGGGGGCTGGTGGAAAGAACCGGCGGCCAAACCGACCGCCGCCGGGTGGCTGTGGGCATCACTGACGCCGGGCGGGAACTTCTCGTGAACCGGGAGCATGTCGTCGTCGGCGCCATGGTGAGAGCTCTGGCCGATGAGTACACACCCGCCGAGCGGCGGCAGCTCGAGTCAGTGGCTTCTCTGCTTAACCGCTTGGCCAAGAGACTGTGAGCCCGGCTTAGGAGGAACTGACGGTGACCGGTGTCCGTCCCGATGTCCGCGCCTTCTTCCAGCGCTATGACCGTGCCGCTGACGACTTCGACAGTGCGGCGCTGGCGAGCTCGTTCTGTGACGTGTTCCTGAGCCTGGACGCGAGCTCAGCAGCCGCCTTGTCCCCGGCAGCGCTGCTGACGGCCCTTCCCCGCCGCAAACAACTCTTCCAGGCCATCGGCAGCGACGGCCTGGAGCTGGCGGACATCACCGAGATGCCACTGGACGACCTGCACACACTCGTGCGGACCTCATGGAATCTCCGGATGCGCGACGAGCCGCCGCGCGGCCTGATCTGCTTGCGCTCAACCTTCATCCTGCGCAAGGACGAGGGGGCGTGGCGCATCGTGCTTTACCTCAACCATCAGAACATGAACAAGCTGTTCACTGAGCTCGCTGCCGCCCGAGCGTGACCACGGCCAGCCCGGACGCCGCCCGGGTCACGCCGATTTCACCCGACTCCAGGGATGCTCGAATTAGGGCTGAATAGCAAAGCGGGGAGCGATGTCTGGATCAGACACCAGCAGCCAGCGCACCGGCGGTATCCGCGTAGCCGCCATGGCACCGCCGCCAGTTCCCGCGGCACACGTGAGCCAGCCGGGACGACGGTTGCAGATCCTGGGCGCGCTGGCCGGTATTACCGGCCCGGTGCTGCTGGCCGCGTATTTCACCGCCCCGGCGCTGGTTCGCTGGCCGGACGCCGGAGCGTCCCCCCGCAACGTGATCGCCTACGCCACCGCCCATCGGCTGCTGTTTTACGGCGGCGGGTGGCTGCAAGCCACCGGCGCGATGCTGAGCATCGTGTTCGTGCTGGTGCTGCTGCAGGTCAGCGGCGCCCGCGCCACGCTAGCCGGGTCGGTCACCGTCACCGGCTGCGCGCTGCTGCTGTCCGTGGTGGCGATCGAGGCCGCCCTGCTGGAGGCGGTGCCGATCGCCGCCGTGAACGGCGACCAGGCCACGGTCGCGACCGCGTTCGCGCTCAGCAACGGGGTGTTCGCCCGCATCTTCGCGCTCGCCCCGGCACCGTTGGTCTTCGCCGGGATCGGGGGTGCCCTATCCGGGACTAGCCTCTTGCCCCGAATCTTCGCCCGTACCGCGGTGCTGATCTCAGCGCTGTTCCTCATCGCGGGCCTCGCGGCGGTGTTCGCCACGGCCGGGCTGATCCTCGCCATCGTGATGTCAATCGTGGAAGCCATCTGGATCGCGGCCGCCGCCATCGCGTTCGCCCGAACGACGGCGCATACCCAGCCGTAGCTCCCCGACGTGCAGCAGACCGTCATCGTCGCGGCAGACCGCCACAATTTCGTGAGCTTGTACTCGCGTGCGGTGACCATGGCGGCGATCGCCGCGCGCTCGGCGCAGAACCCGGTGCCCGGCGGAAGCTGCCAGCGCTGCCACCGCCCACACCAGAACAGCCGGTCCCGGCACAGCACCCGCCCGAGCTAACGGCCCGAGTCCTTGCGCATCAGGCGGGTATTTGCTGGGCCGGGCCCGTCAGGCTCGGTCGCGCAGCAGCGCCGCCATTGCTGCCCACAGGCCCCGGAACCCGCTGCCGCGGCCGCAGTTCACGAGTTCTCTGCCTGCCGTCTTGCGACCGCGATGATGTCGCTGAGTACCCCCTGGCCTGCGAGATGCGGTCCGGCCCCAGGTCCGGTGATCGTGACCTGTCCAATCGGGCTGGCCTGGTACACGACGGTATTGGTGATGCCGTCAATACTCGCCAGGGGGTCATCGGCGTCTACGACCTCAGGCTGCACGCGAGCGGTCACGGTCCCCTTCCCATCTGGGCCGGAGAACGCGAGCGTTGCGACGTGCCTGATCCGCCGTCCAGCCGACGCCGCCTGGCGTGCTTCCCGGCCGGTGATGCCGGTGATGCCGAGGCAGGTGACCTGCCCACGGTCGAGCTGCCTGCCGAAGACCAGCGCTGAGAGGATCATCACCTTCGCGGTAGCGTCATAGCCTTCAACGTCGGCGGCTGGGTTCCGCTCGGCCAGGCCGGCGCGCTGCGCCTCAGCCAGCGCTTGCTCGTACGACGTGCCGTCAGCCATGCGGGACAAGATGACGTTGGCGGTGGCATTCAGCACTCCCCGCAGCGCCACCGGCACCGTGCCCGCCAGGCCCTCGGTCAGCGTGCTGAGCACCGGTGTACCCGACATGACCGTGGACTCGGCACGGAACGCGGCGCCCTGACTTCGCGCCAGCGTGGCCAGTTCCGCCCCGTGCAAGGCCACCGGCCACTTGTTGGAGGTGACCACCGGAATCCCTCGCCCAAGCGCCTCCCGCATGTGGGTCAGGCCTGGTTCGGCATCCGCCGGAGGGCTTGCTGTCACCTCCACCAGAAGATCCGCCTCGGTGGCGCGAAGACCGTCGATCGCACGCGGCCAGACACCCGCGCCGCGCTGCTCAACGACCGGCCGCCCGCTGGAAGCCGCCACCCGTACCGACGCCAGGTCGAGGCCGTCCGCGTCATAGACAAACCCATCTCGCGCGTTCCCGAGCCCGACGACCCTTACCGCACAGCCATACCGGGACGCGAGCCGCCCCGCCTGCTCATCGAGGGCACCGGCCAGCCATCCCCCAACCATGCCAAACCCGACAAGCCAGATCCGCAGCGGCCTCACCAGACCACCGAGCGCTCTCGCATCCGACGAGGATAACGCCCGGCGCAGTCAGCAGTCACAAGGACCATCTCGGCAGCTGGTCGGGACAGTCAGCCTAATGGCTGACACGCTCACGTCCGCCGTTATGCCGCCAAGCCTGAGTCGGCCAGCGTCTTGTCCAAGGTGCACACGAATGGCCTCTCTGTTTCCGGTTCCGGACCGCACTATGCTGACTTGCCGTGCAGGATGCCCTTTTCGCGGAGCCGCGGCTGGCCAGGATCTATGACGTGTGGGAAGGGGAGCGCATTGACCTCCCCAATTACCTGGCGATTGTGGCTGAGCTCGGCGCACGCAGCGTGCTTGATGTCGGCTGCGGAACGGGTAACTGGGCGAGTATGCTCGCCGAACGCGGCTTTGAGGTCGTCGGGCTGGACCCGGCCGCGGCGTCGCTGGATGTCGCCAGGGCCAAGCCAGGCGCGCAGCGGGTGCGATGGATCCATGGCGACGTGACGAGCCTGCCGGCCCTCGCGGTCGACCTGGCCACGATGACCGGCAACGTCAGCAACGTGTTCCTCACTCAGCAGGAGTGGCTCACGACGCTCAGCGGTGTCCGTGCGGCGCTGCGTCCCGGCGGCTACCTGGTGTTCGAGTCCGTGGACCCGGCCGGCCAGCCGTGGCTGACCTGGAACCGCGAGACTACTCATGTCAGGCGCGATTCTCCTGACGCAGGGGTGTTCGAGAGCTGGCTCGAGGTGACCCGGGTAGACGGCGACCTGGTGAGCACCCGGCGGACTTACGTTTTCGCGGCTGACCGGGCAACGCTGACCTCGGAGGGCACCCGGCGCTACCCGCCACGTCCGGTGATCGAGGACTCGCTCATCTCAGCGGGCTACGAGCTGACAGATGTCCGCGGTGCGCCGGAGCGTCCCGGCCTCGAATTGGTCTTCATCGCCCGCAAGCCCGTTACGGCCTCGTAGCGTCCGTCTGCCCTTTTCGCGGCGGCAGCGAGGAACGGCCTGTCAATCTGGGCGCGGCAGCGTCGGTTCCGAAACCTCCCGAGGAGACACTCCGATTCGGCAGTGGGTCAAGGACTCCATCGATGACACAGGTCCGGCAGAACCGGCCACCACCGAGAACCGGCGGGACACAGCCGAAGGCCCAAACCCGCCGATCTCCTGCATCCACCGGATGTACAGCTCCAAGTGCGGCCGGCGCCCCGCCAAAGGGGCCAGGCCGCGTTGTGCACACCAGGCCAGGCAGCAGCGCACGCCGGACGCGGCGCGCTCACGTGCCCAGGTGACCGGACGACGCGCACGGCAGTTCTGGAAAGCTCATCCTGCCCAGACACTGCGCCAGCTTCGGGCGCCAAGCCATGAAGCGCACCTGGCGCGGGATGACAGGACGTTCGGGCGGACCCTCGGCTACTGGCGCCTGTCGCGCACGTAGTAGTTCGCGGGCGCGCCGTCGAACCGGCCGGTGCTGCGGCAGCACCGGCGGAAAGCGCCGACCAGACCCACATGGGCATGGGTCATCGCGTCCAAGTTTTTCGGTCAGCTCGGTGTCGACGCCGACGAACCTGTCGCCACGCTTGACGCTGGACTCGCTAGAGGGAACCCCCGGCGGCGCTTACTGGTCGGCTCAAAAGGACGCCTCTGCGTCGTGATCTCGGTACATGGCCGTCCTCCCGCTCCTTGCGACGAGCATGAGAGAGCGTACCCAGCACGGGCGCAAGGCCGCCAGTCGATATCCAGGCCACCGCGCAGAGAAGCAACATCACAACGCGCATCTCGCGGCATGACCCGATGATGTATGCGCCCGCGATCGGCGCATCCAGATAGAAAAGAGATTCCATTCCAGGATCTGCCTGGGCGCCATTCCGCGGCCTCAGCCTCGGCCGAGGTCCGGTGCTGCTGAATGCCACGCATAAACGAGGTGCCAGCCTGGGCCGGGCGCGGCACAATCGCGGCCATGGCGTCTTCGCACTGGCCGCTGGCTGACCTGCGGCTGCAGACCCCGGAACTGGAACTGCGCTGGCCCAGCCCGGACGACTTGCACGCCCTGGCCGGCCTAGCCGCCGACGGGATACATGACCCTGAGGTGCAGCCGTTCATGGTCGCCTGGACCGACGCCTCTCCCGAAGAACGCGCCCGCAGCACGCTGCAATATCACTGGTCGTGCTGGGGCTCATGGAAGCCCTCGGACTGGATGCTGGAACTCGCGGTAACCCGCGACGGCGTGGTGGTCGGCAGCCAGGGCATGGGCGGC
>JASHOI010000237.1 GCA_030041195.1 Streptosporangiaceae bacterium | reverse complement strand
GCTCCGACAGCAGGCACTCCAGGGCGGCGACGTCCATGTTGCCCTTGAACGGGTGGCGCACGGCGGGCTGCAGGCCCTCGGCGACCGGGAGGTCGACGGCGCTGGCGCCGGTGACCTCGATGTTGGCCCTGGTGGTGTCGAAGTGGGTGTTGTTCGGCACGATCAGGCCGGATCCGCAGGTCGCGGTGAACAGGATCCTCTCCGCGGCGCGGCCCTGGTGCGTCGGCAACACGTGCGCGAACGGGAACAGGCCGGTCACCGCTGCGCGGAACCGGTGGAACGAGGGCGCCCCCGCATAGGCCTCGTTCCCTCGCTGGATGGCCGCCCACTGCTCGGCCGACATGGCGCCGGTGCCCGAGTCGGTCAGTAGGTCGATCGGCACGTCCTCGGCGGCCAGTTCGAACAGGTTGTACCCCGCCGCCGCCAGGGCGCTGGCCCGCTCGGCGCGAGTAGTCAGCCGCAGCGGCTCGACCGAGTGGATCCGGAACGGCTCGATGATCGTGCAGAACGGCTCGTCAGTCATGCGCGGGCCGGGGGATCCACGTCTTGCCGTCCAGGTGCAGAACGACCGTCAGCCGGCCATCGGGCAGCTCGAGGAACACGCTGCCTGACTCACGAACGTGGCGGGCGATCGCCTCGGTGACCGGGTCTGGCGAATCGGCGACGCCGATGCGGATCAGGGGGGCGTCCGGCGGGTAGAGCGGATTCGCGTGGGCGGTCCCCGCAAGGGTGGTGACCTCCATGAGCGTCGGCGCCGCGGACTTGGTCATGGTTCTCCTTCCCGGGCCGGTCAGCCGGCTGACGGGTTTGCAGGACGGTGCGGGGGACCTCTGGTCTGAATCGAACCGGCCGCGTCGCGGTGCAGCCAGAGCGTGAATGTTGCAGAAATGCCACATACGACCACCTCACCTGCGCGAACACTCGGCGATCCGGCACCGGCGAGATTTAACCAGGACTCGGGCGTATGCTGAAAAAAGTGGACCAACCGGATTTCGGGCTGGGCGTGGAGCGCACCACGGTGGTGAGCCGGTACCGGGAATCCGGCGCCCGCCTCGCCGAAGCGGAAACCCTCACCCGGCTCGGCGACACCCGCCACACCGCCGGCCAGCCGGCCCGGGCGCGGGAGGCCTGGCAGCAGGCGCTGGCCAGCACAGACGACCACGTCTTTGGGAATGGATGAGCTGAATGCGTTCACAGCTTGAAGCAGAGCGCTGATCGCCCGATCTGGAGGCTCATTGTTCGCTGCACGTCGACAGATTCGGAGTCGTACGTGTGGCCGTGCTCAGCCAGTATGTCGTCCACTTTGATCACCTCACCTGGGCTGCCTATCCATACGAGGCGGTGCCGTGAAATAGTTCAAGATCTCTTCTGGCAGTCCGGATTCTTTTGCCGCTGCCCCGGAGGTGGCGAAAAAATTCAATGGATCTTGAACCGTATGCCGGGCTGGTGCCGTATTAACGATGATCTGTGGCCGAGGAGGGCTTCATGCCCGCGGATGACTATTGCGCCGTCGGCTGGCTGGACGCTGCCGGGTGGGTGCTGGGCGCCCTGGATCCCGGTGATGCCGAGCGATTCGCACGTCATCTCCGCGCCTGCCGGGCCTGCCAGCTGACCGTTGCGGAGCTCGAGCCGGCGGGCCGGATGTTCCTGGCTACCTCGGCTGCGCCGCGGCCATCCGCGCGGCAGACGGCAACCACGCTGGCCCGGGTCCGGCGGGCCGCAGCCCAGGCCGGGCGATCACCCCGCAACCCCGATCGGTAGCCCGGCACGTGGCGTGCGATACGAGATTCGGGTCATGGCCTTATGCCCACGCTGGGGTCATAATGGGGGCGCTAGGCGGCTGAGTTCTGTGGGGGGACTTTATGGCGCCAGTTGTCGGTGTTGAAGACCTGGCCGCGCGCGAAGACGCGGACCTGATCGCTCAGATCGCTGGCGGTGATCTCGGCGAACCGATGGAGGAGCTGTACCGTCGGCATGCCAGGAAGCTGTACCGGTTCGGGCTCTATTTACTCGGGAACGAGGGCCTGGCCGACGAACTGGTTCAGGAATGCTTTCTGCGCCTGTGGCGGACGGCGGGGCGGTTCGACACCGGCCGCGGCAGCGTCGGGAACTACCTGTTCGTGATCGCCCGGAGCATCGCCACCGACCTGCACCGGCGCCCGTCCTCACGGCCGCTGCTTGCGGTGGAGGATGCGCAGCTGCCGCCGCAGCCCGACAGCGCGGACCGGATCGTGGAAACGCTGATGGTGCGCGACGCCCTGGAGTCGCTGACGCCGGCGCACCGCGAGGTGCTGGCGCTGTCCCATGAGGAAGGGCTGACCCAGTCGCAGATCGCTGAACGGCTGGGCCTGCCGTTAGGCACGGTCAAGACCCGGCTGTACCACGGGCTGCGGGCGCTGAAGGCCGCACTGGCTGAGCGAGGTTTCAATGGCTGAACCGGACGTTGCGCACGCGGACGTCGCCGGATGGGTGCTCGGGGCCCTCGATCCGGACGAGTCCGAGCGTTTCGAAGCGCACCTGCAGACGTGTGATGAGTGCCAGCGGGAAGTCGCGGAACTCGGCCCGACCGCGCAGATGCTTCAGGCTGTTCTGCCGGGTGTGACGCTGGCCACCGGGCCCGAGCCGCCCGCCGATCTGCAGGACCGCACCATGGCCCGGATACAGCAGGCATCCCGCAAGTCCCGGTGGCGCCGCGGCAACCTCCGGACACTCGCCGCATCGGCGGCCGCCGTGGCCGCCGTGGCCGGGGCCGGGATCGGGTTCGCCGTGGCGCAGGCGGGGCCCGCGCTGGCCTCGTACACCTACCCGCTGCACCACGAGCCCGGCGCGACGGGCTCCGGGCAGGCGGTCGAGCACCAGGCGGCGGGCGGCTGGTCCATTCAGATGGACGTCGAGCACCTCAAGCCGCTGCCATCGGGCGAGTTCTACGAGTGCGTGTACGCGGGTCCGGACAACCGGCCAGGTCATCCCCAGCTGATACCGGGCGGGACCTTCACGGTCAACGCCAGCGGCAGCGCCAGCGCCCAGATGTGGAGCGCCGCCAACCCGGACGACTTCCCCACCATGGAGATCATCATCGGCCGGGCCGGCAGCCTCTCCCAGCAGGGCACGGTCGTCCTCACCGGCACGGCCCCAGACTGATCTCCTGCCGCTACCGGATACGGTCCCAGCAGGTGCGCTCCGCGGCGGCCGGGTCGTCGGCGACGGTGATGCGGTCGGAGATCAGGCCGGTGGCGCGGCGGCCGGTGTCGTAGGCCGGCCATCCAGGGTCGCCGCGGGTGACGAAGTCCACCCATACCTGGTGCGCCTGGTCGGAGACGGCCCGAGACGGCCTGTCGCCGATGCGCGGCCGGACCTCATCGCGGCCGATCGTGCCGAACACGAACGGCAGTTCCACGCCGTGGCACGCGCCCAGCCGGTTGTTGTCGTCGGGATCGGGGCGGTCGAACCGGTAGGTCCATGTGTTCGCCGTCCCGCGGCCAGCGCGCGCTTCGGCGACCCGGATCGCCGGGATCGCGAAGAACCAGTCGGTGACCACGGCGGCCAGCAGATCGCCCGGGCTGGCCCCCGGACGGCCGGCGCGGTAGACGGCCAGCGACTCCGCCGGCAGGCCGTACGCTCCGGCGGCCGCTTCGAGCGTTGCGTCGTCGATCAGGTCGATGGTGCCGGCCGCGACCAGGAACAGCCGGGCTTCGTCACGGTTCGATCCGATCAGCAGGGCGACGTCGGCGCCTTGCCCGTTGCCGATCGCCTGCAGCGGTTCTTCGGGCACCGTGGCGCCGTCCACGGTCGGCGCGAACGGCAGCAAGTTCAGCGCGAGCTTGCCCCACTTCACCGGGTCGGGAGCGGTCTGCACCTCGACGACCAGGTCCGACGCGGCCTGGACGAGCCGCTCGAGCGGCACCGCCTTGATCGAGTCCCGGTCCGCTGGCACGCCCAGCGACTCGGCGAGGAAGCCACTGACCTTGAGTGCCTCGCCGCGAGTAAGCGTGTGTGCGGCCGCGCCGCTCTGCGCGATGGCCTGGCGAAACAAGCCCCGAGCGAGCGGCATCGACAGCAGCGTGGTCACGCTCATCGCCCCGGCCGACTCGCCGGCCACGGTGACCCGCGCCGGGTCGCCGCCGAACGCGGCGATGTTCGCCTGCACCCAGCGCAGCGCCGCCAGCTGATCCAGCAGTCCGAGGTTGGCGATGCCATCGTCGAGGAAGAGGAAGCCCTCGGCGGCCAGCCGGTAGTTGATGGTCACGCACACGACCCCGTCACGGGCGAACGCGCTGCCCTCGTATTCGCCCACCGAGCCGGATCCGTTCATGAACGAGCCGCCGTGAATCCAGACCAGCACCGGCAGCCCGGTCGCGCCCGGGTCGGGTGTCCACACGTTGAGGTTCAGGCAGTCCTCGCCCGGGATCACCACTTCGGGGAAGAGCGGGACGTACTGCGGCGGGTAGCTGCCCTTGGGCGCGGTCGGGCCGTAGCTGGTGGCGTCGCGTTCGCCGTCCCAGGGCGCAGCGGGTTGCGGCGGCCGCATCCGGTTCGCGCCGAACGGGGGTGCGGCATACGGGATGCCGAGGAAGGCGCAAACCCCTGACCTGACCGTGCCGCGGACGGCTCCGTCTTTGAGCTGAACGAGCGGACCCTGCGGCATATCGGTCATGTGTTGCTCCGTTGCGGCGTTTATCGAATCTGTTGCATACTGTCTCTCAATGAAGCCCGGCACGTCAAGACCACCGACCCCGCTGCAGCGTCAGCTCGGCGGGGCCAGCGCGCCGCGGCCGACCCCGCTCGACGCCTTCCGGCTGGCACGACGGACCTTCCTCGCCGGGGACCGGGTCGACATGCAGGCACTGGCCAGGGCGCTGGGCGTTGACCGGGCCACCCTCTACCGCTGGGCCGGTTCCCGCGACCAGCTGCTCGCCGAGATTCTCTGGTCGCTGATAGAGCCGACGATCGGCAGGCTGCGGAAGGGCTGCGGCGACGCCGGCACGCCCCCGGTAGCCGGCCAGTCCCGGGCCGCGGCGATCATCACCGAGACCGTCCGCGCCGTCATCGGCAACGCCGGCATGCGGGCCTTCGTCGATCGCGAGGGCGACCTGGCGCTGCGCCTGCTGACCACGAAGGCGTCCGCCTTCGAGACCCGGCTCACCGCGCTGATCGGCGAGGTGCTCGACGCCGAGGCGGCCGCGGGGCGGCTGCAGGCCACCGTCCCCATGGACGACCTGCCCTACGTGCTGGTCCGCGTCATGGAGTCGTACATCTACCTCCCGCTGATCACTGGCGAGCCGCCCGACCCGGACCGTGCCGCCAGGGTCATCGGCGCACTGCTGCCACCGATGGCCCGGTAACTGCCCGCGGCCCGTCGGGCATTCTGCCTGGATTGGGCGCCAGTTGTCGGCCAGCTGCGCCGGGCCGGCCTGACCGGCCACGGGACTACCCGTTCAGGCAAGAAGACCGGGTTTGTGACTCGCCGCGGCCCGCCCGGTGCCTTAAGATCCGGAAATTGCAGGCATGCCATGTCAGTTTCGCTGAGCGGAGCCCGTCACCCGTGAGCCTCACGTCCGGCGCGGCGCTCAATATCCTCGATCCGTACCTGTACGCCGGAGACCCGCACCCGGCGTACCAGTGGCTGCGGGACACGGCGCCGGTCTACTGGGACCCGGTGAACCGGATCTGGGGCATCTCCCGGTACGACGACGTGCTGTCCGTCGAGCGCGACACCAGCCGGTACAGCTCGGCCAGCGGCAGCCGGCCGCTCATCGAGATGAGCGCCTCGATGATCAACCGGGACGACCCGCGGCACCTGCTGCAGCGCAAGCTGGTGTCGGGGCGGTTCTCGCCCCGCGCGGCGCGCCGGCACGAGGAGCGGGTCCGGGCCATCGCCGCCGGGCTGGTCGCCGCGGCGGCCGCGAAGGGAACCGTGGACGTGGTCCGGGATCTCGCTGCGCCGCTGCCCGCCATGGTGATCGCTGAGCTGCTGGGATTCGACCGCGCGCAGTGGCACAAGTGCATGGAGTGGTCAGAGCGGACGATGAGCTCTGCGGGTTTCCGCAACGACGATCCCCGCCAGCCGGCCGGATCTCCCGAGGCGATCAGCGAATTCGTTGCCGCGTTCGGCGAGCTGGCCGAGGCCCGCCGCGCTGACCCGCGCGACGACCTGGTGTCGGTCTGGGTGCACGGTGCGGTAGCCGGCCAGCCGCTGGACCTCGCGGAGATCGTTCAGGAGGGCCTGCTGCTGCTCGACGGCGGGGCGGAGACCACCCGGTCGGTCATCGGGCAGACGGTGTGGAACCTGGCCCGGTTTCCCGATCAGCGCCGGATCCTGGTCACGGATCCCGCGGTCATCGGGTCCACGGGGGTGGAGGAGTTCATCAGGTACGCGACGCCGATCCTCAACATGCGCCGGACGGTGACCGCGGACCACGAGCTGCACGGCCAGCGACTGCGTCAGGGCGACCAGGTGCTGCTCATGTACGGGGCGGCCAACTCCGACGACCGGGCGTTCAGCGAGCCTCGCCGGTTCGACGTGACCCGGCGAGACAACCACCACGTGGCGTTCGGGTTCGGCACCCATTTCTGCCTGGGCGCCAACCTGGCCCGGCTTGAGCTGCGGGTCATGTTCGAGGAACTGCTGCGCGCGCTGCCGGGAATCCGGCTGGTACCCGGCCGTGAGCCCGAGTTCATGCCCGGTTACTTCACCCGTACCTTGCGGGAGCTGTGGGTGGAGTTCACTCCCGCTGGCTAACCGGGAACCTGGCAGAGGATCTCGCCGTGCGGGATCAGGAACCATCCGTCGTCGCTCGCCGCCCAGCGCAGCCACGCGTCGGCCAGCCGCCCCAGGTCCTGCCGGGTGGCCAGGCCGTGCTCGACGGCCCGGTCGCCGAACGGCGACTCGGTCAGCCGCTCGGCCCACAGGCTGCCCCACCACGACCGGTCGGCCGGAGCCGCGTAGCACCACGCGCCCGCCGACGGCTCGACCGCGGCGAACCCGGCCGCCAGGGCCCAGGACAGCATGCGCCGGCCGGCGTCCGGCTCGCCGCCGACCGCGCGTGCGACCCGCTGGTACAGGGACCGCCACTCGGCCAGTTCCGGGTCTTCGGGGAACCAGAACATCCCGCCGTAGTCGCTGTCCCGGGCGGCGACCAGGCCGCCGGGACGGCACACCCGGCGCATCTCGGCCAGCGCGGCGACCGGGTCGCTCAGGTGCTGCAGCACCTGGTGAGCGTGCACGACGTCGAACGCCCCGTCGCCGAACGCCAGCCGGTACACGTCGCCCGGCTCGAACCGGACGTTGCTCCGGCCCTGGCGGCTCGCCTCCCGCCGGGCGTCCTCCAGCACGTCGCCGGCCGCGTCGATGCCGACCACCTCGCCCTCGGGAACCCTCGCCGCCAGGTCGACGGTAATGGTCCCGGGGCCGCATCCCACGTCGAGCACCCGGTCAGCGGCCTGCAGCCGCGGCAGCAGGTAGCCCGCGGAGTTTTCCGCGGTGCGCCAGCGGTGCGACCGCAGGACGCTGTCGTGGTGCCCGTGCAGGTAGGTCTCTTCGGTTCGCGGCATGCGCCCATCATGCCGAATCAGGTGCGGTAGAGATCCAGCGCGTTGGTCCCGTCGTTGACCACCAGCAGGCCGCCGGAGATCGTGGTGAGCCCGAACAGGTCCCCGGCGCCGTTCTTCAGCAGCGTCTTGGTTGCGACCTGCTTGCCGGCCGGGCTGACCTCGACGGCGTTGCCGTCGTTGCCGTTGACCACGACGAGATCTCCGTTGGGCGCCAACGTCATGCCCAGCGGGGCGTTGAGCGCACCGCCAGCGAAGATCGTGCTCGCCTGCGCCGTGACCGCGGTGGTCCTGGTGAGCGCCCGGGGGATGGCCGAGATCGCGTTGGTCTGCGTGTCGTCGACGTACAGCGTCCCGTTGCGCCCGAGCGCGAGCCCGGTTGGCGCCAGGACCAGCGCGGCCTTGTTCGCGATCCACGGGTAGTCCGTGCCGATGACCGCCGAGCTGGTGAGCACCGGGGGCGACGTGGCGCTGAGCGCCAGGTCGAGCCGCACCACCGTGCAGTTACCGGCGACCGGGACGCCGTCGTGGGTGCTGGTGTTACCGCCGAGGGCGTTGGAGACAAACACCTCGGCCGACGTCGCGTTCGACGCCGTGGTCAGGTCCCACGGGCCCACGATGTCGGAGTTCGTGATGGTCTTGACCGGCGTGCCCTGGTCGTTCAGCACGATCAGGCACCCGGCGGGGTCGAGCCCGGGCAGGGCGCCGCCCGCCGTGGTCGGCAGGCTGCCCACGATCACCCAGCCGCCGGGCAGGATGCCGAGCGCGGTGGTCAGCCCGACGCCGCCAGGGCAGGCCATGCCCGCCGGGAGCGTGGAGAGCTGGGCGAACAGGCGGGCCGAGCCGGACGGAGAGACCTGGACGATGGTCGTGCCGGTGCCCTGCACGTTGGCCTTGTCGTTGAAGTTGCTCACCAGGGTGTCCCCGGCGACGAGCCGCCCGGCGGACGCCGGGACCACGGCCACCCCGTAGGGATTCACGTCGCCGTTGGCCGGGATCGTGGAAGCGACCTGGGAGAAGGAACGCAGCTGATTCAGGAACGGCGAGACCGGGCGCCGTGCCGCAGCGAGGTGGCTGGAGCTGGACCCGCAGGCTGCCAGCACGAGGCTCAGCGCCGCGGCCAGGGCAACGGCGGCGATGGCCGGGAAAGCGGGTATGGCGGAATGCCGAAGCTTCACTGTGCTGCCTCTCGTAAGAATGAACGACCGTTACGGCCGGCCCGGACGGTTCTTCGGTCCGCAGCACGAAACGGCTACGAGCAGCACAATCGGGCTACCTCGACAAGCCAGCGGGGCGTTGTCGCGATACGGTTACCCGTTCACACGGGCGCTCAGGCAGTGTGGTTCAAACCGGGCCGGTCACCGCTCCCGCGCCGCCGCCTGGGCCAGCACCGCGACGTGCAGCGAGGTGCGGGACTGGGCGGAGTCCAGGCTGACGCCGAGCGCTTCCTCGATCCGGCGCAGCCGCTCGTACAGGGTCGGCCGGGCCAGGTGCGCGCGCTTGGCGGCCTCCGCCTTGTTGCCCCCGGCTTCCAGGTAGGCGGTGAGCGCGTCGAGCATCTGGCTGCCCGCCGCGTCGTCGCGGCGCAGCAGCGGGCCGAGTTCCCGCTCGGCAAAGGCCTGCACCCGCGGGTCGTCGCGCAGCAGGTGCAGCAGGCCGCGCAGCCGCAGGTCCGGCAGCCGGTAGAAGGCCAGCCCGCCACCGTTGCGCGCGGCCACCTCGGCCACCTGCTCGGCCTCGAGGAACGAGCGCTGCACCTCGGGAACCGAGTCCACCACCGATCCGGCGCCGATCACGTCGTCGTCGCCGAGCCGGCGCCGCAGCCGGTCGGCCAGGCGGCCGAGCAACGCGTCCGGGTCCGCGCGCGGCGGCAGCGCCAGCAGCGCGCCGACGCGGGTGTCGTCCAGCGTGCCGACCAGGGCGGGCACCCG
>JASHOI010000236.1 GCA_030041195.1 Streptosporangiaceae bacterium | reverse complement strand
GTAAGAGACGTCACGTTCGAAGTTCCTATTGTCGCGCAGCCGTTCGCTGGTTCGCATCTTCGTATGGCCCTTTCGGGCCGGTGGTTGTGTGGTGCGGATCCTTTCCGGACAAAGCGGTTAGGGCGGACTTGACGTAGCGTCGGCATAGGACACCTGCGGTTACAACGAAAGTTGCGCTCCCACTGGCGCCGATGCTAATCGTCACCGCTGCATGTCCGCCAGCAACTGCAACCACAAGGGCGACGCCTGCCCCGAATATCAGCGAGGCAATGAGGGCTGCCGCGATCACAGCCAAAGCTGTTGAGCGCGCAAACTTGAATAGCTTGAGATGCAACCTTAGCGCATCGTCATTTTTGGTCGCATCTGATATCAGGCCGCGGACGAAGTCTTGCATGTTGGCGGTGGGGTACTGGTCCAGAGACTCCCAGGCAGATGCTGCCTTCCTGCCACTCCCAAGCACCTGGCCTAATTCTTCATATTTTGCGCTATCTGCTACGTCGTGCCTTGTTTTATGCCACATCCGACCCATGAGGGCCTCCGGTCAGAATCAGGAGATTGGCCAAACCCCCAGATTGGCCATGGGCCTGCCTTCACGTGCCATCAGGCAAGCTCTTGCGGACAGAGAGTATGAGCTCACGCGAATCATCCTCATTCAACGAGGCTCTGACTAGAGCGTCGTGCGCTGTTCGGTATCGTTCCACTGTGGCAGGATCGTCAACGCTCCAGAATCCGGCGTGGGTCTCTATATGGACGACGCCCCCTTCGACGTAATCCTCGTAGTCAAAATGAGCATACATACAGGTCATCGTGAATACGGGGCTGGCGGCGAACGGCAGGACATGCAAGCTAACATTCGGAACCGACGAACGCTCAACGAGCGCATCCAGCTGATTCCGCAATATCCAGGATGAGCCGACAGCCTGTCTTAAAGCCGATTCGTGTGTAACAGCTATAAGCTGCAGCGGCTCCAAATGCTCACGGCTGCGCAGGGCTTCCTGGCGCCGTAGCAGAATCGCCAGCAGCGGATCGATCTCAGCCTCTGAGCGATGCTCCATGTGCCGGAAGATTGCTCGCGCATATTCCGTGGTCTGTAGTAGATCCGGCACGAACGGCAGCGCGTAGGTCCTCTCGACCGTGGCATCCGTCTCATAGGCAAGGTGCGCGTCCAGCCCTCCTCCGAGGACATTGTCGTCGAAATCGGTCCACCATCCGGGGCGCTGCGCAGCTGCCGCCCATCGCCGCAGGCTTGCAGCCAGCGGTGCGTCTTGTATCCCGTAATAGAGGATGAGGTCCTTGATATCTCGCGGCTGTGGTTTACCCTGTGCGTTTTCAAGCCGAGACAGCTTGCTCGTCGAGATCATCAGGTCGTTGGCAACCTCATTCAGAGGCTTCTCAGACTCCTCTCGGAGCTGCCTCAGTGCGGCCGCGATAGCGCGCCGCGGCCCGAGAGAACCTGTGACCTTATCCAAGCCAACCTGTCCCGTTGTGAATCAGGGCGGTCGCGCTGCTGCAGCTTGCGACCGCCTGGCCTGGAAGCAGTGTGCCACCGCCCGGGCAAGTCGGCTCGGATCGTGGCAACCGCGGTTGTGCGAGCAGCGCCCACTGAACTCTTACAGTCCCGTTTCGCTTTGGGAATCCCACGGTGCAACTCTAGTGTCAGGCGGATCTGCCCGCAGGCCGATCCCGAGATAGACGCCTTAGCATCCGTACGTCCACTAGCAGCAAGGATCTCAGCACGGAGTAGCCGTGACAGGGCTTTGGATCGCGCAGGAAGGCCTCGAGTGGATGGGAATCCCAGAGATTCAGCTCCCAGAAGCGCGGGTTGCAGTGAACCAGCCAGGGCTCGGAGTACCTCAGCCGGACCCCATCGCACCGGGAAGCCTGCATCGGTGCCGAGAACACCCAACATCGCCCGACGGTTAGATCTGGCGGTCAGATGTGTCTGCCACGCCCGTGCCGAGCCGGTGCAGCAGCAGCGCCTCGGCGAGGCACGCGCGCTCGAACGTCGCCAGGTCCAGGCTCTCGTTCGCGCCGTGCGCGCGGGTGTCCGGGTCCTCGACGCCGGTGATCAGGATCTCGGCCTCGGGGATGAGCTCGGCGTATCCGGTGACGAACGGGATCGATCCGCCCCCGCCGATATCGGCCGGGGGCCTTCCCCAGGCCTCCTGCAGAGCCCAATGAGCCGCCTGGTACGCAGCACCCCCGGTCGGCACGGTGTACGGAGCCGCCGTGGCAGCCTGCTGCACGGAGACGTGCACGCCCCATGGCGCATGCGCCTTGAGGTGGGCCGCCAGGGCCGCGCTCGCCCTGGTCACGTCGTCGCCGGGGGCAACGCGCAGGCTCACCTTCGCGCGGGCCGCCGGGATCAGGGTGTTGGAGGCGGCGGCGACCGACGGGGCGTCGATGCCAATGACCGCGATGGCCGGGTGTGCCCAGAGCCGGTCGGTGAGCCCGCCGGTGCCGATCAGCTGCACCCCGTCGAGCATCGCCGCGTCGGCCCGAAGCTGCGCCTCGGTCAGGTCGAGCGGGTCGGCCGTGCCCCTGGTCAGGCCCTCGACAGCCACGTCGCCCCGCTCGTCGTGCAGCGTTGCCAGCATCCGGCACAGCGCGGTCAGGGCATCCGGGACCGGGCCGCCGTAGAGCCCGCTGTGCACACCGTGCTCGAGGACCCGCACCTCCACGATGACCGGCGCGGCCCCGCGGAGCGAGGTCGTCAGCGACGGCACGTCAACCGTCCAGTTCGCCGCGTCGGCGAACACCACCACATCGGCACGCAGCAGATCCCGGTACTGGGCCAGGAACGCGTCCAGCGTGGGCGAGCCGATCTCCTCCTCGCCCTCGATGAGCACGGTGACGCCGACGGGGAGCTGGTCTCCATGCGCCCGCAACGCGGCCAGGTGCGCCGCGATGCCCGCCTTGTCGTCGGCCACGCCGCGCCCGTACAGCCGGCCATCCCGTTCGGCGGGCTGGAACGGGTCGCTGTCCCAGCCCGCGCGGTCGCCGGTGGGCTGCACGTCGTGATGCGCGTAGAGCAGGACCGTGGGCGCGCCGGGCGGGCCGGGCCGCCGCCCGAGCACCGCGGGCTGGCCACCGTCCGCGGTGAGCAGGTCGACCTCTGGCAGACCAGCCCGGCCGAGCAGGGCCGCAACCTCGCTAGCGCTGGCTTGCACCTGCGGCGCGGCAGCAGGATCGGCCGACACCGACGGGATCCGCACGAGCCGTTCCAGGTCAGCGCGCACGGATGGCAGGACTTGCTGGACGGCTGCCGTGAGCTGCCCGACGCCGGGCTGCTGAGAACTCATGTCCCGGCACGCTACCGGAACGTGGTCCACAGGCTGACCAATAGCCCGCTCTATGAGGCGCATGAGACCAGAGTGACGTCAGCGTTCTGTGGTGCTCCTGTTCGCAAAACCTACGTAGGCACTACGAGTAGAGCACGCGGACCTAAGCCCACGTGCCTTCTTGATGCCGGGGTGCGACTGAGTCAGTCCAGGTCGGCGAACTCGTCAGCCTTGATGGCCTGGACGAGCGCCCGCCACTCATCAACCGTGTAGCGAACCACGGCGCCTGGAACGGTCGAGTTGCGGAGCGCAATCATGCCATCCAGCTTGGCGATCTCTGCGCACTCGCCACCTTGGCAATAGCTCGACCTGCGCCAAGCCAACGCTGGCGGGCGCATCTCATTAGGGTTCATCTCGTCTATGAGCTTCCTATGAGCCTCTAGAGCAGGGCTTGTCCGGACGATCCAGGCCACCGGGTTCATCCGTCTGGCCCAGAACACTATCGGTAATCTCTCAAGATCGAGACAATAGTTGCACGAGAGCTCTCGGGTGATTTGGCCAGCCCCTCAAGAGCCCCGAACGCGGCGTTGTAAGTTTCTATGTCCTCCTTGCGCTCTATGTAGAGATCGCCGGTTAGCCCTTCGACGAAGACGACGTCCGGGAGCGCTGAGGCGAAGCTCAGGATGATGAACTTGTTGTTGGCATTCGGCAGCGCACCAGCCTCATAGGGAACGACCTGAACCGTGACGTTCGACGACTCGGACGCGTCTAGCAGGTGCTCCAGCTGCGCTCGCATGATCGCCGTGGTGCCGACTACGCGATGCAGTACGGAGGCTTCCAAGATCGCGTGGAACTGCGGCGGGTTTTCCGCCGACAGGACCCGTTCTTGCCGTGCGATCCTCGCTTCGATGAGCTGCTCGATCTCGTCGGGAGCTCGCCGGGGAACTGTGGCCATCAAGACCGCGCGAGCGTAATCGGGCGTCTGGAGCAGGCCGGGCATCACACCGAGCCCAAAGTCCCTGATCAAGGTCGCGTCGGCTTCCAGGCCTACGTAGGTCGAGTAAGGCAGTGAGAACGGCTGCCACCAGGCGTGTTCCTTGCCGGCTTTAGCCAGGTCTGCCAGCAGCTGCCGCTGATCGTCATTAAGGCCGTAAAGGTTGCTGATGTCGCGGATGTCTCGAGCGCTGGCACCACGCTGGCCGGTCTCGAGGCGGCTCACCTTGGACGGTGATACGAGCAGCCGCTCGGCGACCTGCTCGACCGTCCAGCCCTTCCCGGCCCGGAGTTCTTTAAGCCGAGCCCCAAGCTCCCTGCGGCGAACTGTGGGGCTGGTCCCTGGCACTTCAGTCTCGCCCCTCTCCATGAGCGTAAACCGCAACACCGGGAACGGACTGGCGCGGTTGGGCGCCGATATGGACCGAATGGCACTTGCCAATGGCGCGTGCCAAAGTCACCATTGAAGCAGAACCAGGCTTCGTCCTCAACTGATCCGCTCGGATAGCGGTCAGTCGGAAGGTGGCAGGGGGCCACCCGGATACGTCGCCGCGATCTTGTGCGGCGGAGAGGAGACGCCAGTGGTCGATTGCACCACAAGCCACTCGTGAGCTAGAGCGAGCGCGTTCCTGCTACGCAGTGTGACGGGGCGCAGGACTCAGCCCGAGAGCCGCATCTGCGGTACTTCTGTCACACAAAAGCACGGCCGATGTTCGGAGCATCGACCGTGCCCAGTTCACACCGAGCCCAGCCCGAGTAGGAGGGGGTCAGCGCTAAGGATCATTGTTAACCGGCTTGGTGACGGAATGCAACGGTCAAGCCAGCACGTTCGCCATCGGTTCACAATGAACCCCTTCGGCCTGACCCCGTCTGGTGGCACCAGCGAGTCAGGGGAAGGAACATGCAGGCCATCGACGGAGCGGCCCAGGAGGTCGAGTCCGCCAAGGCAGCCATCGTGCTGCTCGCGGCGGTTCTCGTAGTCTTCTGGCGCCTTGTGCTCCGCGTGCTACTCATGATCGTCGCGATCGTGGTTGTGGTGCTGGTCGGCTCTGGGGCGATCGTCGTCCTCGAGAGCGTGCACCGGTAGTCATGCGGAGAGCCTGCCGGTCGGCGGGTCTGGTCGGCCAACATGGCCCAGCCGGCCGGCAGTGCAGCACAGCGGAACACCGGGTCGTCCTTGGCGTCTCCCTGCCCAGAGTCGAACTGGGACAACCGAGCTTCGGACGCTCGGCGGCAGGTCCGCTGCCAGGGAGGTGGGGCTTGGCGCTCCCGGAGGGACTCGAACCCCCACCACCGGTTCCGTAAACCGGCATGATCTCCGTTTCACCACAGGAGCGTGTGTCGAA
>JASHOI010000235.1 GCA_030041195.1 Streptosporangiaceae bacterium | reverse complement strand
GAGTCCTCCAGGACACCGGGCTCGGCTCGGCGATCTCGGCCGCCGGCGTGGCCTACGGGCACCTGCTGCTGCTCGGGCCGGCCGAGGCCGGGTACTTCTCGACGCCGAGCGAGATGCCGGGAGCGCTGATCGAGCCGCTGTATCTCACCGATCCATTCGAGGCGTCGATCGCGGCCAGCGCGCCGGATCAGCGGGTGATCGCGGGCGCGATCGCCGGGGCAGTCGACCAGTACTTCGCACAAGAGGGCCGGGGGGAGTCGGCGTGACAGGGGGAGTCGGGGCGAGCGGGGGAGTCGGGGCGAGCGGGCCGGAACGCGGCTGAGCCCGGGCCGGGAGCCCGGGCTCAGCCTTATTTAAACCGGCCTCAGTCGGCCGGACCGTTGGCGAGGGTCACCGTGGAGGTCTGCGTCTGACCGTATTCGCTGGTCCAGACGATGCTGACCTTGTCGCCGGGGTGATACTGCTCGATCACTGACTGGAGGTCGGACGAGGACGACACCGCGTGGCCACCCACCGAGTCGATCACGTCGCCCGCTGACAGGCCCGCCTCGGCTGCCGGCGATCCGGACAGGGTGCCTTCCACCGTCGCCCCGCTGCTCTGCTGCTCGCCGCCAAACGTCGGCGAGGAGTAGCTCGACGATGCGACTTCCACGCCGAGGAAGCCGGTGGCACCGATGTGCACGGTGCTCGAGGCGTCGCCCGCCTCGATCTCACTGGCGATGGACAGCGCGCGGTTGATCGGGATCGCGTAGCCCTGGGTCTGGCCCTGCGAGGACGAGGACGAGGACTGCCCGAACGGGGACGAGATCTCGGATGACGTCGACGCCGCGGTGTCCATGCCGATGACCTGCCCCTCGGCGTTGACGAGCGGCCCGCCAGAGTCGCCGGCCTGGATGTCGGCGTTGGTCTGGATCATCCCGCTGAGGCTCTCCGACGTGCCGCTGCTCTCGTCGCTGGCGGTGATCGCCTGGTTGAGCGCGGTGACAGTTCCGGCGGCGACCGACGGGGTGCCGCCCTTGCCGCCCGCGTTGCCGAGCGCGACCACGGTCTCGCCGGTCGTGACGTCGGACGAGTTGCCGTAGGACACGGTGGCCAGGCCGGACGCGCCCTGAAGCTGCAGCACCGCGATGTCATCTGTCTTGTCATAGCCGACGACCGACGCCGTGTAGGTGCGGCCGTTGCCGATGTCGGTCACCTTGATCGACGTGGCGCCGTCGATCACGTGGTTGTTGGTCAGCACCTCGCCCGATGAGGTCACCACCTGGCCGGTGCCGGCGGCTTCGGCGTTCTGGTACCCGAGTGTCGAGACGACGTCGACGAGACCGGGGTCGACGCGTGTTGCGATCTGCGACGTGCTGAGCGCGGTGGTCGCCGTGGCCGCGGTCGAGGTGCCATTGAGGGCGTACACGGCCCCGCCTCCCACCGCCAGGCCAACTGCGGCCACGCCCGCCGTGATGGCCATGCGGTGCCGCCGCCGCTTGTGCCCCTGCGGGTTGTCGCCCGGGCCGCCCTGGCCGAACTGGCCGCCGTAGCCGCCGTAACCGCCATGGCCGCCGTAACCGCCTTGGCCGGCGTCCCCGCCCGGGATCCATGGCGGAGGCGGCGGCAGGATACTCGTCGTGGGTTCGGCCGACTCAGCCTGATCCTTTTCCGTACTCATGAGAGGCACTTCCTCGGTTCGTTCGTGTTGCCGTCAACTCGATGGTCGGTCGCCAACCTGCAGGGCAACCCTGAAGACTCGCTGAGGTGTCCCTGAACGCGTGAAGGCTCGACAGGAGGTCAGCTGGCATTCAGGAACAAGTCGGCAATCGGTCAGTTACGCGGCCGGCCCGAACGGGGCGAATCAGGTTATGCCGGACGGCGGGCCTGGGCGAGACGGACCAGCAAGAACTCGTCCACGATCTTGGGCGGCGTCGACTCCGGTCGGCCGAGGATCCCCGGCAGCTCGCCGACCGGGACCGCCAGCCGCCCAGCCAGCCCGTCCAGCGCCGCGGCCGACAGCCGCAGCAGCCGCACGTACGCGGCGCCCCCGCCGGGCTTGCCGAACGACAGCCGGATCGCCTCGTCCCACGGCGGGAACGCCAGCGGCCTGACCGCGAACAGCAGTTTCGCGGTCGCCGTGTCGCCGAAGGCAACATCAAGATCAGTGCCCTTAACGCTACGCCTCGCGGCCGGTGCCGCGCGCAGCTCGTCATAGGCCAGGCCGGCCGTGACCAGGTCGCTCTCGCCGAGGCCGGTCAGGGTCGCCTGGTCGTCCGGGAGACGCCCGCCCCAGGTGCCCCACCAGGTTCGCAGTGCCTCGTCGGTCAGCGGGGTGTCGGCACGGCGCAGGTGCCGGCAGCCCCACGCGCGGAGCCAGGTGATGGCCGCGAGCCGGTGCGCCGGGTCGTTCAGGTCAACCCGGCCACCGGTCGCGTCGCGCAGCCGCCGGCTCGCGCCGTCGGGCGTGGCCGGGCCGAAGCCGGCAAGGTTGCGCGCGATGTCCTCCGGGCTCATGTTCGCCCGGAGATCGTCGAGCACCGCAGAACCTAGCTCCTCCATAGCCACGTGATGCTAACGGCCGTGACCCGGCAAGTCGTCCCCGCGCCTGCCGCCCAATGATCTAGGAGGCTCGCGTGCAACATATGCACGCGAGCCTCCTAGATCTTCAGCCTCCGGCGGTAAACGTACCGGTTTGGGGTGCTACGTTCAGCGCGGCCCGGGCTACCAGACCTGGGTGGTCGCGCTGGAGCAGGTCATCACCTGCCCAACCATCTCGGGCCGCTCGAACACCGACTGGATCGCGACCCGGCCTGGGCCGTGCAGGGTCAGCCAGATCGACTTGGCCTGCCACCGGGCCGAGCTGAACCAGTAGGCGCCGTGCGGGTACTCGAAGTGCAGCGTCATCCGGACCGTGGGGTCCTTCCAGATCAGCCCGCTCGGCTGGATCAGGATGCGCTCGCCCGGCGCCAGGTCGCGGATGAACGTGTTGCCCGGCGCGTGCAGCAGCAACAGCCCGGGCCCGCCCTGGGCATAGAACCGGTCCATGGTCTGGCCGAGCGGATAATGCCACTCCTGGTCGTCGCCCTTCTGGGTGGTGAACCAGATCCCGGAGTTCTCCCACTGGTAGGTGACGTTCCCGGTCGCGACCAGGAACCGGTGCTCGACCACGTCCACGGCCTGGTTGTGCTGCAGCGGCACCGCCAGGGTCTCACCCGGCCGGTCGGCGCTGAACGCTATGTGCCCAGGACCCCGCGCGGTCATCATGATCAGCGGCATGCCCGCGAGCATCCGGTTCCAGCCGCCGGCCATCCGCATCGTGTCCAGGCGGACCCCGGGATCGGTGTGCAGCAGCACGTGGTGCGAGAAGTAGACCGAGTCGTCTTCGTGCAGGTCCATCTCGGCCACCGGAACGTACTTGCCGATGATCTGGCAGGTCGAGCGGCTGAAGTGGATCCGCGCCATGTCGCGGATCGGCGGCTGCTCGGCCCAGCCGGAGTCGGATACCCGCTCCCGGACGTCAACCGGCGCGCCGCAGTGCGGGCAGGTTCCGCCGCTCCCGTCGCTGGGGATGCGGCAGTACGGGCAGGTATAGGTGGCAGTCGGTGTGGACATCGGGCTCACTCCGACGCGTGGTGGACGTACATGGACTGGATGCCGACCCGGCCCGGGCCGGTCATCTCGGCCAGGTACATGTTGTGGCTGCCCATCATCCCGGTCCGCATGGACTGCTTGACCGTGTTCATGGTCACCGAGGAGTCCTTGTACAGGAACCCGCCGGGCTCAACCAGGATCTTCTCGCCCGGCTGCAGTGTCTTCTGGAACACGTTGCCGTAGCCGTGCAGCAGCAGCAGGCCGGGCTCGTTGGAGGTGACGAACCGGTCCAGGTACATGCCCTCGCCGCCGTGCAGCACGTTGGCCAGGCCCTTGATCCGCACGAACGAGTAGTTCAGCGAGTGGGTTCCGGCGAGGAACGCGTGCTCGCGAACGTCGAGTTCCATCGAGGGATGCAGCGGCAGCACCACGACCTCGCCCGCGGCGTCCCGGGAGAACGCGATCCGGCCGGGCCCGTGGGCGAGCGAGAGCACGTGCGGCATGCCCCCCATCATCCGCTTCATGCCGCCGCCGGTGTTCATGGCGGACATCGGCACGCCGGGCTCCTTCCACAGCATCACGTGGTGCTCGAAGAACACCGCGTCGCCCTGGGCCAGTGCCATCTCGGCCACGGGCACCAGTTCGCCCTCGATCTGGCAGGTGGAGTTCGAGAACCGGAACTCGGTCATGTCCCGCAGCCGGGGCGCCTCGGCCCAGCCGGAGTCGGAGACGAGGTTCCTCTTGTCGAGCGGCGCGCCGCAGGTGAAGCAGCTTGTTCGGTCCGGCTCGTTCTGAGCCTTACACCACTGGCACTCAATCCGGTCCATTTCTGGGCATGCCTTTCTGGGAACGCGGCGGCACCGTGTCCGCCGGGTGGGAGTCGCGGGGTCGTCTCGGGGTCAGGAGGCTGGCGGGTTCGCCGGCGTGCCGCACTCCGCGCAGAACTTCGCGGTCGGGGCCAGGCTGGCGTTGCAATTCGTGCAGTGCTTCTGCAGCGGGGTGCCGCACTCGGCGCAGAACTTCGAGCCGACCGCGACCTGGGCGTGGCAGTTGGAGCACTCAGTTGTCCCCGTCGGCGCTGGCGCCGGTGCCTGCGGTGCCTGCGGCTGTGGTGCCTGCTGCTGCGGCGCCTGGGTGAAGCCCGGTCCCCCGCCGGCGAATCCCGGACCGGGCGGCGGCGGGTTGTACGGCGCCTGCTGCGGCGCCTGCGCCATCTGGTTGGCCATGCCCATGCCGGTCCCGAAGAACAACGGCGTGACGCCCTCGCCGCCCTTGGACATGCCCTCGCCGGCGCCCTGCAGCGCCTCGGCCTGTGCGGCCTGCAGGAACCCTCCGGCCAGCCTGCTGTAGGCGGTGTCCCCGGCCAGCTTCTTCAGCCGGGCGTTGTCGTCGTCGTCCAGGTTGATGTCGAGGTTGCCCAGCTTGGTGATGGCGATGCCGTAGTCGGCAAGCTCCTTGTTGGCCGCTTGCATCGCCGCGATCTCGATCTCCGGGCTGTGCACGGACAGCCCGAGGATCGGCCACGCGCCCGACATCAGCTGGGTGGTGACCGTGGTGCGGGTGACCTTCAGCAGCTGCTGGGTGACCCAGGCCGTGACCGCGTCGTTGTTCGTCACGTCCACGGTGCCGACCAGGTTGAGGATCAGCCTGGGCGCGTCGGTCACGTGCAGCGCGTATTCGCCGAACGTCCGCAGCGTCACGATCAGGCCGGTCTGCGGATCCTGCACCTCGTCCAAACGCCCGCCGAAGCGGAGGTTCGGGAATTCGCGGATGCCGACAAAATAGAGTTCCGCCTTGAACGCATTCCCGGCGGTGGCCCAGTCGACGAACATGCCCAGGAACGGGAGTTCCTTCGCATCGAGCTGGTGCTGGCCGCCGAGCAGGGTCCCCATGACCTGCCCCTGGCTGGTGAAAACCGCGACGGCGTCGGGCTCGACGATGCACCGCGAGAACTTGCGGATGTTCGTGTCGGGCCACTTGTAGACGATCTGACGCTTCGAGCTGTCGGGCGCCGCGATGAATTCGCGGCCAAGGAGTGCCATCGAATTGCCCCCTGTTGTGGAGTATGACCCTCGCTGCCTGAGCGAATGATACGTCGCGCGAACCCCCAGCATGTCAGAGGTAGGGATAGCCGACAGGTCCCTGGGGTGAGGACCGGGGAGACACCCAGGCAGCAGCTCAGGCCTGCCCGTCGGCGCGCAGCCGGTAGCCCGCGCCGCGTACCGTCTCGATGCACGGTTCACCGAGCTTGCGGCGCAGGTAGCCGACGTACACGTCGACCAGGTTCGTGCCCGGGTCGAAGTCCATGCCCCAGGCCATGGACAGCAGCTCCTGCCGGGACAGGACCTGGCTGGGGTGGCCGACGAACGCCTTCAGCAGAGCGAACTCGCGGGCCGGCAGGCTGAACGTCCGCCCGTCAACGCTGACCTCGCGGCGCAGCTGGTCGATGCTGATGCCGCCGGCCCGCAGCACGCTCGGAATGGCCTCGGCCCGGGGCCGCAGGTTCGCCCGGATCCGGGCCAGCAGTTCCTCGAACGCGAACGGCTTGGCCAGGTAGTCGTCGGCCCCGAGGTCGAGGCCCTTGACCCGGTCGTCCACCCGCCCCCGGGCGCTCAGCACCAGGACCGGGACCGTGCCTCCCCGCTCGCGCAGGCTTTCCAGCACCTTGAGACCGTCCAGATCGGGCAGGCCGAGATCCAGGATCACCAGCGAGATGTCGGCGTCGACGGCGCGCCGCAGCGCTTCGTGCCCGGTGCTCACCCACTCGACGCCGTAGCCGTGCGCGCGAAGTCCCTTGACCAGGAACGAGGCGACGCGTTCTTCGTCCTCGACGACGAGCAGCTTCACCGGGGGATCCGGATCCAGAACGTGGCGCCCAGCCCGGGCCGGTTGGTGACGTCGGCGTCGCCACCGTGGGCCCTGGCGATCCCGCGGACGATGGCGAGCCCGATCCCGGTCCCGCCGGAGCCGGACGACCCCGTTGTGAACGGCTCGAACAGCTTCTCCTCCTCGCCGGGGGGCACGCCGCCGCCGCAGTCGGCGACCTCGAAGAGCAGGCTCGCCGGGCCGAACTTGGCCCGAAGGTACACCGGGCCTTCCCCTTCGGTGTGCTTCGCCGCGTTCCGCAGCAGGTTCAGCAGCGCCTGGCTGAGCCGCTGCGGGTCGGCCCACAGCGTCGCGCTGTCGGTGCCGCACCCCTCGACGCGCAGCCGGCGCCCGAGGATGGGCTCTGCCTTGGCCGCCGTGGCGCGCAGGAAGCCGTCCACGGCAACCGGCTCCAGCCGCAGCAGCGCCCGGTCGTCGACCCGGGCCAGGGTGGCCAGGTCCTCGACCAGCCGGCCCATCAGCGCGAGCTCGTCCACGAGCGTCTCCTTGACCGCGCGTATCTCCAGCTCGCTGGCCCCGTCCTCGAGCACCTCGAGATGGCCGCGGCAGATCGTGATCGGCGTGCACAGCTCATGCGAGACAGCGGACAGGAACGCGTCTTTCATCTCGTCAAGTTCGCGAAGCTGTCCCGCCAGGTACCGCTCGCGGTGCAGGGCCAGCTCGATCTGGTCGTGCCTGCCCACGCCCCAGGCGATGCCCTCGCCGACGAGCACGCAGATCGGAATCGTCATCGCGGCGGAGGACAGCCCGGCCAGGAAGCTGCCGGGCATGGTGAGCAGCGGCAGGATATAAGCGGCGGCCGCCAGCGGGGCCACGGCCAGGGACGTGCGCTGCGGCTGCGCCATCCCGATCCATACGAACGTGACGACGAAGAACACGCTGTAGGCGTGCTGGTCGAAGCCGCCGAACGTGTTGCCGAGTGCGATGAGCGTGAACGCGGGCGGGACGACGCAAAGGCTCACCCACCGCGGCCATTTTTCCCACGGCGCGAGCCAGATAGCGATGCCGGTGATCAGCGCGGCCGCGAACACCGCGGCCATCGCCGCGGTGTCGGACCCGGGAGAGGGCAGCGGCAGCGTGATCAGGCCCAGCGCGCCGGAACCGGCGAAGAACACCGCCGCCAGGCGGCCGTAGAGCCGTTGCCGTCGGCGGGGCCCGTCCTGTGCCGCCGACCCGGCTGCCTCCGCTCGGCCGGCCCGAGCGGAGGGGTCATCCGTGCCAACGCCGGGCCCCGGCCGCAGCCCCATGATCAGCGCCCGCTGCAGGAAGGCCGGACGGGCCGCGGCACTCGCGCCGGCCGGGCTGGGTGCGGCACCAGAAGGATTCGTGGACACCCCTCCCTCGCCGTGACGGTACGACCGATTTGCCTTGGGAAAATGTCCACCACGGTTCGCGTCACAGTCAACCGGCCTGGATAGGAAAGGTGAGGGAACGGCGGGATCATGGGCATGGCAAAGGCCCGGGGCCCCTCCGCCCCCCCAATGAATGAAGGCCATTCGGAGAGGCCCCGGTACAAACCCTCTTCCACATGGGCAAAGTTCTACGACTGCGATGAGAGAACTCTCATGATCGCGGTCCAGGGCCGGGGACCAGGGCGCTTGCCGGGATCCCGCGCGGCATGCTCTTTCCCGCGGCCGCCAAGGGACCGCTGCGGGGCCGCTCCGGCAACGATGAAGGAGTTCTCATCTGCGCTGGAGGACCCCGCGAACGGTCTTTAGGGCGCCGGTCAGCTGGGCAGCTACGCGGCGCGCCGGTGCAGCAGCCAGACCGCGGTGCCCAGCGCGGCGGCGGCGAGGGCCACGAAGATGCCGGCCTCGATGAACTGGAATGGCCAGAACCGGTCGGCGGGCTGGTAGCTGATGACGGGCATCGCGCTCAGCACCCAGTCGCCGATGTGGCCGGTGATCTGCGGCACGGAGCTGATGCCATAGCCGCATTGGTTCGGCGGTGCGCAGTTCAGCTGGGTGTGCGCCATCGTCAGCGGGGTCATGAAGTGCGGCCGGAACACGAACTCGACGACGAGCCGGATAACCAGCCACGGAATGAACGCGGCGATCATGGCCGGGATGCTGCGGCGTATCAGCAGCCCGGCCAGCACGGCGAACCCGAACGCGCACAGGATGTACGCGGTCGGGACCAGTCCCTCGAAGTCGAAGATGTTGTGCTGGAGATGACCGGTGAGCCGGTCCATCGGCGCGCGGTACCAGGTGATCACCGCGGTTATCGCGGCGCCGATGACGATGAGGCCGCCGGTGACCAGGGCCAGCTTGACGGTCAGCCACCGAGCCCGGGGGACGGACTGGCTCCAGGCCAGCCGCCAGGTGCCGTACTCGAGTTCCCGGGCGATCAGCGGCGCGCCGACCAGGACCCCGATCAGCCCGGGAACGATCAGGGCCACGGACCAGAACGCGATGTTGACCTCGGAGCCGAACTCGTTCATGAAGGCGGTGGTCCCGGCCGGGCAGCCGACGCCCTGGCTGCGGGCCAGGCAGGAGGCCAGGTTGTCCTGGCCGAAGGCCGTGCGCATCGAGCCGCCGACCATGATCGCGTAGACCGCGAGGCCGACGAGCACGGCCAGGCAGCCGAGTGCCTCACTGCGGTGCTGTCGCCAGCTGACCCAGATCATCTCGTTACCCCCTTTGTCAGGTAGGCCATGACGACCTGCTCGAAGCTCGCCGGGCCGGCTTGCAATCCGGCGCGCCCTCCCACCGGCAGGCTCGCGCGATCGACGCGGACCAGCACGGTGCGGAGCCCGTCGCTGTCGGTGCGGTTGATGACGCGCCCGGGCAGTCCGGCGTCCGGGGTCCCGCGGGGGATCGTGAGCAGCCGGTGCGCGGCGATCAGGTCGTCGGTCGGCCCGGCGAGCTGCACGTGCCCGTCGGCCAGGACGATCAGCCAGTCACAGAGCCGCTCCAGCTCGGAGACCACGTGCGAAGAGATGATGACGGTCAGGCCGGTTTCAGCGGCCGCGGCCATCACCTCCCGCATGAACTCCAGCCGCGCGATCGGGTCCAGGCTGGCGACCGGCTCGTCGAGCACGAGCAGCGGCGCCCGCTTGGCCAGCGCCATTGTCAGCGAGACCTGGGCCCGCTGCCCGCCGGACAGCTGCTTGACCTTGCGCTTGAGCGGAATGCCCAGCGACTTCACCCGGGCCTGCGCCAGTTCCTGATCCCAGTCCGGGTTCATCGCCCGGCCCAGGTGGAACATGTCCGCGACACTGAAGTCCCGGTACAGCGGGTGGTCCTGGGCGACGTAGCCGACCCGCGCCAGCGTGGCCGCCTGGTAGGCGCGCGAAGCCTCGCCGAAGACCGACACCTGGCCCTCGGTGGGCTCCAGCAGCCCGATGATCATTTCCAGCAGCGTGGTCTTGCCCGCGCCGTTCGGGCCCACCAGGCCGGCCACCCGGCCGGCGGGCACCTCGAGCGTGCAGTCGCGCAGTCCCCATACCCGGCCGTAACGCCGGCCGAGCCGGTCGGTTTGCAGGGCAGGCCCGTTCCCGCCCGAATCATGCTGACCCATCAGACCCGTCCTTCCGCGTGTGGGAATTCGGGTCTAAGCCTCGTTTGCAGCCAGCCGGATATCGATGGCCCAGCCACCCCAACCCGATGAGGGCCGGGTCCCCGGCAGCGTGGGGGTGCCTGCTCCCCGTTCAGGCGGAGTCGAGGCGCTCCCGCAGCCGGCGCAGCCGCTCCGGCCGCTCGGCGGCGAACCGCTGCAGCGCGGCCAGGATGTGCGCCTCGTCGAGGTGCGCCTCCTCGATGACCTCAGCGACCGAGCCGCCGGTGCGCCACCGGTCGTCCCAGTCGGACGACAGCGAGTACTCCCGGACCAGCGGGTCGTCCGCCCAGTCCTGCATGAGCTTGAACGCGCCGTTGGTGATCACCATGGCGTCCAGCCGCCCGGCCGGGTCCACCACCGATCGCCGGTACTCCTCCGGCTGGAGGGCGAAAAGCTGCGGGCTCACCGCGGCGACGATCTTCACGTTGATGCCGCGGGCATCGAGTTCCGGCAGCACGCTGACCAGGTTCCGGGTCGGCATGGTTCCGCGCACGTACACGGTCCCGCCGCGGGGCTGGCCGGGCCGGTACGGCCGCATCACGTACGCGCCGCGCGCCGCCTCGAAGTGCGACGGGATGCCGAGCGCCTCCCGGTCGGGTATCTCCACCGGCGGGCGGGTCAGGTGCAGCGCCACGATCGGCGTGTCCGTGGAGAACGCCGCGCCGAGCAGCACCGGCACCTCGTTGTACTCCCACGGGTGCAGGTCGATCACGTGCCCGTTCGGGAACAGCTGGGTCACGCCGATCGAGAAGATGCCGAAGTGGGTGCGTGAGTCCTCGGCCGTCTCCGGGCCGGAGTGGCCGGCGATCCACAGCACCTTGCCGACCTTGAGCTCGCAGTCCTGGGCCAGCTGGCTGAACAGCCGCATCTCCCCGTACTTGAGATAGGAGAACGACCCGTACGTCGAGCACGCGCCCCAGAACCCGTCGAACTCCGTGAACGGGTCGCCTGCCAGGTTGACCGTGGCCAGCCCGCACACCACGCCGGAGTTGGTGAACTCGGTGATCTCGGTCGGCAGCAGCGCCGCGTACGGGTTCTCGTTGCGCTCGTACCACCCGGTGCCCGGCGAGCCGTCGAAGTCCTGCCCGAACCCGGCGATGTTGGTGGACTCGGCCAGGTCGGCGGAGGCCGCGATGAACAGCGGCCTGCCGTAGTCGCGCAGCGCGAGCGAGTTCACGTACGATCCCCACGCCGCAAGGCCCGCCCGGTTCGGCGCCTTCTCGCCCGGCTTCTTCCACATGCTGTCCGGGTACGCCGTGACGTCGAAGATCCGCCGGTCGCCGAACACCTCGGCGGAGCGCTTGCCCAGACGGAAGTCATCGACCTCGTCCGGCACCGAACCCGCGATCGCGACCAGCCGGTCGGACAGCCAGGTCACGAGGTCGGCGTCACGTTCAAGGACGCTGATGGCGGTGCGGAAGTTCGCTTCGGCCTGAGCCTGCACGGCCTGTGGATCGGCCGGGGCGGGCTCGTCAACGCCCTGGTACTGCACGCCGTAGCGCTCCATGAACCGCTTGCGCACGGCCCAGAACTGCTCGGCGTTCATTGGCCAGGCGGTGCCGTGGCTGGCCGCGTCGACCTTGCCGTAGCCGCGGCCCTTCTGGGTGCGGAACCAGGCCATCGTGGGCACGTTGCCTTCGGGGCTGGGGCCGCAGGCGGCGTCGAGAACCGTCTGGGTGACCGGGGCCCAGTCCATGCCGTGTTCGGTGCCGGTGACCCGCCAGCCGTACGGCGCGAACCAGTCGACCGGGGTGCCCGCGACCACGCTCGAGGCCGGCCGGGGGTCGATCCCGAAGTCGTTCCAGTCGACCATGAAGACCAGGTTGTCCAGGCCCAGGCCCCAGGCGAGGTTCTTGGTCTCGTGCGCGGAGCCGGGGGTGAGCCCGCCCTCGCCCTCGAACACGAACACCTTGACCTGGCCGGCCCCGGCGAGCTTGAGGCTGAGCGCCTCGCCCGCTGCGGGCGGCATGCCGTGCCCGGACGGGCCGGTGTTGAACTTCAGGAACAGCGTGCGGCCTTCCATCTCCGCGTGCCCGGGCAGGCCGCCGTGGCGGCGCAGCTTCAGCAGCCATTCCCAGGTCAGCGCCCACCGGCCGTCGTCGGGGAACGCGAACTCGGGCTCACCGGTGGCCCGGTGCCTGGCCCGCATGCCTTCGTTGAGCACCGCCAGCGTGGCGTAGACCAGCGGCACCGTGTGCCCGGCCGACAGCACGAACCGGTCGCCGAACCGGCGCCACGGCCGGAGCACGTCCCAGCGCATCGCGCCGGACAGCAGCAGCGCCAGCATCATGTGCACCTTGGACCGGGACCCGCCCGGGTGCCCGCTCTGCCGGTAGTTCAGCGCGAGGTCGATGCACTCGTCGACGAGATCCTTGACGATCTCGTAGCGGGCGAAGTCCGGCTCGGCCGCGGCGAACAGCCGCGCGGCGTCGAGTTCGCTGCCGGACCGAGCGATCAGCGTTGACCGGTCGGGTGTCACTCCAACCCCCTCACCTGCGGTGCCTCACGGATTCTAAGGCTGACGTGTCGCCGGGCCCGCGGCAAGGGCCGGCCCAAACCCGGTCACACTGTGGAACTACCGCCCTTACCGGCGATCATTCGCAGCCGTATCATCGGGGCCATGACGGCAATGACGCTGGCAGACCGCATGAGCAGGCTCGGCACCGAATCCGCCTTCGAGGTCCTGGCCCGGGCCAAGGCCATGGAGGCGACCGGCCGGCCGGTGATCCACCTGGAGATCGGCGAGCCGGATTTCCCGACCGCACAGCACATCATCGACGCCGCCTGCGAGGCGCTGCAGGCCGGGCAGACGCACTATGTTCCGGCGCCGGGCATCCCGCCGCTGCGCGAGGCCGTGGCCGACTTCCTGGAACGCAACGACCGGATGCGGGTCACGCCGGACCGGGTGATCGTGACGCCGGGCGCCAAGCCGATCATGTTCTTCACGATCATGGCGCTCTGTGGCGAGGGCGACGAGGTGCTGTACCCGGACCCGAGCTTCCCGATGTACGAGTCGATCACCGCGTTCTCCGGCGCGACCGGGGTGCCGATCCCGCTGCGCGAGGAAAACGAGTTCCGCATCGACACCTCCGAGCTGGAGCGGCTGGTCACCGACCGGACGAAGCTGCTGATCATCAACTCGCCGCACAACCCGTGCGGCTCGGCGCTGACCCAGAAGGACTGCGAGGCGATCGCGGACATCGCGATGCGGCACGACTTGATCGTGCTGTCCGACGAGGTGTACTGGGCGATCCGGTACGGCGCCGGTCCGCACGCGAGCGTGCTGTCGGTCGACGGGATGGCCGACCGGACGATCCTGCTGGACGGGTGGTCCAAGACGTACGCGATGACCGGCTGGCGGCTGGGCTTCGGGGTGTTCCCGCCCGCTCTGGTCGAGCCGGTGACCCGGCTGGTGATCAACTCGGTGTCGTGCACGTCGGCGTTCAGCCAGTACGCGGCGATGGCCGCGCTGGGCGGGCCGTGGGAACCGGTTGAGAAGATGGTGGCGGAGTTCCGGCGGCGGCGCGATGTGATCGTTTCCGGCCTGAACGCCATTCCCGGCATCACGTGCGTGCAGCCGCAGGGCGCGTTCTACGTGTTCCCGAACGTCACCGGCACCGGGCTATCGTCCGGCGAGCTCGCGGCGCGGCTGCTGCAGGACGCCGGGATCGCCGCGCTGTCCGGCACCGCGTTCGGGAAGTACGGCGAGGGCTACATGCGGTTCTCCTACGCGAACTCGGTGCAGAACATCCAGCTGGCCCTCGACGCGGTCCGCGCCAACCTCGCCGAGACCCCCGCCCCCGCCTAACCCACCCGGCCCCGCCAACCTCGCGCGCCCCCGCTGCAGCGGTTTCAATGAGGTGAAGGGACCCTTGCTGTTCCTGTTTGAACAGCGTGGGTCCCACCACACTGTTTGCGTGGGCCGGGAACGGCGCGGCTTGGGCTGGCCCGCCCGGTTACGGCCGGATGCGCGCGAGCACCAGGGTCAGGTCGTCCTCGACGTCCTCGTTCGGCAGCTCGGTGACCCTATGGCAGGCTGCGCGCAGCGACGCGGACGGCTCGGCCAGTGCCGCGGCCAGCGAGCTGCGCAGCGTGGCCAGGCCGACGTCGAGCGTGCGACTGCGCCCTTCGACCAGCCCGTCGGTGTACAGGGCGAGCACGGCTCCGGGCGGCAGGCTGACCCGGCTGGCCTCGAAGCGCTTCTCGCCCAGGCCGAGCGGGAGACCGGGCGGCAGGTTCAGCACCTCGGTGGTGCCGTCCGCAAGCGCCAGCACCGGCGGCTGGTGGCCGGCCTGGGCTATCACGCAGGACCGGCTGGATGGGTTTATGACCGCGTAGACGCAGGTAGCAGCGAATGGCGCGAACGAGAGCCCGGCGGCCATCGTGTCCAGCTTCTGCAGCAGCGTCTGGGGCGGCAGGTCGAGGTCCGCCAGGGTGTGCGCCGCCGTGCGGAGTTGCACCATGACCGCGGCCGCCTCCGGCCCGTGGCCCATCGCGTCACCCACGATCAGCGCCGCCCGGCCGCCCGGCAACGGCACGACGTCATGCCAGTCGCCCCCGACCACGCTGTTCCCGACCGGCCGGTACCGGCGCGCGACCTCCAGCCCGTCCGGTATCCGGGTCCGGCCGGGCAGCAGGCCCCGCTGCAGTGCCTGCGCGGTGCGCCGCTCCCGGTCGTACAGCCGCGCGTTGTCCAGGCACACCGCCGCGCGCGAGGCAAGCTCGCCTGCCAGCACGATGTCGTCCTCGTTGAACGCCGGGCTGGCCGGCGCCCGCCCGAAGATCGCGCACCCCACGACCACGCCCCGGGCGATCAGCGGCATCGCCAGATAAGACGTGTAACTCGCCGCCAACTCGGTGGCGCCCGGATAGCGGGCGAGCAGCTGAACCGTCTCGCTGTCGAACCGCTCGAAACGGAGCGGGGCGCCGCTGGCCATCACCTGAAAGCCGGGAGTGCCCGGGCCGAGCACCATCACTTCGCCGGGTCGCCACATCTCGTCGGTGACGCTTGCCGGCTGGTTTGCGTGCAGACCGGCGAGCCGCCGAACCACCGCCCCTTGCGCCATCCGGGACAAGGTGAGCTCGTCGGCGGTCGCCAGGCGTTCGGCGACGTAAATGATCGCGACGTCGGCGAACCCCGGAACGGCGGCCCCGGCGACCTCGGTCGCGGTCTCGACGAGGTCCAGGCTGCTGCCGATCCGGGCCGCCGCGTCGCGAAGCCAGCTTGGTGTTGGCTGCGGCCAGGCACGCTGCGCGATCACCAGCGTGCCGCCGCTCTGAGCGTCCAGAGGCTCCCAGCGGATCGCGAACCGGCCGGCGCCTAAGGAGCCGCCGGCCACGGTCGCGGTGTGCACTCGCCCGGCCGCGACCTCGGCCAGTGCCCGGCTCACCAGACCACGCTGGCCTGGCCCGGTCAGCAGCACCTCGCAGATGTCTTTCCCGGTAGCGGCGCGCGCCTCGTGCCCGAACATCCGGGTGGCCGTCACCGGCCAGGACGTGATCCGCCCGTCGAGATCCAGTGTGAACGCGGTGAGGTCGGCCAGATCCGGTTCGTGCCGTCGCGGCAGCGCGGCCGACTCGTTCCTGGCCGTCTCCGACACCACTGCCACCTGCACCAGCCTCGACAAAGGGGAACCACCGGGCGCGGCCACCATCAATGGCCGTGGGACCTTTTGTCCTGCCTCCATAGAATATGGCGCCTGATTGGCCGTATCATTGAAAATCGTGCAATTGCAAAATGCGACTTGTCGCCTGGACGAATCTGTCTTATGGCCTGACGGTACTGTCTGATGACTGATGATCTGAGCTGGGTGCCGCCGGGCGTCGACACCAAGCGCGCCAACGTGGCCCGGGTCTACGACTACTGGCTGGGCGGCAGCCACAACTTCCTCGCCGACCAGGACGTGGCCAGGGCGATCATGGCCATCGAGCCGAACACTCGCGAAGGCGCCCGGGCCAACCGTGCGTTCCTCGGCCGCGCCGTTCGCTTTATGGCCGGGAACGGGATCCGCCAGTTCCTGGACATCGGGTCTGGCATCCCGACCGAGGGCAGCGTGCACGAGATCGCGCAGCAGGCCAGCGCGGGTGCCCATGTCGTCTACACCGACATCGACGACGTCGCGGTCGCGCACAGCAGGGCCATCCTGACGGGGAACCCGGACGCCGCGGTGATCGAGGCTGACCTGCGGGAACCGTGGAAGATTCTCGAGAACGGCACGGTCCGCAGCCTGATCGACTTTGCTCAGCCGGCCGGGCTGCTGCTGAACATGGTGCTGCCGTTCATCAGCGACGCCCAGGACCCGTGGCAGATCGTGGCCACGCTGCGGGACGCGCTCGCGCCGGGCAGCTACCTGGTGCTGGGCCACTGGACCAGCGAGAGCAAGCCCACGGTGGCGCAGGCTACGGAGAAGGTGTACAACGCCGGCGTCGCCGTGAACACTCACGTCCGCCCGCGCGCCGACATCCTGCGGTTCTTCGACGGCTTCGAACTCGTGGATCCGGGACTCGTCTACATCGCGGAGTGGCGGCCAGACTCGCCCGAGGACGTCCCCGAGGACCCGAGCAAGTTCTGGGGCCTCGTCGGCGTCGGGCGCCGTCTATGACCGAGGACCTGAGCTGGGTCCCTCCTGGCGTCGACACCAAGCGGGCCAACGCGGCCCGGGTGTACGACTACTTGCTCGGCGGCAGCCACAGCTTCCTCGCCGACCAGGATGTGGCCAGGGGGATCATGGCCGTCGACCCCAATATCCGCCTTATCACGCTCGCCAACCG
>JASHOI010000234.1 GCA_030041195.1 Streptosporangiaceae bacterium | reverse complement strand
GGCCCCTGGCCGGGGCGACGCCCCCGCCGCCGGGACGGCGGCGCGTCAGCGGGCCGCGCAGAAGGAACTCGGCCGGCTGGAGCGCCAGCTCGAGAAGGTGTCCGGCCAGGAGGCCGAGCTGACGGCGGCGCTCGCCGAGCACGTCAGCGACTACACCAGGCTGATTGAGCTCGGCGCGCAGCTGCGCGCGGTCCAGGACGAGAAGGCCACCCTGGAGGACCGGTGGCTCACGCTCGCCGAGGAGCTGTCCGGGTGAGCGCCGGTGCGACAATGCCCGGCATGAATGATCGCAACGGCTCGAAGTGGTCGGTCGGCTCCGAGAACTCGATCCTGAGCATCGGGTCGAAGGGCTCGATTCTGTCGATCGGCTCGGTCGGCTCGATTCTCTCGGTCGGATCCGTCGGCTCGTTCCTGTCGATGGGCTCGGCTGGCTCCCTGGGCAGCGTCGGCTCGCTGCTGTCGGTGCTGTCGGACTGGTCGATCCTGTCGGGCAGGTCAAGCCGGTCCATCATGGCGTGGCGGTCAAGCCGCTAGCCGCCCAGGCTGCGGCGCGGCGCAATCGCGCTGTTCCCCGCGGTCCGGCGCCGCGCCATCAGCCCAGGTCAGGCTAGCTGCTCCGGAGCCACCTGTCGCGGAACGCGCCGGCGCTGCCGATCTTGCTGGTGGTATCTAGCTGGTCGCCGCTGCTGTCGACCATGATGATCTTGACCGGCTTGTGCGACGCCAGCGAGGTGCCGTTCGCCTTGGCCTCGGTGTACTTGACCGTGCCGAAGTCCGCGAGCGGCAGCACGCCGCTGCCGGACGAAGGCGCCTCGGTGATCACCTCGGCGGAGGACCGGTCCAGGCCCGCTTCCTTCTTGATGATCGTCTTGGTCCAGCCCCGCGTCAGGTTCTTGAGCACCAGCTTGTAGGTGTCGGTCCCGCTGAACGTGACCGAGGCGCTCATATGGTTCCCGGGCTTCACGATCCTGCTGAAGTAGACCGGCGCCGCCGGGAACATCTCATACCAGCCCCGGTAGCTCGGCTTGGTGCCGTTGCAGTCGGCGTCCGTTCCGGTCTGCTCGACCGAGTCGCTGCTGTAGCCATCCAGGCCGACCCAGAACCCCGCGTACTTGTTACCCGACGAGGTGCAGGTCACCGTCGGCTCGGTCCAGCTCGCCGACACGCTCGTGAAAGCGCCGTCGCTGCCCGTTGCGGCGTAACCGGACCAGTTGGCGCTCTCCGTGGCGTTCTCGGGGCCGTTGACCGCGCCCGGCTCATCGCGCGCCGGCCTGACCATGAGACCGCCGGGACTGAAGCCGGACGCGGCCGAGCGGGCTAACGGCTGCGCCGCGTGTGTTGCCGCGGACGCGCTGCCCGCGGCCATCCATGTCCCGGTGACCAGCGCCACGGCTGCCACCCCCGTGCACCAGCGACGTATCATCCGCTCCCCGCTTTCCTGTCATGCGCCTCCCGGCTTCCTGCCGCCGGGCTCCCGCTTGCCTGTCATGCGCCTCCCGGCTTCCTGCCGCCGGGCTCCCGCTTGCCTGTTCGGGCCCCCGGCTTCCCGCCGCCAGACCCGGCCTCCCGCTCTAAATTTCATATCTTGTCCTGATCTGTGAGGCGCCGCAGCAGAACGTGCAAACGCGTAGGTGATGAAAGCCCGGGCGCCGCTAGCCGATGTCGGCGAGCAGGAACGCCAGCGCGATCACGCCGTAGCCGACCGGCCGGGCGTGCTCGTTCGGGCCGCGCGGGGAGGCCGCGCACTCCCAGGTCCACAGGCAGATCACGGCCACGTTGCGGGGGACCGTGCCGAGGCCGGGTACCCGCACCCGGTCGGTGAAGTCGCCGCTGTGAAACGCGCCGAACACGTTCGCGACCCGGGCGCCGAACTGCTGGTACACGGTGGCCAGCAGGTTGTTGTAGCCGACCACGAGCCGCTCGGACAGCCGCGCGAGCTGCTGGCCCGGCGGCCCGTTGCGCCACTCGGACAGCGCCGGCACGTAGTAGTTCATGCCGATCACGCGGACCTTGTCGCCGGCCGCCGCCCGGATGCTGCTCATGATCTTCGTGAGGTTGGCCACGGTCTCCGGGAAGCTCTTGGTGACGCAGGAGACGACCGCGCCGAGGCTCGGCCGGGTGATGCACGAGTCCGGGTCGTTGGCGCCGATGTCGATGGTGATCAGCGAGACCTGGCCGCGGTGCGCGCGCAGGAACCGGACCGCCTCGGCGAGCTGTGAGCCCGCGGGATAGGAGCAGATCCCGCCGTCGATCATCGTGTGCGTGGTCTCGCCCGAGCAGCCCAGCTTGACCAGCCGCAGGCCGGGGTCGCCGACGCGTAGCGCCGCGTACAGCTGGTTGGCATAGCCCTGGTCGGTCGGCAGGCTCTTCCCGGCCGCGTCGGGCTGGACGCCCACCGACAGCGAGTCGCCGAGGGAGAGGTAGTAGCTCGTCCTGCCGGTCGTGCGGCCAGCGGCGACGTGCACGTCGGCCGCCGTCCGCGTCCCCGCAGCTACCGCCGGGACCGCGGCGCCCACCCCTGCCGGAACCCCCGCGCCCACCCCCGCCGGAATCCCCGCGCCCACCCCGGCCGGAATCCCCGCGCCCACCCCCGCCAGAACCGCAGGGCCCACCCCCGCCGGAACCCAAACAGCCACCACTGCGGCCAGGGCGGCTAGGGCAACGGTGCGCACGAGGTCTCCTGCTGTCGCTATCTGCGTAGTCGGCCGAGTCGGCCGAGTCGGCCGATGATGTATGCCTCTATGGTGGGCCCGATCCAGGCGGCCAGGTCGGATCTCCTCGCCGGCGCGAACGGTTCCGTGGCGATCACGTGGCAGGCCCGGGCCGCGCCTAGCGGCGGGCGGGACACCAGCGCTCGCGGTCCGCCTGCGGCCTCGCTGCTGCCGTAGCGCAGGCGGACGCATGACGCGAGGCGGCGGTGTTCCATGCTGTAACACCAGTCCCGCAGACCCCAGACGGCCCAGCCAAGATCCGTTCGGGTATTCGATTTCCATGATCTGGGTGGATAACGACCAAATACACGACGTTTGCCACCCAGATCATGAAGCAACCGGTCAGACGGTCGCTTCCGTCGCGGACAAGTCCTTGAGCATGCGGGATGAGGCAAGGTCGCGCGCTGTTGCGGGTCCGGACGGGGTCGATGTCCCCGGCCACGGCAACGCGGTCGGGCGCGAGGTCAGCTGATCTATTTCATCGTGTGTGAATTTTCTCGCATAATTCATCAGCGATGGATTTTCATCAGTATTCAGGCCGGTTGCGGCCGCTGCGCGGGGCGGACGACAGCCGCCGGCCTCTTGTGGCGCGCCTTCGGCCGATGGTCGTCGGAGCGATTGTGCTGGTCCTCGTGCAGTCAGGAATCGGCATGGACGCCGGGTCGGTGCGCAGCGTCGCCTGGGCCGTCGCCCACGGCGCACCCGCCCTGGTGGTCCACGCCGTGCTCGGGCTTGCGCTCGCCGTGCTCGTGATCGGCGTCGCCGTTTACGCCGTGCGGCTGGGGCACCGGCCGATCGGGGCCTGGTCGGTGCTGGCCGGCTTGCTCGTGATCGGTGCCGGCTTCAACGGGGCGAGCTTCCTCGACTTCAACAACAACATCAGCTCGCTGATCATGGCTCTGCTCGCCCTGGGCGCCGTGGCGTGCTAAACGGCGGCTCTCTACCTGCTTGCCGCGCGGGCGTAACTTACCCGGGCTCGGGCCCGGCGGGTCACCGGTGGGCCGGCCGAGCCGGCCGGTGATGTAAGCCTCTATCGTGGGCCCGATCCAGGCGGCCACCTCGGACCTGCTCGCCGACGCCAGCGGCTCCATGCGGATCACGTAGCGGGCCCAGGCCAGGCCGAGGAGCTGGGAGGAAACGAGCGCCGTGACCCTGGCGGCGGCCTCGCCGTCCCCGGTCCGCACCTGGGCCCACACGCGCTCGGTGAGGAACTCGCGCACGGCCCTGGCCACCTCGGGTGCGCTGGACACTGCCTGGACGAGCGTCACGAACGACTTGCCGGGCTCGGCCGTGCCTTCCTCCCACTGGGCCAGGAACCGTTCCGCGATGCGGGCGCCGTCGAGGTCGCCGCCCCGGGCCTGGATCTGGACCTCGCGCGGGTCCGCGGGCAGGTCGAGGCAGGCGACGAACAGGCCGGCCTTGTCGCCGAAATAGTGGTAGACGAGCGCGGGATCGACGTGGGCGCGCCGGGCCACCTGCCGGACCGTAGCCGCGGTGTAGCCGTGCTCGCCGAACTCGGCCCGCGCGGCCTCGAGGATCTCCGCCCGCGTGTCGGCCCCGCCCGGCCGCCGCCCTGCCGGGCTCACGAGATCCCGAGCCTGGGCAACGTCATATGGCGCGTCGGCACCGTCATCCCGCGCCGGGTCGGGACCCGGATTTCAGCACCCGTGAATTGGCCTGTCATAATTCACCAATGATGGATTCTACTCAGGCTGCAGGCGGCCCACAGGCCCTGCGGGGGGGCCCAGCCCGGGGGCGCGAGGTCCCGGCACCGTCGCGTAAATCCGGGGTCCGCGAGCTGCGGACGGCGCGCCTTCGGCGCATCGTTCTCGGTGCGATCGCGGTGATCCTCGTCCAGGCCGGGGTCGGCATGTACGTGAACCTCTACGTGACGATCCCCACCAGCCATCCGGGCGCGAACCCGAAGTTCTCCGACTACCTCGGCGGCTCGGCGCACAGCATCGCGTGGGCGGTCGCCCATGGCGCGCCCATGCTGGTCTTCCACGCCACGCTCGGGCTCACGCTCGTCGTGCTGGTGATTGGCGTCGCCGTCTACGCCGTGCGGCTGCGGAGCTGGATTATCGGTGCCCTGTCGGTGATCGCCGGGCTGCTGGTGATCGAGGCCGGCTTCAAGGGTGCGAGCTTCGTGGACTTCCAGAACAACAGCAGTTCGCTGATCATGGCCCTGCTCGCGTTCGGCGCCGTTGCCTGCTACTCGCTGATTCTCTACCTGCTTCTCACCCGGCCACCACGGCCCGAGTGAAGCGGGCCGATCGCGAGCTGAGCGATGCCACAATGACGGTGGACGACGGGCTGGCCGCGTGCCGGGGGCGCGGGGTGGGCGAGGGGCGGGAAACAGCGGAGGCGGCAATGGCCTGCCCGGGATAACGTCGCCTTGCCCAGGGTCCAGAGAAAGGACGATCCCCCGTGCGGTCCCTCGTCTACGATCCGTCAGCGCCGCACGGGCTCAGGCTTGGCGACGCCCCAGATCCCGTGCCCGGCCCGGGCCAGGTGCTGGTGCAGAACGACGCGATCTCGCTGAACTACGGCGAGCTGCGCAACATCGCCAGCAACGCACCGGGCGCGGTGCCCGGCTGGGACTCGGCCGGGATCGTCGTTCGCGCCGCCGCCGACGGCTCCGGGCCACCGGCCGGTGCCCGGGTGGTGACCTTCGGGTGGGGCGGGGGCTGGGGCAGGCTGCGAGCGGCGGACGTGGCCGAGCTCGCGGTCGTCCCCGGATCCGTGGAACTGGGAGCTGCGAGCACGCTCCCGGTCGCCGCGGTGACCGCGCTGCGGGCGCTGCGGGATCTCGGCGGGATCGTCGGCCGCCGGGTGCTGATCACCGGGGCATCCGGGGGCGTGGGACGCTTCGCCGTGCAGCTCGCGGCGCGGGCCGGCGCCCACGTCATCGCGTCCGTTGGCAGCCCGGCGCGGGCCGCCGGCCTGACCAGCCTCGGCGCACGGCAGGTGGTCACCGGGCTGGACGGGGTCGAGGCGCCGCTGCACGGGATCCTGGACAACGTGGCCGGGCCGCAGCTCGCCGAGGCGTTCGCGCTGCTGGCTCCGGGTGCTGTCGCCCAGTGGATCGGCAGCGCGTCCGGCCAGCCGATCTCGCTGGAGACACGGCACAAAATGAGCCAGGGACGGCTCAACGCCTTCTTCGTCGGCGACCGCCTCGGCCCGGACCTTTCCTATCTGCTCACGTTGCTGGCCGACGGCAGCCTCGATCCGCAGATCGGATGGCGCGGCGGGTGGCAGAACGCGCCGGCAGCGGCCGAAGCGCTGTTCGCCCGCCGTATCAACGGAAAGGCCGTGCTGGACGTGAGCTAGCTCATCGCGCGGGGTGGGCCGGACCGGGCACGGGCTACCCGTTCAGGGTGGTGGTCATGAGCGGGGAGCGTCGGCGGACCGGCCCGCGTCGAACGGCGCGAGCAGGATCCGCAGCAGCGCCGCGAGCTCGCGCCGCTGAGCGCGATCGAGGCCGGTCAGCAGCTCGCGCTCGCTGCGCAGCAGGTCCTCGAGGGCCGCGTCCACCGCGGCCCGGCCGGGCGCGGTCAGCGTCACCAGCACGCCGCGCTTATCTTGCGGGTCGGGCTGCCTGCTCACGAGCCCGGCCTCGGCCAGGCGGTCGATCCGGTTCGTCATCGTGCCCGAGGTCACCAGCGTGGCGTGCAGCAGCGCGCCCGGGCTGAGCTGGTAGGGCGGGCCCTGCCTGCGCAGCGCGGAAAGGACGTCGAACTCCCAGGCCTGCAGGCCGTGCGAGGCGAACGCCGCCGTTCGCGCCCGGTCCAGGTGCTTGGCCAGCCGGGACACCCGGCTGAGCACCTGCAGCGGCTCGACATCGAGGTCCGGGCGCTCGGTCCGCCAGCGCGCGACCAGCTCGTCGACCTCGTCCCGCAGGTCACCCTCGCCGTGCGGCTCCCGCGGTCCTGGCCCCATCCCGCCAGTCTATCTCTTGACGTCAAGATTTTCTGGCTGGGCGCCGTTCTCGCTCTCGCGCAGCCGCCGCGTGGCCTCCGGGGACAGCTGGGGCTTGGGATCCAGCTCGGAAAGCCCGTTCCAGGCCAGGTTCACCAGGTGCGCGGCAACCTCCTCGAGTTCCGGCTTGCGCGCATCCAGCCACCACTGGCCGGTGAACACGACCATCCCGACGAGCATCTGCGCGTACAGCGGAGCGAGCTTCGGGTCGTAGCCCCGCTCCTTGAGCACGTCGCCGAGGATGTACTCGACCTGGCTGGCGATGTCGCTGATCAGGCTGGCGAAGGTTCCGGACCCGGACGACGGGCTCGAGTCGCGCACCAGGATCCGGAAGCCGTCCGAGTTGTCCTCGATGTACCTGAGCAGTTCGACGGCCGCGACCTCGAACTTGGGCATGGTGTCCTCGCCGCCGAGCAGCCGGGTCGCCATCGCGATGAACCGCTCGACCTCGCGGTCGACCACGACCGCATACAGCCCTTCCTTCCCGCCGAAGTGCTCGTAGACGACGGGCTTGGAGACGTCGGCCCTGGCGGCGATCTCCTCGATCGACGTCCCGTCCAGGCCGCGCTCGGCGAACAGCCGACGGCCGATGTCAAGTAGCTGCTCGCGGCGCTCCTTGCCGGTCATTCTCCTGCGACCCGACCCGGAGGGGGGCTGGCTAGTCACGGCCCCATCATGTCAACCGGCCGGCTGGTCAGCCAACGGCGCGGGTCACGGCCCGCTTGGTCATCGAGCCCAGCTTCCTGGATCTGCCGGTCTGCTTGCCGGTCAGCCGGGCCTCGTCCGGCCAGCGGACGTCGTAGACCCAGCCGAGCTTCTCGGCCACCCAGATCAGCCGGGCGGCGATGTCGATCTGCCCGCGCAGCACCCCGTGCCTGGCGCAGGTCGGGTCGGCGTGGTGCAGGTTGTGCCAGGACTCGCCGAACGACAGGATCGCCAGCCAGTTCACGTTCCGCGACTTGTCCCTGACCTCGAACTCTTCCTTGCCGAACGTGTGGCAGATCGAGTTGATCGACCAGGTCACGTGGTGCAGGAAGGCGACCCTCACCAGGCTGGCCCAGAAGAACGCGATCAGCGCGCCCTGCCACGACATCGACCACAGCCCGCCGATCAGCGCGGGCGCCAGCAGCGACACCGCGACCAGCGGCGGGAACGACTTGGAGATCTTCCGGATGTCGTCGTCGGCCAGCCAGTCCGGGCAGAACTTTTCCTGCGAGGTCTTGTTGGGGTCGAACATCCAGCCCATGTGGGCGTAGCCCAGTCCCTTGGTCAGCGCCTTCCAGTCGGTGCCATACCGCCACGGCGAGTGCGGGTCGCCCTCGCGGTCGCTGTACTTGTGATGCCTGCGATGGTCGGCCACCCAGGTGAGCAGCGGCCCCTCGAGCGCCAGCGTGCCGGCCACGGCGAGCGCGATCTTGAACGGGCGGTTTGCCTTGAACGACCCGTGGGTGAAGTAGCGATGGAAGCCCATGCTGATGCCGAGCCCGGAGATCTCGTAGAACACCACCGCGATCACGACGGCGTGCCAGGTGAGGCCCCACCCCCAGGCCAGCGGGGCGGCCGCGAGGAGGGCGAGCATCGGCACGCCGACGAACACGCCGACGAGGATTCGCTCGAGGGTGCCGCTCGGCTCCGGTTCGATTTCCGGCAGGGTGGCCGGCCGCTCGGTGGGAGCTGCGCTGGATGCTGCGATGGGCGCCGCCTCGGGCGGCTGCGGCGGTGCCAGGGTGGTGACGGCTGCCGCAGTGGTGTCTGCGGAAGTTGCCGCGGTGGTGTCTGCGGAAGTGGCCATGGAGTCCTCGCTCGGCGGTTGGAGGTTGCGGCCAGTTGCTGAGCGCTCCGCACATACCGGGTCTGGGGCAATGCAAATACGCTTACGTAACCGTAAGCTACGCTACCGTAGGTTGTGCAAGTCCCTGGGCCAACATTTTTCTGAACTTGTGGTAAAGCTCACGCCCGGAGGTGGCTCGACGTCCGACCGCCTTACCCGGATCCGGGGCGTTCATGCGGCCGCTGGCCTCGCAGGCGATCAATATGCGGATCTGATCATGGCTTGCGGGGCTATTCAACTGTCCGGCATGGATCAGCTGGCCGACTCTGCGGCGCCCGTATACCAGACGTCAGCGTACTTTAACGTAGAGCGACGAATCATTGACCGGCAGGCACCTGCCGGACTTGATCATGATCCGCGGTCCAAGTGTCCGCGCCTCGGGTCACGCGAACCGGGTGGTTCCGGCGGCTGGATTCGAACCAGCAGTGCCCGGTTCCAAGGACCGGTGGGTTGCCAATTACCCCACGCCGGAGCGACGCGACAGACCTCAGCCTGCCGCAAGATGCAGATCCACGATACCGACAGTCAGGCCGAGGCTTGAGGTCTCCTCGTGGCGGATTCGTCCCAAGCCGCAGTTCCTGCCATGGCGGCTGCGGCCCAGCCCTCAATCTGCCGGTACAGGCCGCTGCTGCGCCGGACGTCGACCCGCAGGCAGCCGTGGTAGTCGCTGCCGGTGTTCTTCCGCACCGTCTTCGGGTTGTGCCGCTTGAGTGTCGGGTGTCGGAACTGAGCTGGGTGAGCTTTGGTTATGCCAAGCCAGAATTGTTGAGCCGCTTCGGCATCGGCGTCTTCGTGGATGTAGACACGGAAGATCAGATGGTCGAGTCCGACGCCAGCGGCAGTCAGGAACTTCATGAAGAACCGGATCAGCATGGGGTCACTGTTGATGAAGTTCACTCGGTCATGGCGGCGATACGGCTTGTTCTTAACACCTTCGCACCAGTAGGCGATCGCCCCCGCGATCAGGATCTCGCGCTCGTTGAGGCGGCCGATTTGGGCTGCCGCCGCAGCAGAGACGGCCTGCCGCTCGGCCTCGCGGAGGGGGCCTTTGGCAGCCCAGTACCGTCGGGCGCCCTCGGCGGACCGCTTGCGGCATTCCTCGTAGCTCAGGCCCGCCGGGCGGGGCAGGTCCCTGACCCAAAGTGAGACGGAGCTCTTGGATACCCCGAGTTCGGCGACGATTTCCTCGTAGTCAAGGCCCTGTTCGCGCAGGTCCCTGGCCCTGGCCCGGAGGTCGTCCTTGGCGTTGGGGCGCCAGGTCCACGGCTGGGGCGGCTCGCCCCGCAGCGCCTCGTTCAAGGTCCAGTTGCTGGTGATGGCCAGCAGTTCTTTGATCTCGCGGCGCGACTTGCCGGCGCGGCGGAGTGCAATGGCCTGCTCTCGTAACTGAATGAATGCAGCTTTTTTGATCATATTCGAATATTAAATCTAGCCTCTGACAAAATGGCGATGGCGGAGGCCGACGCCGAGTGCGGATTGCCCAGCTCTGCCAGCGGATGTCGGCGGGAAGGCGGCAGAGCACACAGATGAGCCCATGCCGGGCCGTGCCGGGCGGCCTGGCGGTATCCTGCGAGAGTCGGGAGCGTGAACTGTCCCAGGGGGAAGGCACCAGCGGCTATCAGGCCGGGTGCCTGCAGCGATACCGAGGAGCCGACTCGAGTGAGCCTCAGCGGTCCGGCCGCCGTGATCATCCTTGCGGCGGGTGAGGGCACCCGAATGAAGAACCAGACGCCCAAGGTTCTGAACCAGGTGTGCGGCCGGAGCATGCTCGGCCATGTCATAGCCGCGTCCCGGGAGCTTGATCCGGGCCGGCTGATCGTTGTGACGGGGCACGGCCGGGACAAGGTCACCGCCCACCTGGCCGAGCACGCGTCCGAAGCCGAGATCGTCGTCCAGGACCGGCGCGGCGGCACCGGTCATGCGGTGCGCGTGGTGATCGAGGCCCTCGGCCTGATCCACGGCACCGTGGTCGTGACCTACGCCGACACCCCGCTGCTGCGCGGCAGCACGCTGAGCGACCTGGTCGCGGCGCACCGGACGCAGGAAGCCGCGGTCACCGTGCTCACCGCGCGGCTGGACGAGCCGAAGGGTTACGGCCGGATCATCAGGGACTCCGGCGGCGCGTTCACCGGCATCGTCGAGGAAGCCGACGCCAGCCCGCAGCAGCGCGCGATCACCGAGATCAACTCCGGCATGTACGCGTTCGACGGGGATCTGCTGGCCGACACCGTGAAGCGGGTGCCGACCGACAACGCGAAGGGCGAGGAATACCTCACCGACGTCGTGTCGATCCTGCGCGGCGACGGGTACCCGGTGGCGACGGCCGCGTGCGCCGATCCTCAGGAGGTCCTGGGCGTGAACGACCAGGCGCAGCTCGCCTGGGCGCGCCGGGTGCTGAACGAGCGGCTGCTCGGCGACTGGATGCGGGCCGGGGTGACGATCGTCGACCCCGCGAGCACCTGGATCGATGTGGACGTCACGCTCGAGCCCGGCGTCTACATCGGCCCGTCTACCCAGCTGGAAGGCAGCACCACGGTCGCGGCCGGGGCCCGGATCGGGCCGGGGTGCATGCTGCGGGACACCACGGTCGGCGCTGGCGCCACCGTGGTCACCTCGGTCTGCGAATCAGCGATGATCGGAGCCGGCGTGACCGTCGGCCCGTTTGCGCACCTGAGCGGGGGACGCGATTAGTGAGAGGGCCGGATCAGTGACCGGTATTACCGCCCCGAACCAGAAGAAGCTGCTGCTGCTTTCCGGACGTTCCCATCCAGAGCTGACCGACCAGATAGCCGCCTGCCTGGGCGTCGATCCCACGCCCACGACCCTGTACGACTTCGCCAACGGAGAGATCTTCGTCCGGTTCCTGGAGTCCGTGCGCGGATGCGATGCGTTCGTGCTGCAGAGCCACACCGCGCCGATCAATCAGTGGATCATGGAGCAGCTGATCATGGTGGACGCGCTCAAGCGCGCGTCGGCCAAGCGGATCACGGTGGTTGCCCCGTTCTTCGGCTACGCGCGCCAGGACAAGAAGAGCCGCGGCCGGGAGCCGATCTCGGCCCGGCTCATGGCCGACCTCTTCCTCACCGCGGGCGCGGACCGGATCATGGCCGTGGACTTGCACACCGCGCAGATCCAGGGCTTCTTCGACGGTCCGGTCGACCACCTGTTCGCGCTGCCGATCCTCGCCTCCTACGTCGAGGACAAGCTGGACCTTAGCCAGGTCACCGTCGTGGCACCGGACGCCGGGCGGGTGCGCGTCTGCGAGCGGTGGACCGACCGGCTCAGCTGCCCGCTGGCGATCATCCACAAGCGGCGCGACCCCGATGTCGCCAACCAGGTGAAGATTCTCGAGGTGGTCGGCCAGGTGGAGGGGCGGACCTGCATCATCGTGGATGACATGATCGACACCGGCGCCACGATCGTGAACGCCGCCGATGCGCTGTTCGAGCAGGGCGCGGCGCAGGTGATCGTCACCGCCACGCACGGAGTGCTGTCCGGGCCCGCGGTCGACCTGCTGAAGAACTCGAGGATCAGCGAGGTGATCGTCAGCAACACGCTGCCGATCATGAATGAGAAGCTGTTCGACAAGCTCACCGTGCTCTCGATCGCGCCGCTGATCGCCAGGGCGATCAGCGAGGTGTTCAGCGACGGATCGGTGACCAGCCTGTTCGACGGCCAGAGCTGAGCGCTGCCGCCCGCGGTCTTGATGGCGGCGCAAGGAGCGTGAGCTGGAGGTGACCGCTGGCCCCGCCCCCCAACCTCGAAGGGAGGCCAGCGACCACCAGCTTTATCGCCCTCGGACGGCGCCCCCGCTGGTTGTCCGAGGACACGAACGCTGCGGTTCCGTTTCCCGCCGGCCACAGGAGGAGGAGATTCCGGCGGCCGGCGAGAGCAGGAGCAGCGCTGTCATTGGAAGAATGACCGCCCGGCCTTGCGTCCCTGTTAAGTACCGATTGCGTCTGCCGGGGTGGCCGCGCCGGGCACCGGCGCCGTCGGCGTGCTTGTCCCGAGCCGCAGACTCGGGCCGCCGCTCCGAGTGCCTATCCCGAGCCGGGCACTGGCGGCCGCCGGCGGTTCCGATCCGCTGAAACGGCCCGGCCGGCGAATGCCATGCTTATCCGTGACCGCGCGCTCACGGACAAGCGCCAGCGTGCCGGCGTGGCGTTACGTCGCGTTTAAGGGATAATTGAGGTATTCGGTTATCCCGGCCGATGGCCGGTACACGGATGGGCCCAGCGAAATGGCGGGAATGGCGGGCCCGGACGGGGCGGCAGGGTGCGGTTTCGGATACTCGGACCGCTCGAGGTCTGGACCGGCCAGGACTGGAGCGGCATCGGAGCGCCCAAGTGGCGCGCGCTGCTTGGTGCGCTGCTGCTGAACCAGGGCCAGGCGGTCTCCACCGACCGGCTGATCGCCGAGCTGTGGGGCGACGACCCGCCAGATCGCGCGGCGAACCTGGTGAGCGTGTACGTGCTTCGGCTTCGCCGGGTCCTCGGCGACCCCGAGGGGCGCGTGCTGACCACCCGGGCTCCCGGGTACCGGCTCCTGCTGCAGGCCGGCGACTTGGACGCGGAGAGCTTCGAGACGCTGGCCGGGCAGGGCAGGAAGGCCCTGGCCGACGGCGACCCGCGCCGCGCCGCCGAGGCGCTCGCCGAGGCACTCGGGTTGTGGCGCGGCAGGGCGCTCGCCGACGTGCCGTCGTCCGCGCTGGTCACGGCCGAATCCGACCGGCTCGAGGAATCCCGGCTGACCGCCCTGGAGCTGCGGATCGAGGCCGACATGGGCTGCGGCCTGCATGCCCAGCTGGTGCCGGAGCTGCGCAGGCTGCTGTCCGACCAGCCGCTCCGGGAGGGGCTGTGGGCGCTGCTGATCAGGGCGCTGGACGGCGCGGGGCGGCACGCCGAGGCGCTGGCGGCGTACGGGCAGGCCCGTGAGGTGATCTCCGATGAACTCGGCGTCGATCCCGGGCCGGAACTGCAGCGCCTGTACCAGGCACTGCTCGCCGCCGACGCCGCTACTCCGGCTGCTCCGGCTGTTCCCGCCGCTCCGGTCGCTCGGCGCGAGCCCGCGGCGGCGGGCGCGGTCCAGGTCTCGGTTCCGCCCGCCAGGGAGCCGGCCGACGCGGCTGCCCGCAGGACGGGACCGGGTCCGTCGTCGCGGCGGGCGCCGGCCCAGCTCCCGGCCGACGTGGCGGACTTCACCGGCCGTGAGGCACACCTGGAACAGCTGCGGGCCGCGGTGTCGGAGGCGAGGCGCCGGGAGAACCCCGCGGTGGCGGTCGCCGTGGTCGCGGGCGCGCCGGGCCTGGGCAAGACCGCGCTCGCGATCCACGCCGCGCACGGGCTGCGGCGCGAGTTTCCCGACGGGCAGCTCTACGTCAGCCTGCGCGGCGGGAGCGAGCAGCCGGTGCCCACCGACGACGTGCTCGCCAGGTTCCTGCGGGATCTCGGGGTGGACGCGACCCGCGTGCCCGCCGACGCCGAGGAGCGCGCCGCGATGTACCGCACCCGGCTCGCCGAGCGGCGGATGCTGATCGTGCTGGACGACGCGAGGGACGCCGCCCAGGTCCGGCCGCTGCTGCCGGGCACCGGCTCGTGCGCCGTGATCGTCACCTCCCGGCACCGGCGCTCCGACCTGGTCGGGAGCCGGCTGATCGACCTCGACGGGCTCGACGACGCCGAGGCGGCCGAGCTGTTCACCCGCATCATCGGTCCCGAGCGCGCCGACGCGGAGCCGGACGCGGTGCGCGACGTGCTCGGCATGTGCGCTGGCCTGCCGCTGGCGATCAGGATCGCGGGCGCGCGGCTGGCCGCCCGCCGCGGCTGGAGCGTCCGGACGCTGGCCGATCGCCTGGCCGACCAGCAGCGCCGGATCGACGAGCTGACAACGGGTGACCTGGCCGTGCGGGCTTGCTTCCAGGTCAGCTTCGACTCCCTGCCGCGGGCGGCAGGCGGAGGCGTGGACCCGGCGCACGTTTTCCAGATGCTCGGAGTCTGGCCGGGGCCTTCGATCGGGCTGCGCGCGGCGGCCGCCCTCGTCGGGGAGCCGGAGGAGCCGGTGACCGATGCCCTGGAGGTCCTGGTCGACGCGAACCTGCTGGAGTCGCCCGCCCCGGACCGGTATGCCTTCCATGATCTGCTTCGTGCCTACGCGGTCGAGCGGTCGCGTGCAGAGGAACCGGGCCAGGTCATCGACGACGCGATCAACCGGGTCCTGGACTGGTACCTGCACACGGCGGCCGCCGCGGCCGGCGTGGTCCAGCCGCACGCGGAGCGGGTGCCGCTGACACCCCCGGCGCCGGGCGCCGAGCCGCTGGCGTTCGGCACCACCGAGCAGGCACTCGGCTGGTACGAGATGGAGCGCGCCAACCTGGTCGCCGCGACCATCGAGGCCGCGGCCCGCGGCAGGCACGACGTCGCCTGGAAGCTTCCGGTCACCGCGATGTATTTCTTCATGCTGCACGGGTACCGCGCGGACTGGATGACCACGCACCGGGTCGCGCTGTCCAGCGCCCAGCGGCTGGGGGACCAGAAGGGCGAGGCGTGGGTGCTGAACAACCTCGGCATGCTGAACAGCGAGCAGCACGCGGACGATGCCGTCGGCTATTTCGAGCGGGCGCTCGCGATCTACCGGGCCATCGGCGACCAGCGGGGCCAGGCCCAGGCCGCGAACAATCTCGCGTTCAGCTACCGGTTCCTCGAGCGGTACGAGGAGGCGGTGACGGCGCTGCTCGACGCGCTCGAACTGCAGCGGCAGGTGGGCCGGCGCTACGGCGAGGGCGTGGCGCTGTGCAATCTGGGCGAGGCGTACCTGGAACTGGGCCGTCACGAAGAGGCGATCGCCCGGTCGCAGGAAGCGCTGGCCGTCGTGCGCGAGATCGGCTCGACGCGGATGGAGGGCTATGCGCTGTACAACCTCGGCCGGGCCAACCTCGATCTCGGGCAGTCCGCGGAGGCGGCGAGCCTGCTCGAGCAGGCACTGATCATCCATCGTTCCGTCGGCGACAGATCTGGCGAGGCGCAGGACCTGCGCCACATCGGCGTCGCCCACGCGCGCGCCGGACGGGTCGCCGAGGCCCGCGGCACCTGGGGCCGTGCCCTCACCCTTTACCGGGGCCTGGGGGACGATAAGGAGGCGGCTGATCTCAGCGCCGAGCTCGAGAGACTGGAAGAAGCGGGATCTAACGGCTTCTAAAGATCGCCTGGCGGCAGACCAGATCCAATCCGGAAAATAACGCCATTTCTGGGATGCTTGGGTCGAAAATCCATTACGATCACGATCGTCATAACCACTGAATCGTTCCGGGGTCCCTGCTCAGCCGAGCAGGTCACGAACGAGCCAGTCACGAGGGGAACAACGATGACAGACACCAACCTCAGCCAGGACGACACCGTCCAGCCGGACCCGCCCGTCGATCCGTCCGGCCCGTGGGACGCGGACGCGGACGACGAGCTGGACCCGACGTTCACCGGCCCGTGGGACGCGGCCACAGACGATCCGCCGCCTCCCGTGCCGCCGGTCACTCCGGTCACGCCAGTCACTCCGGTCACGCCGGATACCGACCCGTCCGGCCCGTGGGACGCGTGACGACCCTGCGGTGAGGGCCGCTGACCCTCCCGGCGATCTGGTGGGCGGAGGCCGCGGGCCCCGCCCACCGGCGTGACCGGCATACCCACCGAATCGCCCAGCTCGGGGCTGCCTGGAGACGAGAAGATCGCAGGGTTTCGACAGATTGCCGGGCGCCGCTGACCTGGTATGGATTGTCCCGCCCGGCTTCGCGCAGCAAGATAGCTATGTCGCAGCCGTCACCGCTCCCGTGGCCCGCCGCGCGGCATCCGGCCAAGGGGGGAAGCGGCCAGGGCGAGGGAGGGGTTCATGCGGTGGCGGTTCTTCAGCAGTCATGAGGCTGCGGTCGTGGAGGCCGCCGCCGCGCGTATCGCCCCAGGCCCGCGGGACGACCCCGCGGAGGCGGGCCACCCCGGTGCGCGCGAGGCCAACGTCACCGGCTACATCGACCTCATGCTGGCGGCGCTCGGCACGCTGGGCGGGACCGCTCCGACGATCTTCGCGGGCGGCCCGTGGAGCAACCGGCACGCGTCCGGCCCGGACCACATGGCGTCGTTCATCCCGCTCGATCCTGTCGCGCGGATCGCGTGGCAGCGGCGCCTCACCGGGTGGCGGCGGCAGTACCGGCAGGGCATCGCGGCCCTGGACAGCCTCGCGGGCGGGGATTTCGCGACCGCGGCCCCCGCGGATCAGGACCGGATCCTCGCCGCGGAGGCCATGGAGGAGTTCCGGTCGCTGCTGTTCGGGCACACGATCGAGGGCCTGTACGCGAACCCCGAGTATGGCGGAAACCGCGGCCTGGCCGGCTGGAAGGACATCCGCTACCCCGGCGACGTTCAGCCGCGCGGCTATACCGCCGATGAAGTCGAGCTCTCGGACGGGCGCGATCCGCTCGGCGACGGCGGCGTGGTGGCCGACGCGCTGAAGTTCCTCGGCGAGCTGTGACCGTGCGCAAGGCAGTGGTGGTCGGCAGCGGGGTCGGCGGGTCGATCGCAGCGATGGAACTCGCGATGGCCGGGTGGCAGGTCGTGGTGTTCGAGAAGGGCCCCAACTACTTCGCCGACCTGGAGGGCGACGGCCAGCTGCGGACGCTGTTCTCCAACGACGACCTCAAGATGAACGTGCGCCACTTCGCCGGCCCGGATCCGCTGGTGTTCCCGCGCACCTGGCGGCCGGTTGGCGCGCCCGCCGTGCAGCACACCGGCGCGGTGGACGAACTCCCGCAACTCGTCGGCGGCGGGACCGTGCACTGGGACGCGAAGGTGCCCAGGTTCTGGGACATCGACTTCGAGCAGCTTTCGGCCCTCGGCCCGGTGCCCGGCGCGGACCTGGCCGACTGGCCGCTGCGCTACTCCGACATCGCGCCCTACTACGACGAGGTGGAACGCCTGATCGGGGTGCAGGGTGACGCGCGGGCCATCCCCGGCATCGTGCTCTCCCACGCGCCGCGCGCCGGGCAGTTCCCGATGGCGCCGGGCCCGCAGCAGCTCGCGTCGCTGACCCTGGCCGCGGGCGCCGCGGCGGCCGGCCTGCACCCGTTCCCGTTCCCCATGGCCATCAATTCCGAGCCCTACAACGGCCAGCATGCGTGCAACGACTGCGGGTTCTGCAGCAACTACGGCTGCCCGGTGGTGGCCAGGCCGGGCGCGCTGATCCCGTTGCGCCGGGCGTTGCGTACCGGCCGGGTGTCGCTGGTTCCGCAGACCATGGTCACCAAGGTCGAGCTGGCCGGCTCGCGCGCGACCGGGGTCCGGTGGGTGCGGATGACCGAGGATGGCCCGGTGACCGGCGCGGAGAGCGCCGAAGTCGTGGTGATGGCGGCGTCCGCGATCGAGACCGTGCGGCTGGCGCTGCTGTCGGAGTTCCCCGACGCCAGCGGCAAGCTCGGCCGGCGCCTGATGCTGCACTCGTTCCTGGAGGGCACCGCGATCTTTATGGACGAGCGGATGCACGCCCACCGCGGCCGGTCCACCACGCAGTGCGCCGAGGACGCGGCCGACCCCGACTTTCCCGGTGCACGGTCGTTCGCCAAGGCCAACGGGCTGCCCTACATCCGCGGCGGGATCATGGAGTTCGGCGGCAGCCAGGACCCGATCAGCGAGGCGCGGTCCTACCAGACCCTGCTCAGCCTCGTGCGCCCATCCAGGCCGTTCGGCACCGAGTTCAAGCAGCTCATGCGGTCCTCGATCCTGCGGGACCGGCTGGCCGGCTGTTCGCTGGTCGGCGAGGAACTGCCGTACCTCGACCACACGGTCACCCTCGACCCCACGGTGACGGACGTTTTCGGCCTGCCGGTGGCCCAGGTCACGTGGAGCACCGGCAAATATGAGCAGGTCGCGCAGCAGTTCTACACCCCGGTGCTGAAGAGGATCATGACCGGCGCTGGAGCCGGCACGGCCCTCGCGGTGCCGAGCACGCTCAACAGCGGCGGGCTGCCGACCGGGAGCCACGTCATGGGCGGCATGATGATGGGCGCGGACCCGGCGGCCAGCGTCACCGACGGCTACGGGCGGGTGCACGGGCTGGACAACGTCTACGCCGCTGACGGCTCGGTGTTCGTCACCTCGGGCGCGCACAACCCGACCAATACGATCATGGCCGTGGCCCTGCGCAACATGCGCCACCTGGCCGGAGCCGCACGCTGAGCGGCGCGCACGGCCACACCGGTTCTCGGCTAAACTCTCAGAGCAATCTGTCGTCTGGAGGAGTACCACCGTGCCTGAGGTACGTATCGCCGCTCAGCCGCGCACCGAGTTCGGCAAGGGCCCGGCCCGCAGGGAGCGGCGCGCCGGCCGGGTTCCCGCGGTGCTGTACGGCCACGGAAGCGACCCGCGGCATGTCAGCCTGCCCGGTCACGACGTGCTGCTGGCGCTGCGCACGGCGAACGTGCTGATCCGGCTCGAGGGTCTGCCCGGCGGCAGCCAGCTCGCGCTGCCCAAGGCGGTCCAGCGGGACGCGATCAAGGGCTCCGTCGAGCACGTCGACCTGATCATGGTCAGGCGCGGCGAGAAGGTCACCGTCGACGTCCCAGTCACGGTGGCCGGCGAGGTGGCCCCGGACGGGCTGCTCGACCAGCAGCTTGTCCAGATCGCGGTGGAGGCCGAGGCCACGAACATCCCGCCGGGGATCGAGGTCAACGTCGACGGCATGGCCATCGGCGCCTCCGTGCACGCCGGGGACCTCACGCTGCCGAGCGGCGTGACGCTCGCGGTCGAGCCCGACATCCTGGTGCTGCACGTGATCGCCGCGCCGACCGCCGAGCAGCTCGAGGCCGAGCTCGGCGTGCCGGAGGGCGAGGAGGTCGAGGCCCCCGAGGCACCGCCTGCCGCTCCCGCCGCCGCACCTGCCGCCGAGGCTGCGCAGCCCGCGGCCGAGGCTCCCGACGACCAGTCGTCCTGAACCTGGGCGACCTGATCCGGTCATGGCATGGGCGAGGCCAGCACCGAGCGTTGGCTGATAGCGGGGCTCGGCAACCCGGGCAGCGAGTACGCGCGCAACCGGCACAACTGCGGGTTCATGGTGGCCGACGTGCTCGCCGACCGGATGGGCGCGCCGCTGCGGCGGGACCGGTCCCGGGCGCGGGTCGCCGTCGGCCGGCTCGCCTCCCGCCCGGTCACGCTCGCGAAGCCGCAGACGTTCATGAACCTGTCCGGCGGGCCGGTGGCCGCGCTCCGGACGTTCTACAAGATCCCGGCGGGGCGCATCATCGTGATTCACGACGAGTTGGACATACCGTTCGGCGCGATCAGGCTCAAACAGGGCGGCGGAGACAACGGGCACAACGGCCTGCGGTCGGTGAGCGCCGCCCTCGGCACGCGCGACTACCTGCGGGTTCGCGTGGGTATCGGCCGTCCGCCCGGGCGGATGGACCCGGCGGATTTCGTGCTGCACGATTTCTCCGCGGCAGAGCGGGAAGCACTGCCCGATGTGCTCGAACGCTCCGCCGACGCGGTGGAGGTGCTGATGCAGCGGGGTCTGGCCGCGGCGCAGAACGAGTTCCATGGCGCACCCCAGTCGGCAGAGACGTAGCGTAAAGGCCCCTGAAAATGATTTCTGACGATGACCGACTCGCCGCCGACCTGGCCGCGGAGGCGGGGCGCCGGCTGCTGGCCCTGCGCGCGGCCGGCGGCGGCCCCGATGACCTCCGGGCGGCCGGCGACCGGAGCTCGCACGAGTTCCTCGCCGCCGAGCTGGCCCGGCAGCGGCCCGGCGACGCGGTGCTGTCCGAGGAGGGTGCCGACGATCGGGCCCGGCTCTCGGCCAGCCGGGTCTGGATCGTGGACCCGCTCGACGGGACGCGGGAGTTCGGCGAGCCCGGGCGCACGGACTGGGCGGTGCACGTCGCGCTGTGGCAGCGCGGGGCGCTGACCGCCGGCGCGGTGGCGCTCCCGGCGCAGGACAAGGTGCTGTCCACCGCTAACCCGCCGGCGCCGCCTCCCGCACCGACCGCCGGAACGCTACGCCTCGTGGTCAGTCGCACCAGGCCGCCGGAGTTCGTCACGCGGCTGGCCGGCAAGCTCGGCGCCGAGCTCGTGCCGCTGGGCTCGGCCGGCGCCAAGGCCGCGGCGGTGATCTGCGGGGACGCCGACGCGTACGTGCACAGCGGCGGGCAGTACGAGTGGGATTCGGCAGCCCCGGTCGCGGTCGCGGTCGCGGCCGGGCTGCACGCGTCTAGGATTGACGGCTCCGGGCTTTCGTACAACCAAGAGAGGCCGTCGCTGCCGGATATCCTGATCTGCCAGGCCGCGCTCGCTGACCCGCTTCTCGAAGCGATCAGCTCGGTTCGCTAGCCCTCGCCACCACCCTTTTGGAGTCCTCCCGATGGCCACGCCACCGCGTTCCGACTACCAGCTATCCCAGCTCGACATGCTCGAGTCCGAGTCGATCCACGTCATCCGCGAGGTGGCCGCCGAGTTCGAGCGGCCGGTGCTGCTGTTCTCCGGCGGCAAGGACTCGATCGTGATGCTGGCCCTGGCCGAGCGCGCGTTCTGGCCCGCCCGGCTCCCGTTCCCGGTGATGCACGTGGACACCGGGCACAACTTCGCCGAGGTGCTCGAGTTCCGGGACCGGCGGGTGGAGCAGGCGGGGGCCCGGCTGATCGTCGCGTCGGTGCAGGACTCGATCGACTCCGGCCGGGTCGCGGACGAGACCGGCCGCTGGGCCAGCCGGAACCGGCTGCAGACCACCACGCTGCTGGACGCGATCGAGGAGAACCGGTTCGACGCGGTGTTCGGCGGCGCCCGGCGCGACGAGGAGAAGGCCAGGGCGAAGGAGCGGATGCTCTCCTTCCGCGACGAGTTCGGGCAGTGGGACCCGAAGAACCAGCGGCCCGAGTTGTGGAACCTGTACAACACCAAGCTGCACCGTGGCGAGCACATCCGGGTGTTCCCGCTGTCCAACTGGACCGAGCTCGATGTGTGGCACTACATCTGGCGGGAGGAACTCGAGATCCCGTCCATCTACTTCGCGCACCAGCGCCAGGTGTTCGAGCGTGACGGCATCCTGCTGGCCGACAGCTCATACGTGACCCGGGGCGACGACGAGCCGCTCTTCGACGCCACCGTCCGCTACCGCACGGTCGGCGACATGACGTGCACCGGGGCGGTCGAGTCGACGGCGGCGACGATTTCCGACGTGATCACCGAGATCGCGGCCACCCGGATCACCGAGCGCGGCCAGACCCGCGCCGACGACCGCACCAGCGAGGCGGCGATGGAAGACCGCAAGCGAGAGGGCTACTTCTGATGACGAACCCGCAGACCAGCCTTGCCGACCCGGAGCGGCACGTGGACATGCTGCGCCTGGCGACCGCGGGCTCGGTGGACGACGGCAAGAGCACGCTCATCGGGCGGCTGCTGTTCGACTCCAAGGCCATCTTCGAGGACCAGCTCGCGGCGGTCGAGCGCACCAGCAAGGAGCGCGGCGAGGAGTACACGAACCTGGCCCTGCTGACCGACGGGCTGCGGGCCGAGCGCGAGCAGGGCATCACGATCGACGTGGCCTACCGCTACTTCGCCACGCCGCGGCGGAAGTTCATCATCGCCGACACCCCCGGTCACATCCAGTACACCAGGAACATGGTCACCGGCGCGTCAACCGCCGACCTGGCGATCGTCCTGGTCGACGCGCGCAACGGGCTGACCGAGCAGAGCCGGCGGCACGCGTTCCTCGCCACGCTGCTGCGGGTGCCGCACCTCGTGCTCGCGGTGAACAAGATGGACCTCGTCGACTACGACGCCGCGGTGTTCGAGCGGATCGCCGAGGAGTTCACCTCGTTCGCGGCGAAGCTGGAGATCGGCGACCTCACGTTTATCCCGATTTCCGCGCTGCACGGCGACAACGTGGTGCAGCGATCGGCCAGCATGCCGTGGTACGACGGCCCGTCGCTGCTGCACCACCTAGAGCACGTGCACATCGCCTCGGACCGCAACCTCATCGACGTGCGGTTCCCGGTGCAGTACGTGATCCGGCCGCACCAGGCCACCGACCCGGAGCTGCACGACTACCGCGGCTACGCGGGCCAGGTGGCGGGCGGCGTGCTCAAGCCGGGCGACGAGGTGATGCACCTCCCGTCGGGGCTCACCACCACGATCGCGCGGATCGACACGGCTCGCGGCGCCGTGGCCGAGGCGTTCCCGCCGATGTCGGTGACGCTGCTGCTGGACGGTGATCTCGACGTCTCTCGCGGCGACATGTTCTGCCGGCCGCACAACCAGCCGCCGGTCACGCAGGATGTCGAGGCGCTGGTCTGCTGGATGACCGACGCCCGGTCGCTGAGCCCGCGCAGCCGGCTGATCGTGAAGCACACCACCCGGACCGTGAAGGCGATCGTCCGCGACCTGCACTACCGGCTCGACGTGAACACCCTGCACCGGGACGAGGCCGCGACCGAACTCCGGCTGAACGAGATCGGGCGGGTGACGCTGCGGCTGACCCAGCCGGTGTTCTGCGACCCGTACACCCGCAACCGGCTGACCGGCGGCCTGATCCTGATCGACGAGGCCACCAACGCCACCGTCGGCGCCGCCGTGATCACCGACGCGCGGTAGCGGCAGGCCGCGCGGACGTGCGGGCTGGCGGCCCCGTGTAGACCCAGACGTACTGGAAGACGCTGTCTGTGGCGCTGGGGATGACCGCCTGAAGCTTGTAAGAGGGGTCGGCTTCCAGCGTGCTCGCCAGCACCTTGTCCACCGCGGGCGTGGTCTGGAAGTTGTAGGAAACCACCCGGAAATATCCGGCCTGGATCGCGGCCACGTAGCCCGCGTCACCGGTCAGGAACTTGCCCTCCTTGCTGTCGGCGTAGCCGATGTTGTAGGTGGACGTGAACTGGTCGGGCTGGGCGTCGGGGTTCCCCATCAGGTAGTAAATCGGCACCTCGGGCACTTCCACGAGGTAGTGCGCGCCGGGTCGCGCGGCGACCGCGATGTCGTGGACCATCTGGCTGGAGTTGGTCCAGCCGCTGTACAGGTCCCTGGCCTGGGTCATGCCCAGGGTCAGTGCGACGGCCCACACGGCGATGCCAAGCTGTACCCGGCGGAAATGATCGCCCATCAGCCGGACCAGGCCGACCCCGGCGATGGGCGCGGCGAACAGCAGCCCGAAGCCGATGTGCTTCTGCAGTGAGACCGAGGTGTGCAGGTGGATCTGCTCGGCCGGTGCCAGCAGCGCGGTGCCCGCCAGCACCACGCCAAGTGCGGTGCGGCGGAGCGTGCCGCCGGGCTCGGCGATGATCTCGTCGGGCTCGGTACGCGGACGGCGGGCGTACGCGACCGCGCCGATCACGGCGACCGCGAACGGCAGCCCGCCCCACAGCAGGCTCTCATGCAGCAGCGTCGAGGTCGGTGTGGTACCTGAGGCGCGGTCGGTGGTGCTGAACGAGATGCCCTGAATGTAGGCCCGGCCGGCCAGATGCAGCGCGCCGGCCAGCAGCGCGGCCACCACCAGCCCGAACGCCGCCGGGCGCAGCAGCGCCCGGCGGCCCAGGTACGGCAGCGCCGCGAGGGCGGCGAGCGCCGCGATCGTGGGCACGAACAGCAGCGCGGCGTATTTGGTGGCCACCGCGAGCGCGGCCAGCGGCGCGGCGAGCAGGTACACCGGCCAGCGCTGCCCCGCCGTGCGCACGACGATCCACGCGGCGAGCGTGAGCAGGAACAGCGCTGGGGCGTCGTAGGTGGCGAAGTTGCCAAGGAAGATCGCTGACTCGGTGACCGAGAACAGCGCAGCGGCGCACAGGGCCACCCGCTCGTTGAAGAGCCGGCGGCTCATCGAGTAGAGCAGGGCCGTGCACCCCAGCATGGCCAGCAGGCTGACGTGCCTCGCCGCGGCCAGCCCGCCGGCGGCGTCCGCGAGAGCGCCCAGTACCGGGTAGAGCACCGGGGCGCCGGAGAAGTACGAGGCGTAATTGCCTTGCTGGGACACGTCATGCAGCCAGTGGACGATCTCCATGTGCCCCGAGTACAGGTACAGTGCCTCGTCCTCGAACGCGGTGTTGTGCATCCGCAGCGACATGGCCGCCTGCAGGCACAAGATCGCGCCGAGCACCGCGCGGCTGATCCAGGTGCGGCGGGCACTCGGCGTGGCGAACGGGGACACCGCCTGGCCGTGCTTGCCCAGCGGCAGGAAGAGCACCCGGGTGCTTGCGGCCGGGCGGTCAGCGGCGATCGGCTCGCCCAGCTCCGCGGTTCCGGATTTGCCGCGCCCATCGGCATCCGGCTTCGGCTTGACCGGGGGAAGCATGACGGTCTCGACGTCCCCGGGCCAGTGCGTGGGACGCGGAATCCGCGGCGGTGTCGGGTCACGCCGCTTGGGTTGCCCGTGCTTTTTCGCGGGTGCCGGATCCCGGGACCGTGTGCTCATTGCCTCGGGTCAACGAGTGGGAGCCCGGCGAGCTCGTGGTCGAACGCGGCCCGCAGCGCCGGTCGCGACTGGATGCGCCAGTCGACGCCGGCCTTGTCGTAGTTGAACCAGATCAGGCCGAGGACGCTCCGATGCCGGATGACTCCGCGCACCAGGCTGTCCACAGCGGAAACCTCGTCCGTGCTGGTCTCCACGGAGGTCTCGGCGATGATGAACGGCTCGGAGGTGAACTGCCTGATTTCCCGCATGGTCGGGCCGAACAGGGTTGCGAAGCTCTGCGGTCCGCCGGCCGAGAAGTACCCGGTGATGCCGACCCAGTTCACATACGCGTTCCCGGGCCAGTACGGCTGGAGGGAGATCTGGGGCACCGGAAAGATGTCATTCGGATTCCAGATCCAGATGACGTTGGTGGCGCCGACCCCGGTGAACAAGCCGTGGATGAGCCGCCACGCCGCGACAAACTCGCCCGGCGTGGTGCCCGAGGTGCCCCACGGGTACCAGTTGCCATTCATCTCGTGACCGAAGCTGATCGCGACCGGCAGATTCAGCGCGCGCACGGCGGTGGCGAACTTCGTGATGTATGCGTTGCTGTCGCCGGCGGCGATGGCCGCGACGGTAGTCCCGTAGGGTTCCCAGGCCATGTAGTAGAGCGCCCCGTAGGACCAGGCCCTGGTAGCCGCCTGGGCGTCGAACGAGGTGTTCCAGCCGATGTACTGGCCGATCAGGTTGGGCTTACGAGCGGCGGCGGCGAAGGTGTTGACCGGGCCCAGCGAGTCGGGCGCGCCGTCGGCTTCAACCCCGAGGAACTTGCCAGAAGCCGGATCGAGCAGCCCAGACATGTCGTACACCGGGCTGGCCGGGGTCTTGGTCCTGGCCGCGGAGCCGGCTCCGCTGGTTCCGGCGTCACCCGGCTTGCTCTGGCCAATGGGGGCGAACGCACCGCAGCCCGCCAGCACGGCAGTCAGCGCCATCGCGATCGCGAACCTGACGGCCGCCGGAGCCCTCACGGTACCGCGCCGACGCGCGGCTGGATGAGGATCCGGCTGACGACCACGAATTCGAAGACGCCGAGAATGAGGATCAGCAGCATGTTGTACGGATCCAGCGTGATCAGGCGCCACAGAGCCAGGCCCGCCCACGCCGCGGTACTGCCCGCGCTCCAGACGGTGACGCCGATCCAGAAGCGCCTCCTGCCATCCTGCTTGGTGGCGCTGGAGCCGGATGGCTGCCAGCCGCGCCGCTTGCCCCGGGCCAGGTCCCAGAACGCGAACGCGTGTGCCCAGCCAGACACCACCCTGACCGACCACGCCTCCAGGCGGTAGGGGGAACGGTGCCACATTGGGTAAATCACGCCGCCGTAAATAATAATGGGAAGGATGAATACCATATTCTTGAACTGCAGGACCCTTGGCACGAATAGCAGGATCGCTATTGACAGCGCCGGAATAACGAAGGTAAACACGGCCGTGTAAAGATAGTAAATGAAGCCCGATATATGGCACATACGCGTGTACAGCTTGAGCTTCGTTCGCCAGAATAGCTTTTCGCTGAGCAGGGTTATCGTGCCCGAGCACCAACGGTACTGCTGGTTGAGGAAGGCCAGGACATTATCGGGGCACGTCCCCGTGGACAGCGCGATCGGCACGTAGCACAGCTGCCACCCCAGGCGGTGCAGGTCGAAGCCGGTGCGCAGATCCTCTGAGTGCTCACTGAGCGACATGCCGTCGTTCTCGGCCAGCGCGGACCTCCGGTAGACGGCACAGCTGCCGACGCAGGTGGCGCCTCCTTTCCTGGCCCTGGCCGTCTGTATCGAGCGGTAGAACAGTTCCTGGACCGCTCCGGCGCCGCGCTCGACCCAGGTCTGATGATCGGCAACGTGGAAGAACTGCGGCGTCTGCACGATGCCGATCCTCGGGTACGCGGTCATGTACGGAAGCGTCTCGTCGAGAAGGTCATGCCGCGGAGCGAAGTCGGCGTCCAGCAGCAGGATGAATTCACCCCGCGATATCTGGTAGCCGTGCAGGAGATTGCCGGACTTCTTCAGCCAGCCGCGGTTCGGCCGGGTGGCATAGGCAAAGCCGAATTCGCGGGCCATCGCCTTCAGCTCCGGGCTTGCCGAGTCGTCAAGGACGTACGCGGTGACCTGGCCCTTGTAGCTGCGGCTCAGCCGGGCCACATAGGTCCAGGTGTTGCGGAGAACCTCGACCGGCTCACCGCAGACCGGCAGGAAGATGTCAACCGAGGGATACCACAGCGGCAGCCAGCCCCGCACCAGCTGCTTGTGTGCTTCCAGGTTGAAGCCGCGGCTCAGGCCATCGGTCAGCAGCGGAAGCGCGAACAGCAAGATGCCGAGCATGATAAAAGGTGCATACCACCAGAACCATGGATAGCGCCTGACCATCTCCACCTGGCTGTACACCAGGGAGGGGAAGCAGAGCGCCGAGCAGACCGTGAGCACCCACGAATGGCGCCGGACGTACGCGTATTTCTCGCTGTTGGAGGGCGGGACCGGAAGGACCGGAGCCAGGTCGGCGGCCGGCCGGGTCCGCGGCGAGGCCGCCCGGTCACGGGCGGGAGCGGCCTTGCGGTGCCGGGGAGCGGCATGGGTGCCCGTCGCGGGGCGCGGCCCCTTGACGACGGCAGCCATCCCGGGAGGTCCTCCTCGTGCATCCCGCTCGTACGCGCGGCTCGCACGCTCAGCTCGCGCGCCCAAGACGCGGCAAGCCGCGACGAGCCCGGCGGACGTAACGTACCGGCAGTTAGTAGAACAGAGCGTAGTCAGGTGACACCGGCCCCGAACGTGAAACGACCGAATTGCACCGGCCCGTGATCGGATGACCAGCTGAGCCACTGACCTGCCGCTCGTGCAGATCAGCCCATCGATGGCGTCCGTGCCCCATTGGGGCAGGAACCGGACGGAGAGCCAGCAATATCACGTAATGGCTGCATCGGATCGTGATGTCTGGCAATCTGTGGCCGTCGCAGGTCGGCCGACCTACCCGCATGTCCCGACTTGTCATATACAGCTACGGACAAACAGGCCAGGGTAAGGGGACAGGGTTGTGGCGACCCCTTCTGAGATCATCTCGGCGATGCACGAGGCCGCGCCGCCCGGGCAGCAGCAGCCAGACGGCAGGGTGCTGGGAGAACTGCGGAGCCTGACGCAGGCGCTCATCGCCGCCAAGCCCGATGCGAGCGACGAGTACACGAGGTTCCTGGCCCTCGGCCAGCGCGGCATCGCGGTTCCCGAGGCGGATCTGGCCGGATGGCTCGGCGGCGCGACCGTCCTGGTGACCGGCGGTACCGGGTGCATCGGCTCGACGCTGATCGCTCAGATCGCCCGCTGGCGCCCGGCGCGGCTGGTCAGCGTCAGCCGCGGCCTGACGAACGGATGGCCGCGGCTGCCCCGGGCCGAGTACGTCCACGCGGACATCAGGGACCTGCCCACTCTGGCCACCATCTTCGGCGAGGTCCGCCCCGACGTGGTGTTCCACCTGGCCGCGCAGCGGGATCCGGGGCTTGCCGAGCTCGAGGTCCACCGCACCGTGACCACCAACGTGCTCGGCACCAAGCACGTGATCGCGGCGGCCCGTGAAGCCCAGGTCTCGCACCTGGTGTTCGCCTCGACCGGCAAGGCACTGCGCCCGTACTCGCGCGAGGTGTACACGGCGTCCAAGCGCGCCGCCGAATGGCTGGTCGCCGATGCCGCGCGCCGCGGCGAGATGACCTGCACCGCGGCCAGATTCACGCACGTGATCGACAACTCGATCATCTACCAGCGGCTGCTCGGCTGGTGCGGCGGCGGCGTGATCCGGCTGCACGCCGCCGACATCCTGTTCTACGCCCAGTCGGCGCTCGAGTCAGCGCAACTGCTGCTGCGCGCCGGGCTGGCCGCCCGCCGCGGCCAGCTCTGGGCGCACGCCATCACCGACCTGGGCTGGCCGGTCAGCCTGCTCGACCTGGCGCTCGGCGTGCTGGCCAGGACCCGCTCCGAGGCACCGGTCTACTTCAGCGGCTACGACCCGGGCTACGAGAGCAAGCCGTTCCCCGGCCTGTACGACCCGCAGACCGCCGGCGAGGTGAGCCCGCTGCTTAGCGCGTTCGAGGCGGTCCACGTGCAGCAGGTGGCCGGCCGGGTCACCGACGCGTTCCCGGTGCTGTTCGCGCCCGGCGAGCAGGCCGGCGCGTCGCTGCTGGCGCTGCAGGGCGCCTGCGCGAGCGGCGACACCCCCGCGATCCGCGCGGCGCTCGACGACCTGTCGTGGTGGCTGCTCGACGCGATGCTGCAGCAGGTGCCGCGCGAGGCACTGACCAGGGTGGCCACGCTCACCGCGCGGTTCGAGGACGAGCTCAGCCCCGCGTACCGGCGGATCCTGGCGGCCGTGCGGCACTACGGCAGACTGTGTCCGTGACCAGCTTCCACAGCCTGAGCGACTACGTGGCGATACCCCGGGTAACCGGGTTGCGGCTGTCCCCCGACGGGTCCTGGCTCGCGGCCGCGGTGCAGACCGCCGACGGCGAGCCGAAGAAGTACCTGACCAGCATCTGGCGGATCGCTCCGCACGCCCAGGACGCCAGGCCGGTGCGGCTGACCCGCGGTGCCGAAGGCGAGGCCGATCCCGTCTTTCTGCCCGACGGCTCACTCTTGTTCGTCTCGAGGCGGCCGGGATCCCCGCCCGTTACGCAAAGCGACGGCGATCTGTCGAAGGACAAACCGGCGCTTTGGCTGCTGCCGGCCGACGGCGGCGAGGCACGCAGGGTCGCGGCTCCGGCCGGCGGCGTCGCCGGGGTCACCGCGGCGCGCGGAAGCAGGGCCATCGTGTTCGCCGCTCTCACGCTGCACGGCGCCGATGGCGCCGACGACGACCACAGCCGCCGCAAGGCGCGCAAGGATGCCGGGGTCACGGCGATCCTGCACGAGTCGGGGCCGGTCCGGTACTGGGATCACGACCTCGGCCCGGACAGCCCGCGGCTGCGGTTCGCGGAGACCGGCGACGCCGGCGACGACACGGAGCCCGAGACCCGCGACCTCACCCCCGACCCCGGGCGGGCGCTCGACGAGAACTCGTTTGAGCTCACCCCGGACGGTTCCCGCGTGGTCACCGGCTGGTCGGTGTGGGACGAGGCCGCGAACCGGACCCACGAGATCGACGTCATCGACACCGCGACCGGGCAGCGGCGGACCCTGCTCGCCGCGCCCGGCTACGACTTCGAGGCCCCGCGCATCTCGCCGGACGGCCGCCTCGTCGCGTGCAGGCGGTCCGAGCACGACCGCTATGCGGCGCCCGGCGACGTGACCCTGGTCGTGGTCCCCCTCGACGGTGACGCCGCCCCGCGCGACGTGCTGACCGGCTTCGACCGGCGGCCGCAGGAGATCGCCTGGGCACCGGACTCCGGCGCGGTGTACTTCACCGCCGACGACCGGGGCAGGCGGCCGGTGTTCCGGGTGGACCTGGCGACCCGCGAGGTGGCCAGGCTGACGGCGGACGGCGCTTACGAGAGCCTGTGCCCCGCGCCGGATGGCCGGTTCCTCTACGCGCTGCGCTCGGCCGTCGACGAGCCGCCGACGCCGGTGCGGATCGACGTCACGGCGCACGGCAGCGACCCGGCCCGGCTGGCGCGCCCCGGCGCGCCGCTGGATCTGCCCGGGCTGCTCGAGGAGATCGAGGCCGAGGCCGACGACGGGACACCGGTCCGGGCCTGGCTGGTGCTGCCGGACGCGGCCGGCGAAGCGAGCCCAGCGCCGCTGCTGCTGTGGGCGCACGGCGGCCCGGTGATGAGCTGGAACGCCTGGTCCTGGCGGTGGAACCCGTGGCTGATGGCCGCCAAGGGGTACGCGGTGCTGCTGCCCGACCCCGCGCTGTCGACCGGCTACGGGCATGCGTTCATCGCCCGTGGCCACGGGACGTGGGGGCAGCGGCCCTACACCGACCTGATGACGATCGCCGACGCGGCCGTGGCCAGACCCGACATTGACGAGGCGCGCACCGCGATGATGGGCGGCTCGTTCGGCGGCTACATGGCCAACTGGATCGCCGGCCACACCGACCGGTTCGCCGCGATCGTCAGCCACGCCGGGCTGTGGGCCCTTGACCAGATGTTCGGCACCACCGATGTGCCGTCGTACTGGCGCCGGATGTTCGGGGACCCGATCACCCAGCCCGAACGGTACGTGGCGAACTCGCCGAACCGGAGCCTCGACCAGATCCGCACGCCGATGCTAGTGATCCACGGCGACAAGGACTACCGCGTCCCGCTCGGCGAGGCACTGCGGCTCTGGTCGGATGCGCAGGGCAAGGTGCCGGGTGCCAGGTTCCTCTACTTCCCGGACGAGAACCACTGGATCCTCAAGCCCGGTCACGTAACCGTGTGGTACCAGACCGTGTTCGCGTTCCTCGCCGAGCACGTGCTCGGCGAGCAGTGGCAGCAACCCGGCCTGCTCTGACCCGCCCCAAAAATTCAGTGTGAAGGGACCCGCGCTGTTCCTGTTTAAACCGCGTGGGACCCACGACACTGTTGCCGGCGGTGCGCGGTGGCACGATGGACGCGTGACACGGGCGCAGCTGGATAAGAGGCCCCGCGATGTCGCCGCGATGTTCGACGGCCTCGCGGAGCGCTATGACCTGCTGAACGACGTGCTGTCGCTGGGCCAGGACCGGCACTGGCGGCGGGTCGTGGCCGGGGCCGTCGGCGCGGGCCCCGGCGAGCTGGTGCTCGACCTGGCCGCGGGCACCGGCACCTCGTCCCGCGCGTTCGCGGGCGCCGGGGCGCAGTGCGTTGCCTGTGACTTCTCGCTCGGCATGCTGCGGGCCGGTGCCGCCAAGCCCGCGGCCAGGGTCCGGTTTGTGGCCGGTGATGCCCTGGCGCTCCCGTTCAAGGCCCTCTCCTTTGACGCGGTGACGATCTCGTTCGGGCTCCGGAACGTCGTTGACCCGGACGCGGCGCTGGCCGAGATGCTTCGGGTGGCCAAGCCCGGCGGCAGGCTGGTGGTCTGCGAGTTCAGTCACCTGCCCGGGCGGCGGCTCGACGCGCTCTACTCCCGGTACCTGGCCGCCGCGCTGCCGGCGGTCGCGCGGCGGGTGTCCGGCAACGGCGAGGCGTACAGCTACCTGGCCGAGTCGATCGCTGACTGGCCCACCCAGCCCGAGCTGGCCCGGCGGATCGCCGCCGCCGGGTGGACCGGGGTGCGCTGGCGCAACCTGACCATGGGCGTGGTCGCCGTGCACGTGGCGCGGCGGCCCGGGGCGGGGGATTCCGGCTCCGCGGGCCCAACGGTCTAGACTGCGAAGAAACCACTTGTGAAGCGCTTCACAAGACAAGTCAGGAACTCCCTTCGTGCCTCAGCAAGCTCCCCCCGACACCGCGGACGTGATCGTGGTCGGCGCCGGCCCGGCCGGGTCCGCGACCGCGTTCTACCTGGCCGCGGCGGGCCTGGACGTGCTCGTCCTGGAGAAGAGCCATTTCCCTAGGGAGAAGGTCTGCGGCGACGGGCTGGCCCCCCGCGCGGTCAAGGCGCTGACCGGAATGGGCGTGCCGCTCGCGCAGAGCGATGGCTGGGTCCGCAGCAAGGGCCTGCGGATCATCGGCGGCGGCGGCCGGATCGAGCTGAACTGGCCGGACCTGTCCAGCTTTCCGGGGTACAGCCTGGTCCGCAGCCGGCTCGACTTCGACGAGATCCTGGCCAGGCACGCGGTCAAGACCGGTGCCCGGCTGCTGGAGGGCGTCAACGTCACCGGCCCCGTTCTCGACGACCGCACCGGCCGGATCAGCGGGGTCACGGCGCAGGAGACGGCCAACGGCGAGACGACCGAGCGCACGTTCGGCGGGCGGGTCGTGGTCGCCGCCGACGGGAACTCGTCCCGGCTTTCGGTCGCGATGGGGCTGCGCAAGCGGGACGACCGGCCGCTCGGGGTCGCGGTGCGCAGCTACTACACGAGCCCGCGGCACAACGACGACTACCTGGAGGCCTGGCTGGACCTCTGGGACGGCGAAAAGCTGCTGCCCGGCTACGGCTGGATCTTCGGCATGGGCGACGGGACCAGCAACGTCGGGCTCGGGCTGCTCAACACCTCGGAGGCCTTCGGCAACATCGACTACCGGGTGCTGCTGCGCCGCTGGCTCGCCGGGATGCCCCCCGAGTGGGGCCTGACCGAGGAGAACCGCACGAAGCCGGTGCGCGGCGCCGCGCTGCCGATGGGGTTCAACCGCACCCCGCACTACCTCAACGGGCTGCTGCTGGTCGGAGACGCCGGCGGCATGGTCAACCCGTTCAACGGCGAGGGGATTGGCTACGCGCTCGAGGCCGGCGAGATCGCGGCCAGGACCATCGTCCAGGCGCTGGCCAGGCAGACCGCCGCCGGCACCGAGACCGTACTGCACACCTACCCCAGGCAGCTCAAGGACGCCTGGGGCGGCTACTACACGCTGGGGCGCACGTTCGTGCACATGATCGGCCGTCCGTCGTTCATGAGGTTCGCCACCAGGCACGGGGTGAAGCGGCCCTACGTCATGCGGTTCACCATGAAGCTGCTCGGCAACCTCACCGAGGCCAGGGGAGGCGACGCGGTCGATCGCGTTCTCAATGCCGTGTCTAAGATGACCCCGGCGGCATAACGGTGACCTGCCATCGCAAGGGGGTGACGAGGGAATGGACCTGAGCCTTTACGTCCCGATCATCGCGCTCGCGGCGCTGGCCGCGGTGTTCGCGGTCTTCTCATTGGTGATGGGCGCGATCGCGGGCCCGAAGCGGTGGAACCGTGCCAAGCTCGAGACCTACGAGAGCGGCATCGAGCCCACCCCGGGCAACACCCGCACCAAGTTCCCGGTGAAGTACTACCTCACCGCGATGCTGTTCATCGTCTTCGACATCGAGATCATCTTCCTGTACCCGTGGGCCGTCGCGTACGACAGGCTCGGGGTGTTCGGCCTGGTTGAGATGGTCACATTCATCGCCACGGTTCTTGTCGCGTACGCATACGTGTGGCGCCGCGGCGGTCTGGAGTGGGACTAGCGTTGGGAGGGCGGCGCGGATAATGGGTCTGGAAGAGCACCTGCCGAGCGGCTTCCTGCTGACAACGGTCGAGCAGGTGATCGGGTACGCCCGCAAGAGCTCGGTCTGGCCGGCCACCTTCGGCCTGGCCTGCTGCGCCTTCGAGCTGATGTCGGCCGGCGGGCCGCGGCACGACCTGGCCAGGTTCGGCATGGAGCGCGCATCGAACACGCCGCGGCAGGCCGACCTGATGATCGTGGCCGGCCGGGTCAGCCAGAAGATGGCCCCGGTGCTGCGGCAGATCTACGACCAGATGTCCGAGCCCAAGTGGGTGATCTCGATGGGCGTGTGCGCCTCCAGCGGCGGCATGTTCAACAACTACGCGATCGTCCAGGGCGTCGATCACCTGGTGCCGGTGGACATCTATCTGCCGGGCTGCCCGCCGCGGCCGGAGATGCTGCTCGACTCGATCCTCAAGCTGCACGACAAGATCCAGAACATGAAGCTCGGCGTGGACCGGGACAAGGAGATCACCGAGCTGGAAGAGGCCCGGCTGCGGCGGCTGCCGCTGCTGCCCAGCCTGAGCGGCGCGGCGCCGGGAAGCACGGGGACGGGACAGTGAGCGAGCCGAACCAGCCTGGCCAGGCCGGCGAGGGGAACGGCGCGCCGGCTCCCGACCCTGCGGAGATCGCGGGCCGGGAGCGGCTGTCCGAGCAGGTCGTGCGGACCGGCGCGTTCGGCGTCAGCGGGACCCCCGACACCTCCGGGTACGGCGGCCTCAAGGTCCGGCAGCCCCCGCCGCTGTCCAGCCCTCGGCCGTACGGCTCGTACTTCGACGAGGTCGCGGACGCGCTGGCCGGCTCGCTCGAGCAGGCGGGTTCGAGCTTCGGCGACGCGGTGGAGCGCGTGGTCGCCGACCGCGGCGAGCTGACCTTCCACGTGCGCCGCGAGCGCCTGGTCGAGGTCGCCCAGCGGCTGCGCGACGACCCGGCGCTCGGCTTCGAGATCTGCACCGGGGTCTCCGGCGTGCACTACCCGCAGGACCAGGGCCGCGAGCTGCACACCGTGTACCACATGCTCTCGATCACGCACAACCGGCGGCTGCGCCTCGAGGTGTCGGCGCCCGACGCCGACCCGCACGTCCCCTCACTGGTCGACGTCTACCCGGCCAATGACTGGCACGAGCGGGAGACCTGGGACTTCTTCGGCATCATCTTCGACGGCCACCCGGCGCTGACCAGGATCGAGATGCCGGACGACTGGAAGGGCCACCCACAGCGGAAGGACTACCCGCTGGGCGGCATTCCGGTCGAATACCGGGGCGCGACGATCCCGCCACCAGACGAGCGGAGGTCCTACGAATGAGCAGCAGCGCGGACCAGGCGGATACCGCTGAGGGCCGCGTCTACAACCTCTCCGGGCAGGACTGGGACGAGGTGGTCACCGCGGCCGACGAGGCCAGCGACGCCACGGGCGAGGAACGCATCGTCGTCAACATGGGCCCGCAGCACCCGTCCACACATGGCGTGCTGCGGCTGATCCTGACCCTGGACGGCGAGACCGTGACCGAGCTGCGGCCGGTCGTCGGGTACCTGCACACCGGCATCGAGAAGAACCTCGAGTTCCGCACCTGGACCCAGGGCGTGACGTTCGTGACCCGGGCCGACTACCTGATGCCGATCTTCAACGAGACCGCGTACTGCCTCGGGGTGGAGCGGCTGCTGGGGATCGAGGACCGGATTCCGGAGCGGGCGAACGTGATCCGGGTGCTGATGATGGAGCTCAACCGGATCTCCTCGCACCTCGGCGGGATCGGCCCGTTCGGCCTCGAGCTGGGTGCGACCACCGTGTTCATCTACGGGATGCGCGAGCGGGAGAAGGTGCTCGACCTGTTCGAGCTGATCGCCGGGCTGCGGATGAACATGGCCTTCGTACGCCCCGGCGGGGTGGCGCAGGACCTGCCGTCCGGTGCCATCGAGAAGCTCAGGGAGTTCCTGGCGGTCATGCCGGGCAAGCTCGCCGAGCTCCGCGCGCTGTTCGACGCCGCCCCGGTGTTCTTCGCCAGGACCAAGGGCGTCGCGTACCTGGACCTGGCCGGGTGCATGGCGCTGGGCGTCACCGGCCCGATGCTGCGCGCCACCGGCCTGCCGTGGGACCTGCGCAAGAGCCAGCCGTACTGCGGCTACGAGACGTACGAGTTCGACGTGCCGACGGTGAAGACCTGCGACGCGTACGGCAGGTACCGGCTCCGGATGGACGAGATCGACCAGTCGCTGCGGATCATCGAGCAGTGCGTGGACCGGCTGGCGGGCAGCCGCCCGGCCCACGACCCGGTGATGATCGATGATGCCAAGATCGGCTGGCCGGCCCGGCTCGCGCTCGGCCCCGACGGCCTGGGCCCCGCGCCGGACCACATCGCGCACATCATGGGCCAATCCATGGAGGCGCTCATCCACCACTTCAAGCTGGTGACCGAGGGCTTCCGGGTGCCGGCGGGCCAGGTCTACGCGGCTGTCGAGTCGCCCCGCGGCGAGCTCGGTGCCCACGTGGTCAGCGACGGCGGAACCCGGCCGTTCCGCGTCCACCTGCGGGATCCGTCGTTCAACCATCTGCAGGCGCTGCCGGCGATGGCCGAGGGCGGCCTGATCGCCGACGTCATCCCGGCCATCGCCAGCATCGACCCGGTGCTCGGAGGGGTGGACAGGTAAATGGCAGCGCTTGACGAACTGCGGTCCAAGCTGGCCGCCGACGCCGCCGAGATCATCGGCCGCTACCCGAAGCCGCGCTCGGCGATGCTGCCGCTGCTGCACCTGGTCCAGTCCGAGCTGGGCTACGTCTCCGAAGACGGCATCAGATACGTCGCCGAGCTGCTCGGGCTCACCGAGGCCGACGTCGGCGCCGTCACGTCGTTCTACACGATGTTCAAGCGCGGCCCGGTCGGCGAGTACCACGTCGGAGTCTGCACCAACGCGCTGTGCGCGGTGATGGGCGGTGACGCGATCTTCGCCGATCTGCTCGAGTACCTGGGCATCGGCAACGACCAGACCACTCCGGACGGCAAGGTCAGCCTGGAGCACCTCGAGTGCAACGCGGGCTGCGACTACGCCCCCGTGGTGATGGTGAACTGGGAGTTCTTCGACAACATGACCCCGCGGTCGGCCCGGGACCTGGTGGACGGGCTGCGCACCGGGGCGGACGTCGTGCCGACCCGCGGCGCGCCCCGGCTGTGCACCTGGAAGCAGGCGTCGCGGGTCCTGGCCGGCTTCGCCGACGGCCAGGCGGCCGGCGGGCACACCGCGGGCGATCCCAGCCTGGCCGGCCTGCGCAAGGCGAAGGAACAGGGCTGG
>JASHOI010000233.1 GCA_030041195.1 Streptosporangiaceae bacterium | reverse complement strand
GCGTCCGCGCCCGCCGGGTCAAGCCCGAGATCGTCGGTGAGCAGGCCTTGCGCCCGTGCCGTGTCGGCGAACCCCATCGCCGCGAGCTGCCCGGCCAGGGTCGTCCCGCGCGGCATGCTCACACCTGCACCGTAACGACCGGCCGCGGTCAGCGCATCAGCGACCGGGCGGCGAGGCCGTCGATGACCAGCCGCTGGCGGGCGCTCGCGGTGCGCAGCGCGAGCAGCTCGGTGCGGTGCACCAGCCGCGGGCTGCGCAGCGGGATCGCGGTGACGCCGTCGGGAAAGGGCCCGACCGTGGCCGGGAGCAGGGCGGCGCCGAGGCCGGCCGCGACCAGGGCGAGCAGCGTGGGCATGTCGTCGCCGTCGTACACGGTGTGCCGCGCTGGCACGGCCGGGCCATGGCCGGCCAGGGCCGGGGCGACGACCCAGGGGGCGTCCGCCAGCATCTCCAGGTCGATGCCCGGCCTGCTCCGCAGCGGATGATCGGCGGCCAGCGCCACCACCAGCGGGGTCTCGGCCATCGCCCGGGACGACAGCAGGCCAGCGTCGGCGAGGTGCAGCGGCTGGTTCGGCGCGGTGATGCCGTCGGCCAGCGCGGCGTCCACGGTGCCGGCGGCGACATCGTCGACGGCGGAACGGGGGTTGACCGAGCGGACCGTGACCCGCAGCAGCGGGTAGGCGGCCCGCAGATCCCGCAGCGCCGCCGCGAGCACGTCGGGGGCCGCATGCGGGCAGACGCCCACTCGGACCTCGCCCGACGCTTCGCCGAGGCTGCCGAGCTCGCTGCGCGCCACGTCCAGGCGGAGCAGGATCCTCGCCGCGTGCTCGGCGAGCCGTTCCCCGGCGGGGGTTGCGCGCACCGGGCGGCGCTGCACCAGCGGCTGGCCAAGCTCTAGTTCCAGCGCGGCCACCTGCTGCGAGACCGCCGACTGGGTGTAGCCGAGTTCCCTGGCGGCGGCCGTGAACGACCCGCAGCGGACCACGGTGAGCAGCGCGCGCAGGTCCCGGATCTCCACCACATAAGTATTGCTGATGTCGAGATGCCATTTCATCATTGGACATTGTGAGCCGAGGCCGGCGACGATTTTGGGATGGCTTCCTTCCCGCTTCAGCCCGCTGCCGCCCGGCCGCCTCGCCTCGCGCTCGTCGGTGACCGGTCCGGATCGGTCCGGGCGCACACGAAGATCCCCGCGCTCATCGACGCCCTGGCCGGCCCGGCCGGCCCGGCCATCGAGATCTACTGGCTGAACAGCACGGCGATCGGCGCCCCGGGCGACGTCGCCGGGTTCGACGGCGTCTGGGTCACCCCGGGCAGCCCGTACCAGAACATCGACGGCGTTCTGGCGGCGATCCGCGCGGCCCGCACCGGGCGGATCCCGCTGCTCGGCACCTGCGGCGGCTTCCAGCACATGCTGCTCGAGTTCGCGCGCGACGTCTGCGGGCTCACCGCGGTCGAGAACGGCGAGCAGAACCCGGAAGCGGCCGAGCAGCTGATCGTCCCGCTGGAGTGCTCGCTGCTCGGCGAGGAGTCCACGGTCGTGATCGCGCCGGGCACGATCGCCGCCGACGCGATGGGCCCGGGCCCGACGACCGAGCGGTACTTCTGCCGTTACGGCCTGAACGCCGGCTATCTGGCCATCCTGCAGCGCCACGGGCTGGTGATCAGCGGACGAGACGAGCGTGGCGAGGTGCGCGTGGCCGAGCTGCCGGACCACCCGTTCTTCGTGGCCTCGCTGTTCCAGCCCGAGCTGTCCTCGGACCCGACCTGGGTGCACCCGCTGATCACCGCGTTCGCGGCCGCGGTCCGCTCGCACGCCGGTGCGCTGGCCGGATCGCCGGGCTGACGCCGATTGTGCCGGACCGGGAACCCACCGGGGCAATCCGCCGCGACTGAATCACCCGGGACCAGGCACCAGGGACTCCGTGCGGGGCGATGCGAGCAGGCCGAGAGCGCGGGCCTGCCCGACGGCCTCGGTACGGCTGCGAGCGCCGAGCTTTTGGTACAGGTGCCGCTGGTGCGTCTTGACGGTGTTAACCGACAAGTAGAGCTCGCCGGCGATCTCCCGCGCACTCAGGTTGGTCGGCAGGTAGCGCAGCACTCGGGTCTCGCCGTGGGTGAGGATCTCGTGGTGGCGCGTCTGGGGGCCGGACGGCCTGGGCGGCGGCTGGCTGAGGAACGGGAACGGCGCCTGGTCAGGTTCGGCGAGATCGAGGGCGTGCTGCAGGGCGCGCCCGGCGGCGTCCGGGTCGCCGAGCGCGTCGCGGGCGATGGCCCCGAGCAAGAACGCGGCCGCCACCCAGACCCGATCGGCCTGCGGGACGTCGAGGAGAGGCGTGAGCACGGCCGTCGTCTGCCGGTCAACCTCAGCAAGCCGTGGCATCGGGACGACGTCGCGGATCTCGCCGGTTGCGCGTTCGCCTGCGGATCGCGCCGGCCGCTTGCCTCTCCCGCGCGCGGTCGAGGAGGAATCACCGATCGTTGCTGTCATGTCCATGCCTCGCTCAGGACGCCGTTTGGCCGCCGCTAGTCCTGGGTGCTTTCGCAGAGGAACTTCAGGCTGACGTTCCACAGGTCGTGACCGCGGTGCATGTGGCCGGGATTGGAGCGGGCGAGTCTCTTCGGGCTGGTGCCGGTGCCGGTCTCTTCCATGACCACATAGGTGGTTCCCTCCTCGCGCGGCTCGAGCAGCCAGGTGTGGTAGGCCAGCCACTCGTCTGTCTGGCCGTACCAGCCGATGCGGGCCGGGGGCTCGAACTCGTGGACGGTGCTGTGGATCGGCGCGCCGAAGGTGATCCAGTCGAACGTGACGCCGGGGCCCAGGAGCCTGCTGGGGGCGTTGACCGTGACATTGCGCGCGTTGGCGTACCAGTCCGGCCAGGCGCTGGCGTGGATGAGATGGTGCCAGATCGTGGCCGCTGGTACGGCGATGACGATGTCGTTGTGGGCGAACAGGTCGGCCTGCTCGGGCACGATGCCCTCCGGCCAGTGGATGTGCGCCGAGCGGCGCTGGATGTCCTCAATGATTGACATGACTGGGGCCTCCATCAGCTCGTATAACGAAGGGTTGCTGTGGCTGAGTGCGAGCTGGGCGATTGCGTTCCTGCGATTGTCGGCTGGGCGCGGCCGCCCCCGCTTCCGCCAGTGCACAGGCCAACTGGCCAGGATTTGCCCGGCGGGGGCTGGGCCCGGACAGGGTTCCGGATCGCCCGGGGTCGCGGCGTCCGGGGCTGCCGGAGACCGTGAGCGCGCAGTTGCGCCTGGCGGCGGCTGCGCACGTGGCGTCGATGACGACGTGCTCGTTAAGCTGGCCAGCGGTGTCTTGCCCGCGCATGAGCCGCTCCAGGAGGCGCCGATCAAGATGGCCGGGACTCGCGCCCGCTGGGGTGCTATGGATGGGTAATACCGGGCTGATGGGTGGCGATTCCGGGCTGCGGGGTCGCGACGGCGGGCTGGTGGACCGGCGCGGCGAGTGCGGGGTGCTGGATCAGCTCATTGGTGCGGTGCGGGCGGGCGGGAGCCGCGTGCTGGTGCTGCGCGGCGAGCCGGGGGCAGGAAAGTCCGCGCTGCTGGAATACCTGGCCGGACGGGCGTCGGGGTGCCGGGTGGTCCGGGCGGCGGGGGTGGAGTCGGAGATGGAGCTGGCGTATGCCGGGCTGCATCAGCTGCTAGCGCCGCTACTCGATCACCTGGAGGGTCTGCCGGGTCCGCAGCGCGACGCGCTGCGGACCGCGTTCGGCCTGAGCGCGGGCCCGGCGCCGGACCGGTTCCTGGTGGGCCTGGCGGTGCTGGGGCTGGTGTCGGAGGTCGCCGCCGAGCGGCCGCTGATCTGCGTGGTCGATGACGAGCAGTGGCTGGACCGGGCGTCGGTGCAGGCGCTGGGGTTCGTGGCGCGGCGGCTGGCGGCCGATCCGGTCGGGCTGGTGTTCGCGGCCCGGGTGCCAGGGGCGGAGCTGGCCGGGCTGCCGGAGCTGGCGGTGGAGGGTCTGCGCGCAGAGGACGCGCGGGCGCTGCTCGAGTCGGCGCTGGCGGGTCCGGTGGATGCCCGGGTCCGGGACCTGATCGTGGCTGAGACGCGGGGGAACCCGCTGGCGCTGCTGGAGCTGCCGCGAGGGCTGGGACCGGCGGAGCTGGCGGGCGGGTTCGGGCTGCCCGCTGCGGTGTCGTTGCCGGGGCGGATCGAGGACAGCTTCGCGCGGCAGATAGAGGGTCTGCCGGAGCAGACGCGGCGGCTGCTGGCGCTGGCGGCGGCGGATCCGTCGGGTGACCTGCTGCTGGTGTGGCGGGCCGCGGCACGGCTGGGGATCGCCGCACATGCCGGGGCGCCGGGCGCAGCGGCGGGGCTGGTGGCGTTCGGCGCCGGGGTCCGGTTTCGGCATCCGCTGGCAAGGTCGGCGGCCTACCGGTCGGCGTCACCGCGCGAGCGGCAGGAGGTGCACGCGGCGCTGGCCGAGGTTACCGATCCGGCGGTCGATCCGGATCGGCGGGCCTGGCACCGGGCGCAGGC
>JASHOI010000232.1 GCA_030041195.1 Streptosporangiaceae bacterium | reverse complement strand
AGGAATGATATCGGCGGCTGCGGCCGGCCCGTTCTCGGCGACTCACCCGCCGGGGCTCACGCCGGGTAGGCGCCCCAGGCGGTGAGATACCCGGCCAGGCCGCTGGTGAGCGGCAGGCTGTCGAGGTCGGCGGCCGCGACCCACCGGGCGTCGGCGGCGTCGTCGCCCGCGGCGAGCTCACCGCCGGTAACCACCGCGAGATAGTCGCTGACGTCGATGACCGTTCCGTCCGGCCCGGGCAGCTCCGCCGTGCCGAGCAGGTGGCGGCATTCCACCGTCAGGTTCGTCTCCTCGAGGACCTCTCTCGCCACCGCCTGCTGATCGGTTTCGCCCGGCTCGATCCGCCCGCCCGGCAGCGACCACAGCCCCGCGCCGGGCTCGTGACCTCGCTTGATCAGCAGCAGCCGGCCGGCCGGATCCTTGATCACCGCGCCGACGCAGGGGATTCGCCTGACGGCCACCCGTCCAGTATCTCCCGGCCTGCGTCCCCCTTGTCCTTCACCGCCGTCTCCCGCTGTGCCCCCCTTGTCCTTCACCGTTCCTCCCGCTGCGTCCCCAATCCCCTTCACTGCCTCCTCCCGCGCTCGCCCCCATTTCCCCCGCGCTGGCGCGCCTCGCGCCCGCGGTACTTGACGTTCGCGGCCAGGCGCGTAACGGTCAGTAGTCATGAGGACTGCTCCTACCTGCCCGCGCTGCGGCGGCCCGCTCCGCGAGCCCAGCGCCTGGTGCAGCGCGTGGCAGTGCGACGTGCACGGGCAGGTGCACCCGCTGCGGTCGCCGCACAGCCCGACCGCGGCCGGGCTCGAGGGGCTGCTGCGCGGCGTGGCGGTCCCGGTGTGGCTGCCCTGGCCGCTGCCCACGGCCTGGCTGGTCACCGGTTTCGCCGGCGCCGGCGACGAGCGGACCGGCACCAGGGGCTGCGTGGTCGCGCTGTCCGGCCCGGCCCCGATTGGCGGCCCCGGCGAGATGCTGGTGGTCTCCGAGGAGCTCGGGGTCGGTCTCGGCGCCAGGTTCGCTGGCCTGGACGGCCCGGACCCCGGCAGCGACTTCGCTTCCGGGCCGGCGCACGCGCTGGTCAGGTTCGGCAATCACGAGTTCCCGCTGTGGCACGTGGAGTCTCCGGAACGCGCCGCATTCGCGGGCGAAGTGATGGGCAACTGGCTGTGGCTGATTCTCTGGCCGGACACCGCGGGCATGCTGCTCGTGGACCCGCTGGAACTGCGCGACCTCCGCGATCCCGGCCAGGACCTGGACCTGCCGTTCGGCGCGCCGTCGCCGCGGCTGCCCTAGCGGCCGCGGGCGGGCGGCGTGCGCGCGGACATGCACAGCCACAGCACGGCCTCGGACGGCACCAGCCCGCCCGAGGAGGTCATGCGGCGGGCCAGTGCCGCGGGACTCGATGCGATCGCGCTGACCGACCACGACACGGTGGCGGGGCACCGCGCCGCGGCCGAAGCGCTGCCGCCGGGCCTGACGCTGGTCCCGGGCATGGAACTGTCCTGCCGCCTGGACGGCCATAGCGTGCACCTGCTCGGTTACCTGTTTGACCCCGCCGACGCCGAACTGGCCGCGGAATGCGCCAGGATCAGGGAAAGCCGCCTGCACCGCGCCAGGGCGATGGTCGACCGGCTGGCCGAGCTGGGGGTGCCGGTCACCTGGGAACAGGTCAGCGCGATCGCCGGGGACGGCGTGGTCGGCCGGCCGCACATCGCTCGGGCGATGGTGGCGGCGGGCGTGATCTCAGCGCCCGACGAGGCGTTCAGCCCGGAATGGATCGGCACCGGCGGGCGGGCCCACGTCACCAGGTACGCGCTCGATCCGGCGCGCGGGATCTCGCTGGTCCGGGCGGCCGGAGGGGTGAGCGTGCTGGCGCACCCGCGGGCCGGAGCACGCGCCTGGATGATGCCGGACGACGTCATCGCCGACCTCGCCGCCGCCGGCCTGAACGGCATCGAGGTGTGGCATCCGGACCAGGACCAGCAGCAGCGGGCGCGCCTGGCGGCACTGGCCGGGGACCTCGGCCTGGCCGCCAGCGGAGGCAGCGACGATCACGGGGCGCTGACCGGCTACCGGATCGGCTGCGAGACGATCCCGCCCGAGGAGTACCAGCGGCTGCTGTCACAGGCCACCGGATCCGCGCCGGTGCAGGCGCGGTGAGCTCGTTTCGCCGTGCCGGCCTGGGCGGCGGGCCACCACGCGGCCGGGCTCGCTATTGTCGCTGTGACCGCCACGGCAGCTGTTCATCGGCGCGGTCCTTACGCTCGTCAGGCAGGGCTGAGAGGAAGGCAGGTCGCCATGGAGGCACGCATCGAGCGGGTCGGAACCACCGTCAACAGCTGGATTGTCGGTGACGACGAGGAGGTCATCGTCATCGACCCGGGCGAAGACGCGGCCGCGGTGCTCGGCCCGGTGGGCGACCGCGAGGTGCTCGCGGTCATCTGCACGCACGGGCACACGGCCCACACCGCGGCGGCCATGGAGGTGGCGGCCAAGGACGAGGCCCCGGTGGCCCTGCATAACGCCGACCGCGTGTACTGGCGCGAGGCTCATCCGAGGGAGAACCCGGAGATCGACATGGAGGACGGCGGCATCTTCGAGGTCGCCGACGTCACTCTCGAGGTGCTGCATGCCCCGGGGCACAGCCCTGGCTCGGTCTGCATCTACAGCGAGGACCTCCGTGCGGTGTTCGTCGGCGACGTGGTGTCCGCCACCGGCCCGGTCCCCCACGAGAAGGAGTTCCCCGACTTCGCCAGGCAGCTCAGCTCGATCGGCGCGCACGTGCTGACGCTGCCGGGGGAGACCCGGATCCTGCCGGGACACGGCGACGAGTTCACGGTCGCTGCGGCGGAGAAGCGATTCGATTCCTGGGTAACCGCGGGACCCACGCTGCCCGACGATCCCGGCCGGTCCACATAGGTGGCCGCCGCCCGGCTATCGGGTCATTCCGGCTGGGTCGGTGGGGTAAGCCTGGCGACGGCGATGGCTGCGACGACGATCCACAGGAGTTCCAGGCCGAGGAAGATTCGCTCGTAGAGGCCGGCGGGGGCGTGGTGGTGCTTGCTGGCGGTGCCGAGCAGCAGGTAGGCGACGGCGCCGGCTACCGAGATGGCGAGCAGGACGGGCGCGGCGGGCCGCCAGGCAGGGTCGGACGTGAGGCCGACGGATATCAAGATCGCGCCGATCGCGATGCAGGTGAACGCGATGAAGGCCAAGACCAGGTGGACGATGCCGCTGGTCGTCTGGGGAGTGCCCTCGGGGTTGTCGGCGAAGAACGCGAGCAGGCCTGAGCAGATCGCCCAGGTGGTGAGCAGAGCCAGGCCGCCGCGGGTGCGGCCGTCGGGGCGGGCCGCCTGGTACAGCGCCGCGGCGATGGCCAGGGACAGGGCGCAGCGCAGCAGGAAGTTGATGTCCATGACCCAGTACCACGGGCCGCGGCCGTAGTCGCTTTCCGCGTCGTAGAGCAGGCTGTACCCGGGCCGCAGGAACGCCAGCAGGACGTCGATCGCCACATATACGGCGACCCCGGCGAGGGCGAGCCGGGCCAGCGGCTTCGCGCGGGACGGGGCGGGGCGCGTTCGCGGCGGCGAGACGTCCACCCTCATAGGAATCCCCGCAAGGGCGGCCTGAGGCGAGGACCGCGGGGCCGCGCCCTGGGGAGCAGCCGCGAAAAT
>JASHOI010000231.1 GCA_030041195.1 Streptosporangiaceae bacterium | reverse complement strand
GCCGCTGGAGGAGGACGAGGGCGCCCTGTCGCTGGCGGACCCGGAGCGCAAGCGGGTGCTGGACGCGATCGCCGAGCTGGGCTGGCCGCTGTTCGTCAAGCCCGCCCGCGGCGGATCCAGCATCGGCACGTCCAAGGCCTCGGACATGGCTGAGCTGCACGCCGCGATCGCCGCCGCGCGGGCCTACGACCCGAAGGTGATCGTGGAGGCCGCGATCGAGGGCAGGGAGATCGAGTGCTCGGTGCTGGAGGGGCGCGACGGCGGCCCGCCCGACACCAGCCTGCCCGGGCAGCTGCTGATCGACGGCGGCGAGGAATTCTGGGACTTCGAGGCGAAGTACCTGGACGCGGCCAGCGGGATGGCGATCCCCGCGCCGATCCCCGCCGAGCAGCAGCAGGAGATCCGCCGAATGTCCGCGCAGGCGTTCGAGGCGGTCTCCTGCGAGGGCCTGGCCCGGGTGGATTTCTTCTACACGCCGGACGGGCAAATCCTGATCAACGAGATCAACACGATCCCCGGACTGTCGCCCGCGTCGTATTTCCAGAAGATGTGGGAGGCGAGCGGCCTGGCGTTCCCCGAACTGATCAACCGGCTGCTGGAGACCGCGCTGGCCAAGCGCCCCGGCCTCCGCTAAAGCGCCGGTCAATTAGCGGGGAATCCTCTCAGAGTGGGGAATCGCGTCAGTCAATACGACTGACAGGATTCCCCAATAACCCGATCATGAGGACTTATGCCTGGATTGCGCGGATTCTGGGAGCAGCCGCGGACGCCGCAATAGGTTCCGTTCCGGTTACCTGACCGACGCTCCAGACACGGTGAACCACCGCTGGGCGAACGTGCTGCCCCGGGGCGCTTACGGCTGCCGGGCGGTCAGCTTGCCCGCCGTTGCCGGAACGCGCGCCGGTATCCCTGGGGGCTGGTGCGCAGCACGCGCGCGAAGTGCTTGCGGAAGTTGTCAGCCGTGCCGAAACCGCTCCGCGCGGCGACCACCTCGACCGGCAGGTCAGAGGTTTCGAGCAGGCGCTGCGCCAGCCGGACGCGCTCGCCGAGGATCCACTGGTAGGGCGTCATGCCCACGGCGGCAAGGAACCGCCGCGCAAACGTCCTGGGGCTCATCGCCGCCCGGGCCGCCAGGTCGTTGACGGTCACCGCCTGGTCCAGGTGCTCCTGCAGCCAGCCCATCGTGTCGGCGAACAGGTTGGCGCTGTCGAGGTCCGGCACCGGCGCCTCGATGTACTGGGCCTGCCCGCCGTCGCGCTGCAGCGGGACCACGAGGTCCCTGGCGAGCCGGGTCGCGATCTCGGTCCCGTAGTCGAGCTGTACCACGTGCAGGCAGAGGTCGATGCTGGCGGCGCTCCCCGCCGACGTCAGCAGGTCCCCGTCGTCCACGTACAGCACCCCGGGATCCACCCTGACCCCGGGATAGCGCCTGGCCAGGTCGGCACATTCGGACCAGTGCGTGGTGGCCGGATGGCCGTCAAGAATCCCCGCGGCGGCCAGGACGAACGCGCCCGAGCACAGCGAGACCACGCGGCACCCGCGCCGGCGCGCCTCGCGCAGGGCCTCGAGCACCTCGGCGGGCACCTGCTCGGGGAGCTCGGTCGGCGGCAGGATCACCGTGGTGGCCTCCTGCAGCGCCTCCAGGCCACGCGGGACCTGCATCTGCATGCCGACGTCCATCACCACCGACGGGGTGTGCGCACACACGGTCAGGCGGTACCAGGGAACACCGAACGCGGCCGAGTAATCGTGCCCGAAGATGTCGCACGCCACGCCCAGCTCGAACGGTGAGATGCCGTCGTAGACGATCACAGCGACCGCGTGCGGCGAACGCGCGGCCGGGCCCGGCCGCGGCGTGTCCCACAGACCCGCATCAAGTTTGGCAGTTTTGTCGTGCACCCTGTCAATCTTGCCACTTTCGGCGCCGACGAGGGAAGGCGGACCATGGGCTTATGCGAAATTCATGCGTGAATCCGGGTGCCGGCCAGAGCGGCCGCAGCAGGGCAAGGCGCACCCGGCGCGGCACGCTGGTGGTCACCGACTGGCACGGCTCGGGCCTGCTCGCCGTTTGCCCGGACCGGGCTGCGGACAAGGCGATGGCGCGCGCGTTCGCGTTCCGGCTGGATCGCCGCCTGGCGGCCGGGGACGATCCGGATTCGAGCAGGCTGCTGGCCACCCGAGCCCAGCACCTCGTGTCGCTGGCCACGCGCCGCACACTGGCGGAAAGCTGGGAGCACGTGCTCGCGAAAGCAACGCGCGCGCCCGGGCCCGGCTACGCCGCGATGGCCATCCGCGCTGACCGGGTGCTCGCCGCCGAGCCGGATGTGCTCGAACTGATCGCGCACCTGCGGGCGGCCCTGCCGGTGGCCGCCCGGGGCGTCGCCGCGGCGAGCGTGCTGCTGGCCGACGGCGCGGGACCCGTGTACCACAGGCGGGCTGCCGACGGCCTGCGCGACGCCGTGCGGCTGGCGATCGCGCAGCTGGATCCTTCGGTATCGCTGTTCGCCTCGTGCTGAGGCGCCGGGTGGCGGGCGGCACGGACCGCGCCGCCCGCCAGGGCACTGCGCTGGCTACCTCTTTGCCGCGACCTTCTTCTCGCCGTTGACGATCGCCTTGAAGTCGGCTCCGGCCCGGAACTTGGGCACTGACGACTTCGGCACCTTGATGGACGCACCGGTAGCTGGGTTGCGGGCCGTGCGGGCCGGCCGGACAGCCTTCTCGAATACCCCGAATCCCGTTATGGCGACCTTGTCGCCTTTTGCGACCGCGGCCTGGATGGTGTCGAGCACCGCGTTGAGCGCTTCGGTCGCGGTCTTCTTGTCTCCCATCCGAGTCGAAATCGCGTCGATCAGGTCACGCTTGTTCATTCATCACTCCTGCGGTTCCCCCAACGGGAGGTCGCGCGGACAGGGCAGCCGGCTTCTCGCGACCTCTGATGTGCCTGAAATTAGGCGATCCAGCGTCCCGGCACAATCACATCCGCTTCAAACCACGGCGTGTCGACGCTAGCCACAGTCGTAATGCTACGGGAATAGGAAATTCATCAACCCCTGGGGTTCACGAAAGACCCTGGGCGGGAGGGCGTTGCCAGGCTAATGGGACACGCCTCCGGCTGGGGGCGGCCCGCTCCTCTCCGGCCCGGCACGGCTGGCGAGGTGGCCTGCCAGGGGGTTCCCGGCGAGGTCGGCGAGGAGCCTGTCGAGTCGCCGAGCGCTGCGCGCCACATCGGCGCCAGGTGCCTTCATCGCATCGCATATCGCCGCGAAACGACGCTGCAGCCGAATCCTGTCGTCGCGCACGAGCTCAGCCGATCCAAGAAGGCGCTGCACCATAAGCAGCCTTCTGGCCATACCATCGCCGCCTTGCCCGAACCAGAAAGGCGGCGGCTCGAATCGCCCTACTACTTCTCCCCTCGCCCGTACATCACACCGGTAAATATCAACGGTTAGCAGAATTCCAGCGTCAGAATCGACCGCTGCCTGCAGTTCCGCAACGATCTGTGGCGGGATGCGGGCGGGCAATATGCCGGTGTTTATCAGCTTATGGCCGTGCGCCCCGAAGGGTTCCTCAGACAAGACGACCCGCAGCCGAGGCCATGCCGCTGCCGCGGCGGCGCCGGATCCCCGCGGCCAGCAGCCCGGGCTCGCGATCAGGATCGTAGCTTTCGAAGGGGCGTCAGCGGGCGCATGGCCGGGCCGGACCGAGACGGCTCGGCCGGTCCAGGAGTCGAACGGACCTTCCCCGGTGCTGGCCGGCATCTGACGACGGTATCGCTACGCCCGCACCCGGCCAGCCCCGGCCGCCCAGGTCCCCGCATGGCCTGGCCCCGCACGGTTCGCAGGCTGCGGCCGAGCCGATCCGCGACGTCGCTGCCGGGTCGGCTTCGATGGCTGGCGGCGCGACCCAGTACCTGTCGACCCGTTCGGGCCCGTCCTGCGACAGATCCTCATCTTCCGCCCGATCCTTGCGCGGAGCGGGCCGGGCCGGCCGCACCGTGGGCTGCCGGTAAGGTCCATTCTGTAGGTTTGCTCTGGACCGCACTGGAGTTGAGCGTCTGCCGACCCCGCGCGTGCCAGGATTTCGAGTCATGAGGTCACGAGCATGAAGGTTGCCGTTGTCAGGGAGACAGCGCCGGGAGAGCGCCGGGTAGCGCTGGTGCCCGAGGCCGTGACCAAACTGCGCGCGGCCGGCCTCGAGGTCCTGGTCGAGTCGGGCGCCGGGCACGGCGCCTGGCTCAGCGATGACGCGTTCACCGAGGCGGGCGCCACGATCGCGACCCGCGGCGAGATCGAGCAGGCAGCGGACGCGATCGTGATGGTGGGCAGGCCGGATGAGCAGGCGATCGCCGGTTTCCGGCAGGGCCAGGCGGTGTTCGGGATGCTGGCGCCGCTCGGCGATCCCGGTTTCGCCCGGCGCCTGGCCGAGACCGGCGTGACCGCCGTCAGCCTCGACCTGATCCCGCGGACGCTGCCGAGGGCGCAGCAGATGGACGCCCTCACCTCGCAGGCGAACATCGCCGGCTACAAGGCGGCGGTGCTGGCCGCCGACACGTTCGGACGGTTCTTCCCGCTGCTGATCACCGCGGCCGGCACCGCCAGGCCAGCCAGGGTGCTCGTGCTCGGGACCGGGGTCGCCGGCCTGCAGGCCATCGGCACGGCCCGCCGCCTCGGCGCCGTGGTCAGCGCCTACGACGTGCGCCCGGAGACCAAGACCGAGGCGGAGTCGCTGGGCGCGACCTTCATCGAGCTGACGTCGGTAGGCCCGGCCAGCGGCGAGGGCGGGTACGCGCGGGCGCTGACCGAGGAAGAGCGCCAGGCGCAGCAGGACGAGCTGACCGGACACATCGCCAGGCACGACGTGGTGATCACCACCGCGCAGGTACCGGGGCGCCGGCCCCCGCTGCTGGTCACCGACGACGCGCTCAAGGCGATGACGGCGGGCTCCGTCGTCGTCGACATGGGCGCGAGCCCGCTCGGCGGCAACGTGGCAGGATCGCAGCCCGGCGAGACGGTCGTCACCGAGAATGGCGTGACGGTCGTCGGCGCCGCGAACCTGGCGTCGACGATGCCGGCCGCCGCGTCGGCGATGTACGCGCGCAATATGAGCTCCCTGTTGTTGTACCTGGTGAAGGACGGCGCTCTCGCCGTGGACCTCTCCGACGACCTGCAGCAGGGTGTCGTGATCACCTATGAAGGCCGGGTGGTTCATCCCGCCCTGGCCGAAGCTGCTGGAGGTCCGGCCGATGTCGACGGCACTTCTGACTGACCTGGTCATCTTCGTCCTCAGCCTCTGGGTGGGCTTCGAAGTGATCAGCAAGGTCCCGGCCACACTGCACACCCCGCTGATGTCGGCGGCCAACTCCATCCACGGGATCATCCTCGTCGGCGCCATGCTCATCGCGGCCACCACGAACAGCTGGATCGGCTACGTGATCGCGTTCCTCGCCGCGGTGTTCGCCTCTGCCAACGTCGTGGGCGGCTACGTGGTCACCGGCCGGATGCTCAAGATGTTCCGCAGGCGGCCCGAGGCGCCGGCCGCCGCGCCTGCGCAGCCCGCCGCGGCGCGGGACGGCCAATCATGAGCGGATTCAGCTTCGGCACCCAGCTGATCTACGTGCTGGCCGCATCGTGCTTCGTGCTCGGCCTGCACCTGATGAACACCCCGGCGACCGCGCGCCGCGGCAACCAGTTCTCGACCGCCGGCATGGTGGTCGCGGTCGCCACCACCCTGGCGCTGATCGCCCACGCGGGCGTGATCACCGCCACCGGCTGGACCGTGATGCTCGTCGGCGCGCTGATCGGCGGCGGCATAGGCCTCTACGCGGCGCGCACCGTGCAGATGACAGCGATGCCGCAGCTCGTCAGCATGTTCAACGCGGTGGGCGGCGGCGCGGCGGCGCTGGTCGCGATCCACGACTACATCCGCGTGGCCACGGCCGTAACCGGTGTCGGGGAGTCCACGACGATCACCACGCTGCTGGACGTGATCATCGGGTCGGTGACGTTCTCCGGGTCGATCATCGCGGCGGGCAAGCTGCAGGGCGTGATCACGTCGGCCCCGGTCTCGTTCCCCGGCGCCCGGGCGGTCAACCTGGCACTCGCGGCGCTCGGCCTGGCCGCCGCCGGGTACGTGATCTCCACCCCGAGCCTGGCCTGGCTGTGGATCGTGGTCGTGGCGTCCCTTGCGTTCGGCGTGCTGATGGTGCTGCCCATCGGCGGGGCGGACATGCCGGTGGTGATCTCACTGCTGAACGCGTTCACCGGCACCGCGGTGGCGATGGCCGGCTTCGTCATCGGCAACTGGGCGCTGATCATCGCGGGCGCCCTGGTCGGGGCCTCGGGCGGGATCCTGACCAAGCTCATGGCCGACGCGATGAACCGCTCCATCGGCAACATCATCGTTGGCGGGTTCGGCACCGGCGACGCGGCACCGGCCGCGCTGGCGGGCGCGGGCGCCGGCGTGCAGGCGATCTCCGCCGACGACGCCGGGATCCAGCTCGCCTACGCCGGGAAAGTGATCATCGTGCCGGGCTACGGCCTGGCCGCGGCGCAGGCCCAGCACGAGGTGGCCGAGCTTGCCGACGTGCTGGAGTCGCACGGTGTCGACGTGAGCTACGCGATCCACCCGGTTGCCGGCCGCATGCCAGGGCACATGAACGTGCTCCTGGCCGAGGCCAACGTCCCGTACCCGCAACTCAAGGAGATGGACGACGTCAACCCGGAGTTCGCCCGCACCGACGTGGCGCTGGTGATCGGGGCCAACGACGTCACGAACCCGGCGGCGCGCCGTCCCGGCACCGCGATCTCCGGCATGCCGATCCTGGACGTGGACCAGGCCAAGAGCATCATCGTGATCAAGAGATCCATGGGCCACGGCTACGCGGGCATCGACAACGAGCTGTACACCAACCCCAAGACCAGCATGTACTTCGCCGACGCCAAAACCGCGCTGACCCAGCTGACCGCCGCCGTCAAAACCCTGGTCGGCTGATCAAGCCCGGCAGCGCCGCACGCCATTATCTGATTCAAGCTCTTCCAGCCGGGCCAGCCGGTTGGGTCGCAGCGCTGACGGCTGGGCTCACGGCGAAGAGCATCGGCTTACTACACTTTGCTACATGAGTAGTCTTCCGATCAGGATCGGCGAAGGGACGCTCCGGACGCTCCGGGAGCGAAGCAAGCGCGGCGGCGAGCCGCTCGCGCGCCTGGCCGAACGCTACATCGAGGAAGGCCTGCGCGCCGACCGGCACCCCGGCATCATGTTCCGTGATGGCCCGGCCGGCAGGCGTGCGGTGGTGATCGGCGGGCCCGATGTCTGGGAAATCATCGGTGCCATCCGCAGCATGCCCGAGCGCGGCGAGGCTCGGGTGCCCGCGCTCGCCGAGCGACTGGGGATCAGCGAGGGCAAGGTCCGTGTCGCGACCCGCTACTACGGCGAGTACCCGGAGGAGATCGATGGCTGGATCGCCGCGAACGATGAGGAAGCGGACCGGCTGGAGGCAGCGCTCGGACACGAACGCGAGCTGCTGGGGTGAGACTGCTGCTCGATGAGATGTACGCACCCGCGATAGCGCAAGAGCTCCGTGGGCGCGGCCATGACGTTGTCTCGGTCCACGATGCCGCGTCTCCGGCCCTGGCCGGGGCGTCTGACCCGGAGGTGCTCTCGGCGGCGCAGGCCGGTGGCCGCGCCCTGGTGACAGAAAATGTTCGCGACTTCCGTCCGCTCGAAGCCGACCTCATCGCCCGGGACGGGCATCACCCTGGTCTGGTCTATACCAGCAACCGACAGTTTCCACGGGGTCATCCGGCGACGGCTGGGCAGCTCGTGCGAGCGCTCGACTCCTTACTGCGTAAGGATCACGACCTGCGCGACCGCTCAACCTTTCTCACCCGAGCCGACAGCTGAGCCAGAGCATGGGGCCGTGGGTCTCCGTCCGGCACCAGGCGCAGTCTCGCTAACGAGACACCTTGTCCCAGCCCCGGCCGTTGCTCACCGGTGAGTTCTTGTTGCGTCTCTTGCTGCAGTCGCCGCGTCCGTTCAGCCGTTCGGGTGCTTCCGGAAATAGTCGAGCAGATCGTCGTAGGCACCGCCCTCGTTGGCGAACATCGCGACACCGCGGGCCGTGCTGAACCAGGGCCCGGTCGACGGGCGGACCTCGCGAAGGGCGGCCTCGAAGTCAGCCATGCCGATCATGCGGGCGACGCCGTTACGCGACGAGTCGATCAGCGCCTTCTCGGCCGCGGTCTCGCACAAGTGCGCAAGGTCGGCTCCTGAGAAGTGATCGGTTATGGCGACGAGCCGGGCCAGCTCGATTCTCTCGACCGGCCGGTTCCGCAGGTGGTACTCCAGGATGGCCGCCCTAGCTGGCACGTCCGGTGGCAGCACCAGCACGGTCCGATCGAAGCGGCCGGGTCGGCGCAGCGCGGCGTCGACGTCCCAGGGCTGGTTGGTCGCGGCAAGGACGAATACTCCCTCGTTGTCCGACGCGACGCTGTCCAACTCGGTTAACAGCTGGTTGACGACGCCCCGGACGGCGCTGCTGCGGGTCTGGCTGCGCTTCTGGCCGAGCGCATCGACCTCGTCGAGAAAGAGCACACAAGGCGCGTTGCGGCGGGCCCGGGCGAAGAGCTCGTGCAGGTTGCGCTCGGACTGCCCCACATACATGTCGAGGATCTCGGGGATCCCGAGCACGATGAAATGCGCCCCCATCTCGCCAGCGACGGCCCGCGCGATGAACGTCTTGCCGCATCCCGGTGGCCCGTACAGGAGCAGACCGCCGCGCAGGCTCTTCCCGTACAGCCGCCGCAGCTCGGGATTGCGCATGGGGGCGAGAAAGGCGACTTCGAGCCGGTCTTTGACGGCTTCCATCCCTCCGACGTCGGCAAGCCGCAGGTCGGGCCGCTCGGTATCGAACGCCTCCGCCGATCCGGGACCTTCGGCAGACTCGTCGACGAACCGCGGCCCGACAACGTCGCTCACTTGTTGCTCAGCCTTCGACCAGTCGAAGCCAGGCGGCGCGGTGGCAGCGGGCGCAGCTGGCGTGATCGCCTCGGCGTGCGCTGCCACGTCGGGCTTGGCGGCGGTCACGGCGGACAGCATGAAGTCACGCGCCTGCTCGCACGCGGGATCGTGCCGCAGCGCCTCTGCCGCCTCCGCCATCGCCCCGGGAAGGTCGCCCGATTCGAGCACCCGGCGGGCGACGGCCATCCGCAGTGCGGTGTCCCCGGGGCGGGCCGCGAGGGCCGCGCGCAGGCTGTCGAGGATCGGGTCGGTCATGTAGGCCTCCATCTGTCCAGCAGCGCATCGAAACCGCGGACGACCAGGGCGAAACTCGAGTCCGGCAGAGCGGACAGGTTGTGCAGGGCAGCGAGCGCCCCGGTTAGGTGTCCGTAGAGGCTCGCCGTCGGCGCAGGCCGGCCGACCGCCGTTAGCGTGTACATGTTCAGTAGCAGGCCCAGCCAGTGCGCGGTTTCGTCGAAGAGCTCGGCGCCGGGTTCACCGGCCCCCATCTCCCGCATCAGCGGGACGGCGCGTTTCGCGATCGCAACGGCGAGTCCCATGCACGGCTTGACCAGCCTGCTCGCATCCGGTAGGTCCGTTGACAGTAGCGCCATCAGACTCTCCGCCTCCGGCCAGCGGTCGGTCTCGGCTAGCAACAGCGCCAGCTCAGCGATGGGGTAACCCTCATCGGACGCGTCCGCCACGGCTGCCCGCAGCGCGCGCTCCGCCAGGGCAAGATCGCCAGCGCACCTTGCGGACAGGCCGAGCTGTAGCTGCACCTCGGGAGCCGAAGGGCTGAGCTCTGCCGCCCGCATCGCCGACCGCAGCGCCTCGTCGTATCGCTTCAGCTGCCGCAGGCACAGCGCCTCCCCCCGCAGAAGCATCGGCGAATCCGGATTGTCAGCCAGCGCGCGCCGGATGATGGCTAGCGCGGCAGCGTCGTCGCCCAGTCCCACCTGGGCCGGCACTACGGCCAGGTGCGCGTGCGGATAACCCTCCGCTAGGAGCTGCTCGGCTATCGACAGGGCCTGCACGTAATGGCCAGCGTCGCTCAGCTGCCGCGACCGGACGTAACGGGCGTCCTGGTTGGCGGGGTCCACGGTGAGGACGTCGGCGGCAAGTTCCCCTGCTCGGCGGAGGCCCGCCCGGCCGGCATGCGTCGAGTACATCCGGTACGCCAGCCTGCCCTGAGCCGCGACCAGCTCTAACTCCTCTCCTGGCGCGCCCGGATAGCTAACGTCGGGCAGGCCGCGGGCGGCTAGCGCCATCCGGTAGACCTCGGCGAGATGGCTGGGAACCGCACGCGACTCCACGTGCGCGATCACCTGGTTGATGTTGCCGGGCAGCGAGTTCAGGCGCAGCGCTGCCATCACCTCATCGCGAGACTCATCGAACCTGCCGAGCCCCGCGCGGGCCAAGCCGAGCTGGAGCATCGCCCGCGGGTCAGTCGGCTCGATCTTGAGTGCCTGCAGGGTCCGGCGTTCCGCCTTCGCGTACTGGCCGAGGTCGAGATGGATCTCACCGGCCTGCAGGTGGGCTGGTGCATAATCCGGTTCCATCGCGATTGCTCTCTCGGCCAAGGCCAGCGCCTCGGCCGAGCCATGGGTGACCTGCCGCAAGACGTCCGCCAGGACTATGAGGCAGGTCACGTTATCGGGATAGAGCTCGACCGCACGACGGGCAAATGGCACCCCGTCGCGGTGCCGTCGAAGCAGGCACTTAATCCGGGCCATTAGCAGCAGCCCACGCAGGCTGTCCGGGTGGGCGCGGAGCAGCTGCCTGACGGCGGCTTCCGCCGCACCGAAGCGCTTCCTGGCGACCAGCCCGCGGCCGAACAAAGCCAGTCCTACCTCGTTGTGCGGGTCCTCGGCAAGCACCTGTACCAGCAGCCGATCGGCGTCCTCGTGGCGGCCCAGGTCCGCGAGAAGGTCCGCCCGCCGAAGGGCATCCTCAACGGCCACGAATACCCCTCAGGAGTGGCGCCGACGAGTTTAGAGGCTTAGTCTACGAGCCCGATATCTACGATCTGTCTCGTTTGTGCTCTTCCAGAACCGCGACCGCGTGTCCCACGGAGGTTCCATGATCAGAGCGCCACAACCACGACCATGCAAGCTGTCCTCTCGAGGTCCTCGGGGGGCGGTCAGCTTTATTTCGGACACGACATGAGGCGGGCGAGCGCGTCGTCATACCCGCTGCGGTTCTCGGGCAAGAGCTCGGACATCTTGGCGAAGAATATTGAACCCTTGGATTGCAATTCAGAGATGAGCTCACGTTCTCCGACATTAGCGACCCTGGTTTCTTTTCTCGTCTCAGCGCTGACCAGAATCCGGTCATTACCTTGCCGACGGAACGTGAGCTTCGTGGGCTGGTCCGGAAAATACGTGCTCACTTCATCTTTTTCGCTGAGTGAGCGGGCCATGTCAGAGATGTAAGCCCAGAGCTGATCAATGTAATCCCACATCGTGGTGTCGAGAACGGCGACGTTGTCAATACTCAGAGTCAGCGCGCCTTCGACATGACGGGGGTCAGGTGGCGCATCGCGAGATTCTCGGATGCGCGTAAACTTTCCATCGCTAGTCCGAAGGTAGGACTCGATCTCGATCAACTGCTAACCCCCTGACAGGGGGAAGAACTGGGCAATGTGGCCGTTGTTAACCCCGAGAACATATTCCACTCCGCCGTAGGACCCT
>JASHOI010000230.1 GCA_030041195.1 Streptosporangiaceae bacterium | reverse complement strand
TGCCTACCAAGCCGCCACCCACCGCCTTGGCCAGCGAATTCTCCAGGCCCGTCAGCTCGCGTTCGCGGCCGGTGAAGCCGCCGATGTCACGTGGCAGAGTGCGCGCCGCGGCGGCGGCTGACGACTCCGGCGCGGCCTCGCTCCTGACCGCCAGCACCCGCGCCGACTCGGCCCGGCCGCGGGCGGCAGCGACGAATACCTCCTGCACCGGGCCGGTCAGCTTGAGCGCACTGGCCAGCATCAGGGCACTGTCCTTGCGCGCAGTCCGATTGATGCCCCGTTCCAGGTCGCTGACTGACCGCGGGCTCAGCCCCGCCTGCTCGGCCAGCTCCTCCTGCGTCAGCCGCGCCTCGGTCCGCAGCTGCCTCAGCAAGTCCGCGAACCTCAGCCCAGGCTCCACGTCTGCAGAGCCTACGTCGGCGCAGCCACCTGCGGCGCGCCGGTTTCCGCCTCGGGACGACGGTCATCACGGTTCACGCGGCCCACCGTCCCGCCGGCGAGTGAGCCTGACCCCAGGCTCAAACAGCGCACGCCAGCAAGCCCCTGGCATTCCGGCGATAACGTGATGACACCACTCACCCCGTCCAGCCGAACACACCGACCGGTAGACAGCCGACCGGATTTCGCCGCGGACATCCAGGCTCGCATCTGGTCCCGCGGTAGCAGTCCCGAACTGGCAGATCTGCGCTTAGTGACCGCCGCCCGCTCAACCGCGGAAAGAGGCGCCGAGTCGGCGATCGGAAACCCGGCGACCTGATACGTCTGCCCACGCAGCGTGATTGGCCCTCTTCCTGAGGCAGGCGCTCAGTTCGGCGACGGTATGGCTTCTTGCGCAGGCGACAACTGGGGATCCGGCAGCGCTAATCAGGTTCCGGCTCAGTGGTTTCAGGCGCAGAGGCGAGTTCTATATCCGCTGCTATGGTCGGCAGCTCGGTCATGCCTATGACTGGCTCAACTGCGTCCCGAAGTGGCACTCGGCGCGACGCCGTGGTGCGATGGTGGCTGCATCGTCCCGGTATTATGGTGCTGGTCTCTGCTTGGCATTGCAGAGGGTTTCCCGAGGCCTGACAATCTGCAGTTGTGGTGCAGGTGGATTTGCAGAAATGCCTACGTTCAATGTCGGCTCCGTCCTGCCGATGGCTTCGGCGAGCTCTTAAAGTGGCAGTGTGAGGTTCGGCTATCTTGCGCTGGTTAGCGATTGCCCGGTCCAGCGTGCCCATGCTGGAAATCCGGCCGCAATCATTGAGACAAGCTTTCCGGTTGCCGCTGATCAGGTCGCGCTGGCTCAACGCGATAGCGGAAGAGCACCCGGCAATCACAATCGGCAGAACTTGCCCTAAATCTGCTCAGCAAGAACCCGCCGGGATCGCGACGCGGATAACGATCGAGAGTATTTGCCAAGGTCGCCCGATGCAGCCTTGAGAATAGCTACAATTAAGTGCCACTTCCTGAGATGTGGCAAGTCAGGATTTTTACCTGCCTATAGCTCAAGCGGGCAGGACAGACCCCTAACGGTCACTGCTGTTTCTTAGAGGTGTGCCTTGCGATTTTCACGGCCGGAGCGGTAGCCGCAATGGCAGTCCGCGCACCACTTGTCCGGCGTGACTTCATGATGACGACGTCCGGCTTGGTGCTTCTGGGGGCGCTTGCTGCTTCTGCGTTCGGGCAGGGCGCCTACTTCAGCACCATGCAATGGCTACTCGCCGCGATGATCGCGGTAGCGTTCGCGGTAGCGGTTGGCGCACGCCCGTGTTCACCTGTTGAGCTGCGTGACGGTGTCGCGCTGGCGGGTACGCTGCTGGCGGTCTGGGCGCTGGTACGGGCGACCGCCGCGGGAACACCGGCGTCGGGGCTGAGCTGGGCGCTGTTCGCGGCGGGCACGGCCATGGTCGTGTCGGTCTGCCGTCGGCTGGACAATGTCACCCGTGAGATAGTTCTGGATGGTGCGTTGGCCGTCGGGGCCGCGGTCGCCGCGTCCGGGTGGGCCGGCGTCGCGCTGCACGCGCGGCCATGGGGCCTGCCGTCGCAGGGATTATGGCGTGCCGCCTCGACGCTCACCTACCCGAACGCGGCAGCCGCGTTGCTGGTGCCCCTGGCGCTGGTCACGCTGTCCCGCCTGGCCGCCGCGCCGGCGAACCTATGCCTTCGGCTGTTATCCGCTGGCCTGCTGGCCGGTGCGGCTGCCACGCTGAGCCGTGGCGCCGCGGCGGCATTCGCAGCCGGGTTCGTGGTTGTGTGCCTGTTACAGGGCACCAGCGCTGTGGTGCGGGCGGCCATCGGCCCCTGCGCGGGCGCCGGAATCGTGCTGCTCGGCCTGGCCCCGTCCTGGCAGGCAGCCGGGCCGGCCAGGCCGCTGGCCGCAGGGATCACCCTGGCGGCTGGCCTTGCGGCTGCGGCACTGATAGCGCTCGCCCCGGGCCGCGCCCGCGGCCTTGTCACGGTCGCTGCGGCAGCGTCGGCCGCGCTCCTCATCGCGTTTTGTCTGGCGCACGGCGCCCATGGCGCGGTGCGCACGCTTGCGCAATACCGGCTCAACCTCGCCTCACCTGACCGTTCCGCTGAGACCGCTGCGGCGTTGAAGCTGATTGGGCAGCATCTTGTGGCCGGTGCTGGGCCCGGGCACGCGATTCTGCGCTGGGTCGGCGCGGGCGGCCGACCGCGCACCGACCGGTATGTCCACGACGAGTACTTGCAGGTGATGGCCGATCTGGGCGTCATCGGTACCGTGCTTGTGGCCATGTTGATGATCGCTGTTGCCCGGCTGCTGTGGCGGGCGCGCGCCGATGCGTCACGCCAGGCAACGTGGGCAGGCGCCGTGGCCGGGGCCGTGGCCTTCGCTGTGCACAGCGGCCTGGATTTCCTGTGGCAAGTGCCCGCAGTGCCGCTGACGGTGGCGGTGCTCGTAGGCCTTGCCGCTCCATCTATCAAACCGCGGAAGCCAGCAGTGCTTGCCGCTTTCTGGAGGACCGAACAATGATCTCGCATCTAGCCTGGACCAAGACAGCCGGCGCTGCAGTCGCTATAACTGCCGGGGCTGCGATCGCGGCCGTCATTCCGGCCGGCCCGTCGGTGGCTTCGTTCTCACCGCCGGCGGGCTGCAGCACGAGCGCGTTCAGCCCGCCAGTCGTGACGAGCTTCAGCCCGTCCGGCGGCCCTTTCACCGGCCATACCGCCGTAACCATCAGGGGGTGCGGGTTCACACCATTTACCCAGGTCTCGTTTGGAGGCACGGCGGCGGCCAGCATCACTTATGTGTCGCCCAACCAGCTCTCGGCGACTACGTCCGCGATCTCGCTCTACAGGGTCGGGCCAGTGGACGTCACGGTCAGCAACGGGTTCTTCTCGGTCTCCGACGACCGGGCCGACTTCACCTACTACGCACCCGAGATCGGGCGTCTCATCTACTACTCGGGTGGCCAGTACTCTGAGTGCACAGCCTCGGTGGTCAACAGCAACAACCAAAGCGTGGTCCTTACGGCCGGCCACTGCCTCGGCAGCGGCGGATCCTTTTACTCAGACTTCGCCTTCGCGCCGGGCTACTATGGCCCGCTCTGCATGGGCAATCTGTCCTCCTCGGCCGCCTACCTCGCGTGCGGCACGACGCCGTACGGCATCTGGACCGCTCGGCGGGTCGCAACCACTAACCAGTGGCTGAACAACGGCGACAACGACCTGGACTTCGGTTTCCTCGTGATGGAAAAGCTCCACGGCAAGACAATCCAGCAGGCGATCCATGGGGGTCTGGACATCACCTTCAACCCAGGCCGGTACCAGACATGGACGTCATTCGGTGAGCCGAAAGCCGTCCTCCTGCATTGCCGGGGGCAGTCATCGAACTTCAACGGCGGCAGCCCGGGGCCCGACATGATGTACATGTACGCTCCCACGTGCGCTGTCGGTGGTTCGAGCGGAGGACCATGGATCAACGGCTCGAACGGCGCTTTCTACGGCATCGGCGCCGTGAACAAAGCGGCTGGTGACCTGCCCAGCAACAAGGGTGACCTGTACGCGGCCTACATGGGGTCAGAAGCCGAAGCCAACTTCGAGGCGGCCGAGAACTCCTGAAAGGCCCTCCGGCTGCCCGATCGCTTAGCTCGCGATTTAAGGAAGTGAAGATCGTTTAGCTGTGGGTTCTGCTATTCGCTGGACGTACGAACGGCCTTCGGGTGACGCTGAGTTCTCGCCAAGAGATCCAGCTGCACCAGAAGGTCGTGATGAAGGGTGTGCATGATAGTCCTGCTCGCTTCGACGCGTGCACGGGTTATCCAGGTCGGGTCTGCTTGCTTGCTTCATCCGTCGTGGTGATGCCTCGCTTGAGCTGGCGGACGCGATCTTGTGTGAGCAGGCCGGTGCCATCGCCGGTGGACCTGGAGTTCCGCCGTCGGCACGGCTGTGTCTCCGATGCCGTGGCACAGGGCCTGACCGCGGCCGGGAGCGCATGCATACTGTCAAGCGGCTGACCCATGTCGTGCGGATGTGGGACGCCAAGGCAGGTATTGAGCCGCTGCGCGCGATCAATCGTGCGCTAGGACTGCACCTTACAGATGCAACTGCTCGAGTCCGGGAGCTTTGAACGCCGCGGCGAAGAACAGCACCGACCCGAGAACAACTGCGATGGCGTGCGGAAGCATGACGTTCGCCCACCAGAAGCGGCGCTGCAACTGCGAGTAGATCTTCTGCGGTGAATACCGCTGGGGTTCGTCGGCGCGCCAGTCATCGCCCGGCTCCACGCGGTAGCCCTTGAAAGACCAGGTCATGTCGATGCGCGGGGCAGAGATCTCTTTATCGCGATACTCGCCGCCGAGGGTGACCCGGTTGATTAGGTAGGCGGCGTACTCGATCTCGCGCATTCGGACGTAGTACCGGTATTGGCAGCCCTTCATAAGCCCGTCCAGAAACCAGAATGCAGAGGCCAGCGCGTCATGGGCTGGCGCGAAGCACTCAACGAGCTCGACCTGAGTAGCCAGCCGTCGTAGCTGGAGACGAGACCGATGATGGCGTAGTACTCCTTGGACAGATCGTCGCGCAACAGCAATCTGGGTCCGGCGCAGGCTCGGCGCTATGCACGGCGTGCGCGTGGCGCAGAGGTCGCGGTCAGCGTCGCTGACCTAGCATCATGGACGGTGATGAGCACTTCACATTCACGCCGCTTCCCTGTCACCGTTACCCACATTCCGGTCACACGCTGCCAGATCTGCCGCCGCACGGTCGCCTATCGTCCCGGCAGCCTCAACGAGGTCTTGACCGAGCACTACCGCCGGGCCCATCCCCGCGCGTTTGGCATCCTGTCCCGGTAACGCTTTTGGAGCGCTCCCCGAGCCGCTATGCGCGGCAGCTCAAATGGCGGGCCCGTCGTCGTGCGTGCGCCCGAATGATTGATCTGAGCTGGCCGCCCAGCCGTGTGTCTGATAGAGCTGATGGAGTGGGACTGCCTGGCGTGGAGCGGTGGGGTGATCGCTTGGAGCCTTGTGCGTGCCGGTTCGGATCCCATTGGGGGGCGAGCGGCGGTCTCGCCGGGCGACTCGGCCAGGCCGCTCTCGGCTTCGGGTGGCAGTTGCCGCCTGCGCGGACTGCCTGGGACATCGATGAGGGGCAGGCACGGATCAGCGAGAGATGATCAGCGGAATGGCAGTCACCCGGCTCGCGCTGTCGGGCTTCCCGCTGGCCGAGCCGGGCCATGTTCCGCCCGGGGCGACGGGGCTGTGCAGGCCCACCGAGATGTACCGCACCATGATCTACTACCGTTGCGGGGACGCCGAG
>JASHOI010000229.1 GCA_030041195.1 Streptosporangiaceae bacterium | reverse complement strand
CGGGGACAAGGCCAAGACCGAGGCGAACCGGCTGCATGGCTACTTCACCGTCGGCGACATCGGCTACCTGACCGAGGACGGCCACCTGTTCCTCTGCGACCGCAAGTCCGACATGATCATCTCTGGCGGCGCCAACATCTACCCGGCCGAGATCGAGGCGGAGATCATCATGAATCCCAAGGTCGCCGACGTGGCGGTCTTCGGCATTCCCGATGCGGACTGGGGCGAGCAGATCAAGGCAGTGGTGCAGCCTGCCGAGGGCGTCCAGGCCGGCGACGAGCTGGCCGCGGACATCTTCGCCGCGCTTGACGGCAAGCTGGCCAGGATGAAGTGGCCAAAGTCCATCGACTTCGCCGACGAGCTGCCGCGCGATCCGAGCGGCAAGCTGCTGAAGCGGCGGCTGCGCGACCCTTACTGGGCCGAGCAGGGCAGCGCCATCTAGCCGGCTGAGAGCTGCCTGAGCTAGCTGAGCTGCCTGAGCTAGCTGAGCTGACTAGCTGGCCTGGCTGTCCGGGTTGGCCACCCTGGCCAGCACCTCGATCAGCCGCACCGTCGGCGCCGGGTCCGGCGGCTCGCCGTAGGTCATCGCGAACACGTGGCGGCGGGCCCCGGGCAGCACCGTGGCGCAGACGCCCGGGTGCCGGGCCGCGCGCAGGCACAGGCCGGGCAGCGTGGTGACGCCCAGCCCCGCCGCCACCAGCGCCTGGACCGCCACGTAGTCGTCGGTGGTGAACGCGATCTTCGGGGTGAATCCGGCCAGCCCGCACTGGCGGATCAGGTAGCCGCGGCAGCGCTCGCAGCCGGCGATCCAGCGGGACTTCGCGTAGCTGGCCAGGTCCGGCGGGGTATCCGGGTCCGACCCGTTCGCCGGCGTAACCAGGTGCACCGGCTCATCGAGCAGTAGCCGTCCGCGCGCCCCCTCCTCGTCCGGGCTGGGCGGCGCCGGGTCCGCGTCCTGCTGGTAGTGCTGGAACACCAGCGCCACGTCGACGTACCCGGCCCGCAGCATCCGCAGCGCCTCCGGCGGCTCGGCCTCGGCTAGCATGAGGTCCATGCCGGGGCTCTCCGCCTCCAGCCTGGCCGCGGCGGCCGGCACGATCGTGCCGAGCGCGGACGGGAACGACGCCAGCCGCACCCGCCCCTGGCGCAGCCCGACGTGAGCCGCGAGCTCGTTCTCTGCCGCATCCAGCCGGCCGATGATTTCCTCCGCCCGCTCGGCGAGCAGCCTGCCGGCGTCGGTGAGGCGCACACCCCGGCCCGCGCGCTGCAGCAGCCGGGCGCCGGTCTCGGCCTCCAGCCGGGCGATGTGATGACTGATCGAGGGCTGGGCGTAGTTCAGCGCCTGCGCCGCTGCGGTGACCGAGCCGTACCTGGCCACCGCGACCAGCACCCTGAGCCTGGTCACGTCCAGCATGCGCCGAGTATAGATCGCCTCGATTATTCGCCCGCCGGTACCGGGCTACGTTTATCTGACCAGCTAGGGACCGTCAGCTGGTCTCGGGCTCGCGGCCGGACAGCAGCGGGGTATCCGGGGCGTGGCCGGCACCGGACCCCGGTGCGGCGGCGTTCTTGCGGCGCCAGGCGATACCGGACAGCGCCTCGAGCACCACGCGGTTGGCCAGAAAGGCGGTGATCTCGGCGTGGTCATACGGCGGTGCGACCTCCACCACGTCGATGCCGGCCAGCGGTATCTCCATGGCGATCCGGCGCACCGCGTCGAGCAGCTGACGGCTGCTCAGGCCGCCGGGCTCGGGGGTTCCGGTGCCCGGGGCCATGCCGGGATCGACCACGTCCACGTCGACCGACAGGAACACGCCGTCGCAGTCGTCGGTGGCGATGCGCATCGCCTCGGACAGGCACTCATCCAGGCCGCGTGAGACGACCTCGGCCATCTCGAAGCTGCGCATCCGCTGCCCGGCCATCCAGTCGAGCGTCTCCGGCTCGGGCCAGTAGCCGCGCAGCCCGACTTGCAGGAACCTGTCGCCGCGCACCGCACCGGACTCGATCAGCCGCCGCATCGGCGTGCCGTGGCCGTACAGCGAGCCGAACTGGGTGTCGCCGGTGTCGGCGTGCGCGTCGAAGTGGATCATCGAGACGCGGCCCCAGCCGACGTGCCGCGCCACCCCCGTGGCGTCGGGCAGCGCGATCGTGTGGTCGCCGCCGAGGATCACCGGGATGGCGCCGCCGGCGCAGGCCTGGAGCACGGCTTCCTCGAGCCGCTGCAGCGACAGCTCGGTGTCGCCGGACGGCATCTCCACGTCGCCCGCATCCGCGACGCGCAACTCCGCCAGCGGGTCGACGCGAAGCGCCAGGTGCGGCCGGGACCCGTCGTGCGGCAGGTAATCGGTGAACCGGATCGCCTGCGGGCCGAACCTGGCGCCGGGCCGGTGCGAGGTTCCCCCGTCAAACGGCGCTCCGATGATCATGATGTCGGTGCCGGCCCACCCGGCCGGGTCCGCCAGGTCTGCCCGCGGCACGCCCAGGAACGTGGCATCGGGTCCGTACATGCCGCCAATCCGCGCCATCGCAGCCTCCCGGAGATCGAGAGTAGCGTCTGCACGTGCGGCGGCCGGAGCCGCCCGGCGGGGGCGCCCGCGACGCGTGGCGGCCGCGGGCCGAAAGGCGGCTAATTCCCGCTTCGGTCCTGGCTCGGCCGGAAATGAATGGACCTATTCCGAATCGTGATCTATGTGCGCGGCAACCGTTACGGCGAGGCGGAATGTCCGGCACTCATGATCGGTTGCACCGGTCAAGGTGGAAGCGCAGCGGGAGCGGACCATTCGTGCCGGGCGCGGAACGCCAGCGGAGGGCTTCCTGCGGCATCGGGGGCTCATCGGGCTGACGGTTGGCGGCGCCCTGGCACAGGCATGGCTGCTTTCCGCGCTCGACCCGGCGGCACGCCCGCTCGCGCCGCAGATCACCGCGCTCCCGCCGCTCGCCGTCTTCCACGACCTGCGCTGGCTGTTCGGCTACAACAGATCATGGTATGGCTTCGCGCTGGCCTATGCCGCCCTGGTGCTCGCCCGCTCCGCGGTCAGCATGGTCGCGATCCGGCTGGCCTGGCCGCGCCATCTGCCCGCCCCGCTGTGGGGCCGCACGTTCGTGCGCTGCATCGTCTTCACCGTGGTGGCAAGCGTGCTGCTGTCGCCCGTGGTCACGCTGCTGTTCGGGGTGTCGCTGCTCCCGTTCTCGTGGCCGTTCTTCGCGGCGCTGCCGGCCATGCTGCTGATCATGATCCCGCTGGCGCACGGCGGGATGATCGGCTCCTGGTGGCGGACCCTGCCGCCGGCCCGGGCGGTGGGCTGGCTGCTGGTCAGCTTCGTCGTGCTGTCCGCCGCCGCGGCGGCGATCGAGGTCCTGCCCACGGCCGCCGGGGTGGCCGTGTCGGGGCTGGCCGGCCTGGTCAATGGGCGCGCGTGGTACGGCGTGGCCGCGGCGGTGACCAGGGTGGAAGGCCTGGCCAGCGAGAGGCGGGCGCGCCGCTGGAGCGTGAGACTGCCTGCCCCGGTGTCGCCGCTGGCGGGCGCGGCTGCGCTGGCGCTGCTCATCGGGGCGACCCGGCTCATCTTCGTCGTCGCCGGAACCACGCCGCTGGCCGGCGGTCCCGGGGCGGTGCCGACGAAAGCGGCGATCCTGGCGGCCAGCTCGGCGAAGTCTGGCGACCCGGCCGGCCAGCTCACCTCCGCGGTGCTGGTCATCCCGGGATTCGGGTCATCCTGCTGCTATGCCTCCGAAAGCCGCAACCTGATCGGGCCACCGGCGCTGGTCCGGCCGTTCTCCTATGCCGGCCTCGGTGCCGGGGGGAGGCCGCTGCCGTACGGGCTCGACCAGACGGACCTGTCGCTGCCGGTGCTCGGGGACCGGATCGCTCAGCAGGTCTGGCAGCTGCACAAGGAGACCGGGCGACCGGTCGACATCGTGGCGGAGAGCGAGGGCACACTCGGCGTCTACGCCATGCTGGCCAGGCATCCCGACGTCCCGGTCAGGGCGGTGGTGCTGCTCAGCCCCATCGTCGACCCGGGCCAGGCCGAGCCGGGCAGCACGGCCCCGCAGACCAGCGCCAGCGGCGACCCGGTGTCCGGCGAAGCGCTCAGCGAGCTGGTGAAAATGGCGGGTTCGCTGTCGCCGTTCGGCCCGTCCGGAGCCCAGCAGCTGATCGAATCGGTCCGCGCCGACGGTGCCGCGTACGCCGCCGCGGCGGTCAAGAACGGGCAGCGGATCCGCTGGCTCGCGGTGGTGCCGCTGGCGGACGCGGTGACCCTGCCCGTGTGCGACCTGCCGAGCAACGTCATCGTGCTGCCCGCGCTGCACGGCAGCCTGCTCGGCACTCCGGCGGTTGACCGGATGGCGCACCGCTTCCTCAGCGACGAACAAGTGGCGGGCCAGCAGCAACTGCGGGACACCGCCCAGGTCATCGCGGCCGCGACGACCGCCTGGCGGATGCCGGTGATCGGGTCCTCGAGCTCGTCCTGCACCAAGTGAGCCTGCCGTGGCATCCTGCGGTGGACAGTCCCCGGCATCGGAGCGTGCCCGCATGGAAATCCGCGGCGGCGAGCAGGACCGGCGGATCCGGCTGCCAGGCACCATGAACCTGCGCGACGTTGGCGGGTACCCGGCCGCCGGCCGGGGAGGGGCGGGCGGGGGAACCGTGCGCTGGCGGACGCTGCTGCGGTCCGACGCGCTGCACCGCCTGGATGACTCGGGGCGCGCAGCCCTGGCCGGCCTCGGCCTGCGGACCGTGATCGACCTGCGCACCGACGGCGAGGTCAGCGCCGCGCCGAGCGCTCTGGACGCCGTCGGCGCGCGGACCTTCCACGTTCCGCTGTTCGACGCGGGGGCCATCGGCCGGCTGCCGCCCGAGCTGGCCGCGATCTACCGGTACATGATCGACGATTGCGGCGCCGCGATCGCCGGCGCGATCGGGCGGCTGTGCGGCGACGACGCGCTTCCCGGGCTGATCCACTGCACCGCGGGAAAGGACCGCACCGGGCTCGTCGTGGCGCTCGTACTCGAGGTCATCGGCGTGCCTGACGAGATCATCGCCGCCGACTACGCGATGAGCGAGGCCTACCTCGATACCCGCGCGGCACGGACGATCAGCCGGATCCGGGCGATCAGCGGCGTCGGGCGCTGGCTCGATCTCGGCGCGCTCGGCGCCTCACCGCAGGTCATACACGACGCGCTGGCCCGCATCCGGGCCCGCTCCGGCACCGTGGCCGACTACCTGCTCGGCAACGGCCTGACCGAGCGCGATCTCGGCAGCCTCCGGACCTCGCTGGTCACCTAGCGCCCAGCGCTCACCGGCCGGCGCGCTCACCAGCGGCGTTCCCGAAGCCGGCGGTTCTTGATGCGGTTTCCGCAGACCGCCATGTCGCACCAGGCGCCCCGCTGGCTGTGCGACCGGTCGTAGAACACCCACTGGCAGTCAGGGTTGCGGCAGGCTTTCAGCCGCTGCCAGGTTCCGTCCAGCTGCGCGTCGCGGATCAGCAGCAGGAGCGTGGCCAGGCCGGTGTCGAGGCGGCCGCCGGTCTCGGGTTCCAGGCTGACCCGCCCGTCCTGGCTTGCCCGCAACCGCAGCGGCACAGCCTCCCCGAGGGCCTGCAGCGGCCCGAGATCGCCGGGCCCCGGGGCGGCTCCGCCGCCTTTCGCGACGATCAGCGCCCGGATAGCCTCGCGGACGCTCCGAGCCCGGTGCAGCTCACCGGGCTCCGGCGGCTGCGCATCGTGCCACAGGCCGGCCTTGGCCAGCCAGGACCCGGCGGCTGCCGGGTCGAGGAAGACGTCGGTCCTGCGGTCGCCATCCCAGGTGTTGACGAAGGCCTGCACCAGCAGCAGGCGCCCGGGCGCCGGCTTGGTCTCCTCGGGCACCGACCACGGCGAGCTCACACAGCCAATCTACAGCGTGTGACCTTACAACGCCGTTGACCGGTCTCTAAGTGACTAGTAAATTGCGTTATACGGTCATCTAACGAGAGGGCGCCGGCCATGCCGATGATCCAGGCCGATATCCGCCGGGGCAGGACCCCGCAGCAGCGCGATCAGCTGATCCGTGATCTGACGCGCATCGTGCAGGAGATCACCGGGGCGCCGCTGGACACGATCTCGGCGGTCGTGCGCGAGCTGCCCGGCCCGGCGACCTACGAGGCCGGTGAGCCATCGCCGGAGTACCTGCCGGGGGAGGACGGCACCGACCTCGC
>JASHOI010000228.1 GCA_030041195.1 Streptosporangiaceae bacterium | reverse complement strand
GTGGCGATCGCGCCCGGGTCGCCCGGAACCAGATCCGCCGGGTCCGTGGTCTGGCCGAGGCTCACCATCGCGAGGCTGCGGGATCGTCACCACGGCCCCGGAAGATCCCCGAGGCCGCGGCGACGTTCTTCTTCTCGGCCTTCGCGTAGCTGACGGCCGACAAGGCAAGCCGGCCCGCGACCTGGCTGGCATCGGTGGCAAGGTTCTGCACGCCGATCTGCCACCGGCTGCAGAAATCAGAGACCGTGGACGCTAAGGCGTCATTGCCGTAGCACGCCTGGGGGCCGGCAACCCGCTCATAAGGCTGATCGTAGGCCAATGGGTGCCAAACGGCGCCTGAGTCCGGCGGCACCCTGGCGATGGTGTGCCTAGCACCACCTCTGCTCTGGGTGGCTGCTCACTGGCGGCAGCACCCCGCGTGCGAGAACTTAGTTGGCGTGGGACACAGCGCGGCGCTGCCCGAGCGCTCCATCGGCGTCTTCCTCGCTGACGACAACCTGATCGTCCGCGAGGGCGTTCGCGCGCTCATCGAGCGGCACCCGGACCTGCGGGTCGTGGGGGTGGCCGCCGACTACGACGAGGTGATCAGCGGCACCGCGGCCACCGAGCCGCAGGTCCTGGTCACCGACGTGCGGATGCCCCCGTCCTTTCACCGCGAGGGCATCGACGCGGCCAGGCAGGTGCGCAAGCGCTTCCCGGGCACCGGCGTGGTGGTGCTGTCGCAGTACGACGACCCCGAGTACGCGGTGTCGCTGCTGGCCGAGGGCTCGGCCGGGTACGGCTACCTGCTCAAGGACCGGGTCGCCGAGGGCAACCAGCTTGCCGACGCGATCCGCAGCGTGGCCACCGGCGGCACCGCGCTCGACCCGGCGATCGTCGAGGCGCTGGTCCGGCCGGTCACCGCGCCCGGCGGGCTCGCTCCCGCCGAGGAGGAACTGCTCGGCATGATCGCTGAGGGCAAGCCGATCAAGGCGATCGCGGTGGCCAGGCGGGTGCCGCCCGAGGCGGTGGACGCCGAGGTCGAGGCCGTGTTCGTGAAGCTCGCGGCCGGCGTCGCCCAGGGCGACCCGGCGGCGCTCAACCGGCTCCGGCTGCTGCACCAGGCGATCGTCGACCGCGAGGAACAGGGCGAGACGCTGTCCCGGCTGCTGCCCGGCGGGCTCGCCGAGAAGCTGCGCGACGGCAGGCAGCGCATCGGCGAGACCGAGACCGTGGTTGTGACCGTGCTGATGAGCGACATCAGGTCGTACTCGACGATCGCCGAGCACGCCGACCCGACAAAGCTCGCCGGGCAGCTCAACACGCACCGTGCGGCCATGAACCGTGCGATCCTCGGAGAGGGGGGTACCGTCATGCAGTTTGTCGGCGACGCGGTCATGGCGGTGTTCGGCGCGCCGTTCCCCCAGTCCGACCATGCCGACCGGGCCGTGGCGGCGGCGGCGGGCATGCACGCGCTGCAGGCTGAGATCAACGTGGGCTGGGCGGCCGGGGGACTGCACGAGTTCGGCCTCGGCATCGGGCTGTCCACCGGCGAGGTCGCCGCGGCGCTGCTCGGCTCGGCGGAACGGCTCGAGTACACGCTGGTCGGCGACACGGTCAACCTCTCCCAGCGGCTGCAGCAGTTCGCGGCGGCCGGCGAAACCGTGCTGTCCGAGGCCACCCAGCACGCCCTGACCGTGCCTGCGGACGCGATCGCGCTGCCCGCCCAGCGGGTGAAGGGCCGCGAGACGCCGATCGTCGCCTACAAGCTCGCCCGGAGCGGCGCCCCGGTCGCCGCCGGGCCCACCCAACCCTGACTGCACAGACGACCCGGGGGGGCCGATGACCGAGAACCTGCCCGCGCTGAGCATGCGCGGCGTGCGCAAGACCTTCGAGGCCGAGAACGCGCCGGTGCGGGCGCTGCGCGGCGTGGACCTCACCGTTGCGGCCGGCGAATTCGCCGCGCTGATGGGCCCGTCCGGCTGCGGCAAGTCCACGCTGCTGAACCTCGTGGCCGGGCTCGAGCTGGCCGACGAGGGAACGATCATGGTCGCCGGCGAGGAGGTGACCGGGCGCGGCGAGGACGACCTGGCCAGGCTGCGGCGCAAGCACATCGGCATCATCTTCCAGTTCTTCAACCTGCTAGAGGGGATGACCGTGCTGGAGAACGTGGCGCTGCCCGCGGTCATCGCCGGCCGCCGGCGGAAGATGGCCGAGACCAGGGCCAGGGACCTGCTGGACCTGCTGGGCATCGGCGACAAGGCGGCGGCCGTGCCCGGCGTGCTGTCCGGCGGGCAGCGGCAGCGGCTGGCGATCGCCAGGGCGCTGGCGAACGAGCCGACCCTGCTGCTGGCCGACGAGCCAACCGGCGCGCTGGACTCCGACGGCGGCCAGGAGGTCATCGAGCTGCTGAGCCGTCTGCACGCGGGCGGCCAGACCATCGTCATGGTCACCCACGACGCGCAGGTCGCCGCCTCGGCGCAGCGCATCGTCCGCATGCTGGATGGCCGCGTCCTGCCGCCGGACCAGGGCCTGGCCCCGGAACGCGACGCCAGCGTCCCGGTCGAGGCGCGCTAGCCGTGAGCCGTTCCGCGGCTTACCTGGCGTGGTACCGGCTGCGGGCCACGCTCCGCCGCCGCATCGGCGGGTACCTCGCGCTGGCCGCCCTGGTCGGGCTGATCGGCGGGATCGCGCTGGCGTCGGTGACCGCGGCGCGGCGCACCGAGTCCTCGTATCCCGACTACCTGGCCAGCACCAACCCGTCCAGCCTGATCATCCAGCCGAACACCAATCTCAACGTTTCCGCGGCCCAGGCGGAGCGGCTGTACCGGGACCTGCTGACCCGGCTCCGGCACCTCCCGCACGTGCGCGGTCTGGCCACCGCCGACGCCGTGAACGCCGCCATGATCAGCCGGAACGGCGGTTATGGCCCGGTGCTGTTCACTCAGGTGCAGCTCGTCACCAGCGGCGACGGCATGTTCACCAGCCAGGACCGGCTGACGGTCACGGCCGGGCACGCGGCCACGCGCCCGGACCAGGTGGTGGCCACCACCCGGGCCGCGGCCGTGCTGCACCTGCACGTGGGCTCGCGGCTGCGGCTGGGGGTGTGGGCGGAGACCGGCCCGGAGCAGGCGGGGCTGCCGCCGTTCTACCGGAAGCTCGACCTGACCGTGACCGGCATCGGCGTGGTGAGCACCCAGATCGTGCAGGACGACATCGACGCCAGCCGCACCGGCTTCCTCATCGGCACCCCGGCGCTGGACCGGGAGTTCATGCCGTGCTGCACCGGCACCTCCTACATCGGGCTGCGGGTAGCGGGCGGCACCCGGTACGACGCGGCCGTCGACCAGGACTATGTGAAGCTGGCGACCTCGATCTTCGGCAGCGGCTCCAGCCAGCTCCTGCAGCTCCTGCAGGTCTACAACACCTCCGCGATCGAGGCAGAGGCGCAGCGCGCGATCTACCCGGAGGCGATCGCGCTCGGGGTGTTCGGGCTGATCGCCGGGCTGGCCGCGCTGATCATCGGCGCCCAGTCGATCTCCCGGCAGCTCCGCGCCGTCACTGACGATGCGGGGATCCTGCGGGCACTGGGCGCGGGGCCCGGCGCGGCCACCGCCGACGGCGTCGCCGGCCTGCTCGCCGCGGTCGTGGCCGGCGCCCTGCTCGCCGTGGCGGTCGCGATCGGGCTGTCGCCGCTCTCCCTGTTCGGGCCCGTCCGCCAGGCCGAGCCGGGCCGTGGGATCTACCTGGACTGGGCCGTGCTCGGGCTGGGCGCGCTGGCGCTCGTCGTGGTCCTGGGCGGCGTGGCGGCGGTCATCGGCTACCGCCTGGCCCCGCACCGCGCCGCT
>JASHOI010000227.1 GCA_030041195.1 Streptosporangiaceae bacterium | reverse complement strand
CGAACAGTGTGGTGGGACCCACGCTGTTCTTCTAGGAACATCGAGGGTCCCTTGACCTCATATTTCCGCTCCCGGCGAGCGAGGGAGCGGGTGAACGTGCGCCCAGCCTTTAGCGGGCGATGACCGGCAGCACCAGGCGGCTCGGGTGCGACGGGCCGTGGAAGACGCGGTTGACCGCGACCACCGCGTCCTCCTCGGCGTCCTCGGTGATCGTGCCGCCGGTGTTGGTGTTGCGGTCGAAGCGCGGGAAGTTGCTGCTGGACACCTCGAGCCTGATCCGGTGCCCGGGCAGGAACACGTTGGACGTCACCGACAGGTCCAGGTCGACCTCGACGACCTCGTCCGGGCTGAGCAGCTCGGGCTCGGTGAGCGAGAGGCGGTACCGCGCCCGCAGGATCCCGTCGGTAAGGAAGATCGCGCGCCCGTCCGGGAACACGTCGACCAGCTTGCCGGTGAAGTCGGTGTCAACGGCCGACGAGGAGACGAACAGCGTCAGCGACACGTGCCCGGTGACCTCGACCGGGCGCTCCAGCACCGGGGTCGAGTAGCACAGCACGTCGTGGCGGGCCTCGACCTCGCGCTGGTCGACCGGCCCGGCAGCGTTCGCCGTTGACGGGCTCATCACCCGGCCGCCGAGCGTGCGGACGGGCCGCCGCGGGTCGTAGAGATAGACGTCGGCCCCCTCACGGCCGGGCTGCTCAGTCACCAGTTCACCGTCGCCGTCCGCGGTGTTCGCGCGCCCCGAGCCGTCGAGGAAGTAATCCACGTACGCGGTGTCCGGCAGCGGCCAGTCCGGCTCGTCGCGCCACTGGTCGACGCCCATCACGAAGATCCGCACCGGGGCGTCCCCGGCCTGGGCGTCTGCCCGGCCGCGCAGCCACCGGTCGAAGAACCGCTGGTGCGCGCCGGTCAGGTCGTTGTACAACGCGTCGGCCATCAGCCCGAACTTCCGGTCGGGGTAGATCCCGGTGCTGTTGAGGTGGTCCCACGGGCCGATGATCAGCCGCTGGCCCTCGCGCGCCTCGGCGCTGCCACCCCGCTTCCGCATCTCGGTGAACGTCCGCGCGGTGCTGCTGATGAAGATGTCGAACCACCCGCCGATGTTCAGCGCGGGCACCGTGATGTCCTCGAACCGGTCGGCGACTGAAAGTTGTTGCCAGAACGTGTCGCGTGCTGGGTGGGCGAGGATGTCCGCCCACCATGGCCACTGCTTCTCCAGCAGCGGCCTGGCCCGGACCGGCAGTTCCGCCAGGTGCGCCTCCGGGTCGGCGGCCATCGCGACGAGGCCCATCAGCGCCTGCATGTCGCCAGAGCCGGCGGCCGCGGCCCGTTGCGTGTCGGCCAGCGCCATCAGCGTCGTCCAGGTCTGGATCGTGTGCAGCGACATCGCGCCGCCCTCGGAGTACCACGGTGTCAGGTAGTACTCCGTGGTCGTGACCGCGGGCGCGATCGCCTTCAGCCGGTCCGAGGCGGCCAACGCCGACGCCCACTGGACGAAGCCCAGGTACGACGGCCCGTAGCTGCCGATGTTGCCGTCACACCACGTCTGCTCCAGCAGCCAGCCCAGGGTGTCGGCACCGTCGCTGGGCTCGTTGACCATGGGGACGAACTCCCCGCCGGACCGGAACGTGCCGCGGCAGTCCTGGTAGACGACGGCGTACCCGGCTTCGAGCAGCGCGAAGATGTTCGGGAGCAGCCCGTAGGCGAACAGCACCGGCATGTCCTTGCCGTAGGGGAGGCGCACAAGCAGCACCGGGAAGGGCCCGTCGCCGACCGGGACCCACGCGTCCGTGGCCAGCCGGACGCCGTCGCGCATCGGCACCATGATGTCCTTCTCGACCGTGAAGCTCATCAGCTCTCCTCCATCCCAGCCGTCTAGACCAATCGTGCCGTCGTGGGCGAACACCGGACAAGGCACGACAGCCCCATCCATGCTGCTTGGCGCCCCGGCCGGTACCGCCGGGTTGACTATCCTGCTATCAATATGATATCACTTTAACCAGTGACCGGATGGCAGCCGCCATGGTCGGCAGGAGGCATCACGATGAATGCGTACAACGACAACACAGCCGCGAAAGGCCTGCGCGGGTGGTGGGCGTCTCCGCCGCGCCCCGGCATGCAACGCCTGATCAACCCGATTGTTTACCGCCACCTCCGCGGCTTTGGGGTCGGGCATATTGCCGGCGCCGGTGTCCAGGCCGCCGCTGGCGTCATATGCCTCGCGTACGGCGTCTACGGATGGGCAGCCTTCTTCCTGGTCATTGCGGCGCTCAATCTCGCGGGCGGCTACTGGTACCTCACCATCGATCGCTCCGCATCCGCCCGAACTGGGATGGCCGGACATGATCAGCGGTATGGGCTCTCGTCGCGATAGCGGGCTTCGAATTCGCCGCGCATGCACATGGTCCGGCTGCTGGTCATGCGGTCCACGGCCAGGATTCCGTCCAGATGGTCGATTTCGTGCTGCAGCAGCTCGCCCAGCTCGCCCTCGGCATGCAGCCGGAGCAGGCGACCGTCCAGATCGCAGTATTCGACATCCACCCACTCGTGCCGGGTAACGCGGCAGAAGAATGCGAGCGAGAAACTCAGACATGCGTCCCAGGGCTGCCAGGTTTCCTGGGACGCCGAGACGATGCGCGGGTTGACAAGCACGGCGGGAGAGAAGCCGACAAGGCAGATCAGGCGGACCTGCTCGCCGACCTGAGGAGCTGCGATCCCGCGGCCATAGGTCGAGCGTTCCCGCCAGTCGTTCAGGGTGTCGGCAAGGTCACCGACCAGACCATCCCATCGTGAGCCGGAGAAGTCCGTGATCGGCGCTGATCTCTCGCGCAGGCGAGGGTCGCCCATTTGCACGATTGCGCGAACTGGCATCGAAACCTCCTCGCTACCTCTGCAACCCCGATTCGGAGCGCTGACCGCCAGCCTAACATCTGAGATCTCAGATCTCAATAGGACCGAAGGTGGTGCCTGGTGCCACCTTCGGTCCATCACAGGGTCAGCGGCGCCGCTTGCGGGTCAGGCTGGCTGGCCGCCCGACGGCCAAGACGGCCCCTGCCGCAGCGCCTCCAGCCCAGCGGCCCAGTGCGCGCGCACCAGCGCGCCGGCCCGCCGGCGGTCGCCCAACTCGATCGCGGCGGCAATTTCTTCATGCTGGCTCACGGATCGGCCGGCCCCGTGCCGGAAGAACGCGCTCTCGTGCAGCCGCATCCGGGTCTTGTACTGAGCCAAGGTTTGCAACAGTGTCTGATTGCTGCAGCCTTCGAGCAGGATCGTGTGGAACTGCTCATCCGCGTTGATAGAGGCCATCGCGTCGCCGCTGGACTCTGCGCGATCCAGGTCCCGGTTGGCGCCGCGCAGCCGCCGCAGATCAGCCGCTGTTACTTCCCCGCCCGTGGCGACCGCGTATTCCTCGAGAAGGCCAACGAGAGGATAGAGCTCTTCGGCCTGCGCCGCGCTGACCGTCGCCACCCGCGTCCACCGGCGCGCGGACGTCTCCACCAACCCGTCCTCTTCCAGCAGCCGGATTGCCTCCCGCACCGGCATCGTGCTGACCTGAAGGCCGTCGGCGATCTGCGATACCGACAGCCGCTCTCCGGGAGCGAACTGGCCATTGATGATGGCGCGGCGGATGCGTTCATAAACTTGCCGGCGCAGCCGCGGTACCTCGTCCACGGGGACATCGAGGCCTGGCGAGGTGGGCGCGGAACCGGCTGCAGAGTCGGGCATCGATCTATGATCGCAGATTTCAGTTCCGTGGCAACCGAGCCAGTTCCTCCGGGCCGGCTTGACCCCGCCGCGTTCCTCCCGGCCGACTTGACCCCGCCTCATTCCTCCGGGCCGGCTCGACCCCGCCCGGTTCCTCCGGGCCGGCTTGACCCCGCCGCGTTCCTCCCGGCCGGCTTGACGCCCCCTCCTTAAAATTGATATCACTTTATTGACAGGAAAGCACGGGAGGTGTCGGTCTGTGGACTCGTTCGGTGGGAAGCTCGCCGTGGTAACCGGCGGAGGCTCGGGCATGGGCCGCGAGCTTGTCCGCCAGCTCGCGGCGGAGGGATGCTCGGTCGCGGCCTGCGACCGGAACGCGGACGCGGTGGCCGAGACCGCGGCCACAGCGCAAGATGGTGCGCCGGCCGGCGTCCGGGTCACCGGCCACGCCTGCGACGTGTCCGACGAGGCGCAGGTCCTGCGGTTCCGCGACGAACTGCTGCAGGAACACGGCAGCGATCACGTGGACCTGGTCTTCAGCAACGCGGGTTTCGGCGGCGGCGAAAGCTTCGTCAAAAGCAGCCGGGAGGTGTGGGAGCAGGTATTCGCCACCGACTGGTGGGGCGTCTACTACTGCGCCCGCGCGTTCCTGCCGCTGCTGATCGCGAGCGGCGACGGCGTCCTCGTCAACACCAGCAGCGTCAACGGGCTCTGGGCAGCCCTGGGCCCGGGCATGCCGAACACCGCCTATGCCACGGCCAAGTTCGCCGTGCGTGGCTTCTCGGAGGCGCTCATCGAGGACCTGCGCAGCAACGCGCCGCAGGTCAGGGTGGCGGTCGTGATGCCGGGTCACGTGGGCACCGACATCATCGCCAACAGCCTGCGGGCCCGCGGCCTGCCGGAGCCGGAGCAGATGAGCGACGCCCAGATCGAGGAGCTGATCCCCGCCGACGCGCGGGCCGGCCTGACCAAGGCCGGCCTGCTGGCCGAGGGCGCGACAGCCGGCGACCTGCGCCGGCTGCTGGTGCAGATGAACGCCGACTTCCGGGACAAGGCGCCGCTCAGCGCGGCCGACGCCGCGACCGTCATCCTGGACGGGGTGCGGTCCGGGTCCTGGCGGATCCTGGTCGGCGAGGACGCCAAGAAGATCGACGCGATGGTGCGTGCCACGCCCGAGGACGCTTACGACTGGGCCGAGCTGGTCAGGAGGGCAAAGGAGGCGTCGGCCACCGAGAACGCGTGACCAGCAGATCGGCCTGAAGGGGCCGGTGTGGCGCCGCGGCTGCGGCTGCACGACTGATTACTCTTCGTTCATGGCCTACAAACGTTCTGTAAGGTCATTAGCGGCGGCCGCGGCCGTGAGCGGCATGCTGGCCGTCGCCGCGGCGGCCATCCCCGGCAGCGCCGCCGCCGTCCACCACCCGGCCCGCACCCCCGCTCGCGCCCTGGCCCGCACCGAGGCCATGGCCGGAGCGGCGTTGCAGCAAGCGCTGAACCGGCTGGTGGCCATGCCCGACGGGCCGCCCGGCGTCATCGTGATCGTCCAGCACGGCGAATGGAGCGCCGTCTACCAGGCCGGCACGGCCGACGTGGCCCATCCCCGCCCGCTGAGCACGTACGATCACGCGCGGCTGGCCAGCTTCGCCAAGACATACACCGGAGCGGTCGCGCTCAGCCTGGTTAGCCGCGGGCGGCTCCGGCTCAGCGACACGATCGGGCGGGTGCTTCCCGCTCTGCCGCGCGCCTGGCACCGGGTCACGCTGCGTGAGCTGCTGCAGCACCGCAGCGGCTTGCCCGACTACACCTCCAGCAAGGCGCTGCAGCGCCGTCTTGCGCGATTCCCCCGCGCGACCATCCCGCCCAACCAGCTGCTGCGATACGTCTGGAACAAGCCGCTGCGGTTCCGGCCCGGCAGCCGCTACCAATATGACAACTCAGACAACGTGGTCGCCGCGATGATGGCCGAGGCGGTGACCCACCAGAGCTACAACGAGCTGCTGCGCACGCTCGTCTACCGGCCGGCCGGGCTCAGCCAGACCAGCCTGCCGTCCGGGTTCCGGCTGCCCCGCCCCTACCTGCACGGATACCTGCTGGAGCCCGGCCGCGGCCCGGAGGACGTCAGCGAGGCCCTCACAGCCTCCGCGGCCTGGGCGTCGGGCGGCATCGTGTCCACCCCGGCCGAGATGAACGCGTTCATCCGCGACTACCTCGCGCCGCTGTTTTTCACCCGGCAGACGCAGGCCGCCCAGCTGCGCTTCGTGGCGGGCAACTCCGACCCTCCCGGGCCCGGCACGAACGCGGCTGGCCTGGCCGTATTCATGTACCGGACCAGCTGCGGCACCGTTTACGGGCACACCGGCAGCTTCCCCGGCTACACCCAGTTCGGCGCCGCCACACTCGGCGGCGGCAACTCGGTCACCGTGACCGCGACCGAACAACTCAGCGCGACCGTGCATCCGGAAGTGCTCGCCGCGCTGCAGCATGCCGAGCTGCTCGCCGTCTGTGCCGCGATGGCCCCCCGGCTAACCGGGCCCACGACCTGAGGCGATGCGTAATCCTCCCAGGTAGCTCGCGCGTCTTACTGGGCGGGGGGGAAACCCTGGGCAGGCAGCCGCCGCAGTTTCGGTGGCTGCCTGCCTTATCTTTGCGCCGGGGACCCGCCGGCGATCTCGCAGGACCATGGCCCGCTGCCGACGCCGACCAGCGGCGGCGCCTCGCCCCCGCTGCGCCCGGCCGCGGAGCGGTGCCTGTGACTCAACGCGGGGGAGTGCAGCCAGGCCTGGGACAAGGCCTCATCCCGCCACCGGGTGACGACGTTCCCCGGGCCAGCAGGGCACCAGGCCGGCTCGTCGCGCAGCCCGCGCACCTGGCCGGCGAAAATCGGTTTGACGCTGTCGCTGCCGGACTCCCACGATGCCGTCATGGCCGATGAGATCGAGAAGTTCGTGGATGTGCCGGACGGCTTGCTGTATTGCCAGACTCGCGGTCACGGGCAGAATGTGGTCCTGGTCAACGCCGGCTCTGCCGATCTTCGGATGTGGGAGAGCACCGTCTTGTGGCTGTCGCAGATCGCGCGGGTCACCACCTTTGATTACCGCGACACCGGCCTGTCGTCCCCCGGCACAAAGCCATACAGCGAGATCGACGACATCGCAGCGGTGCTGGACGCGGCCGGCGTGCGCTGCGCGGTGCTGGTCGGAGTCTCCGACGGCGCGCGGCGCGCTTTGGCGTTCGCACACCGCTACCCGCAACGGGCCACCCGGGTCGTGGTGGTGGATGGCACCTTCGGCGAGTTCCCGGACCCGAGCCCGCAAGAATCCGCCGCACGGCAGGAGATGCACGCCCACTTCGCCCGCCGCGAGCGCCTGCTAGCCAGCGCCGGAATCCGCGCCGCCGCCGAAGCCGACATCGACGCCTGGGGGCCCGCGCTCGACCCGCATCAGCGGCACAAGATGATCAGCCTGCAGGTCGCGAACTCCTACTTCTTCACGCTCGAGGACTACCTCGGCAGCGAACTCGACCCGCCGGTCAAGACCCGCTTTGACGAGATCACCACCCCGATCAGCGTTCTGGTGGGCGGCCGCGACTTCCAGAGCACCCGGCTGTGGGCCAACCGGATCGTGAGCCAGGCCGCGGCCGCGACCCTCACGATGATTCCCGAGGCCGACCATTTCCCGATGCTTTCAGCGCCGCGAGAGTTCGAGCATTTCCTGCGCGAGACGCTCCGATAGCCCAGCCTGGGCAACGTGGACGTCACCACCTCGTCGGCGCCGGTTACCTGCACGGACTCGCCGGTCGTGCATGGCCGCGCCAGGCAGTGCCCCCGGAGGGTTCTGGTCGCGGGAGCAACGCCCGTCAGCAGCGAGGCCGCCATGGCGGTCGTGTGCCCGTGGTGAGCTGTGGTTCTACCGTCCGGGTCCTAACTTGGTTGCCCGGCCGAGCCACCCGCGATGTCGTAGGACCACAGCTCGCTGCTGACGCCGACGGGATGCGGCGCCTCGCCGCCACTGCGCTCGGCTGCCGAGCGGTGGCCATGCCCAAACGCGGGGGAGTGCACCCACGCCTGGAACGACTGCTCGTCCCGCCACCTGGTGACGACGAGCCAGGTGGTGCGGCCATCGGTCGGCTTGAGCAGCTCGAACCCCTCGAAGCCCTCTTGGCTGTCCACCGCGCCCGCCCTTGCGGCGAACCGCTTGGCCAGCTCGTCCCCGCTGTCGGCGGGCACCGTGATCGCGTTGATCCTCACAACGGTCATAGCTCGATCATGCCAGCCCTTGCCGGGTGTCGTGGCTTACGCCGTGCGGTCGCGGCTCTGAGCGAGCCTGGGGCGCCTGGAGACCGGCGAACCAGATCGCAGGCGCGCGTGGCAGCCGCCCTGGGAACTGCTCGGGCCGGTGCCGCCGGGGGACCACGCCCGGGCCGTGATCAAGCCGAAGTCGGATCACTACCGGGCCTGGTCGATCACTGCTCAGTACCACGCCGGAAGCAAGGTGCTCTACCAGGGCCTGCCCTACGAGGCCAAGTGGAGCAACCAGGGGGTCTCGCCACAGACCGAGCAGAGCGACCCGGCCGGGTCGCCGTGGAAGGCGCTCTACCAGATCCCTGGCGAGCCGGCCGGCTCACTCGCGCCAGCGCAATGAGCCGGCTGACCCCGATCTGCGTGATCGGATCAGCGGGGACTTCCGTCAGGCGCATCTGCTGACGCGTTTCCCCGCACTGACAGGTTTCCGCATAAGTGGTCGGCGCCCTCAGGCCTTCTCCGGGGACGCGCCACCCGGATGCGGGGTCCGCCGGGAGGCTTCGGGCAGCGCTCGCTCCAGCGCCAGCGCGGCCACGCAAGCCGCCGCGGCCGTGCCGGCGGCGGCGAGGAACACCGCCTTCGGCGCGTGGCTCAGCAGCTGAGCGCCCAGCGTGGGCGCGATCGCCAGGCCGGTCCACCAGGCCAGGCCCATCGCCGCCATGTACCGCCCGCGCAGGCCCGCCGGCGCGAGGTCGGCGACGAGCGGCGTGC
>JASHOI010000226.1 GCA_030041195.1 Streptosporangiaceae bacterium | reverse complement strand
TCAGGCGCGGGGCCCGACATCTCCATAGAGTTTCGGCGGCCATGGCGAAGGGGAAACACCCGGTCCCATTCCGAACCCGGAAGTTAAGCCCTTCAGCGCCGATGGTACTGCGCGGGGGACCGCGTGGGAGAGTAGGACGCCGCCGGACATCTTCGCGCTGAGGGTCGCTGCCATGCTGGTAGCGGCCCTCAATGCGTTTACGGTGTATCTGACATGCCGACGGCGTAGCCGCCGGGGCGACTGCGCGCAAGGTGGGAGTTGGCGGTGGCCGGGAACGGGCGCGGGCGACGAGAAGGCGATTCGAAAGGCCGTCCCGCTGGGCCCAGGCGCGCGCCCGCGTCCGGCGCCGCCAAGCCCGGCCGGGCCGATCGGGTCGGCAATGACGGACCGAACCGGCGCGGCACGCCACGGACCCGTGCTGGCGGCAGCGACGGCTCAGCCACAAGCCACCCGCGTGGCACAGGTCGCCCTTCGGGCACCGGTCGCCCGTCCGCCGGTGGCCGTCCGTCTAGCACCGGCCGCTCGTCTGCCGGTAGCCGGCCGTCTCGAGCCGATCGTCCGTCTGCTGGTGGCCGTTCATCTGGTGGTGGCGTCTCGGCCAACGACAGCCGCCCAAGCGGCGTGGGGAGTGCGGCGAGCCGAGGCCGTTCGAGCCGCGATGGCGCGGATCGTCCCGGTCGTGCGGCCAGTGCCGACCGCGCGGGTCGTGCGGATAGCCGCCGGAGCGCCGGGCCGCCCGGCAGCAGCCGCGATGGCGGCGGCGGGCGCCCGGAATCCCGGCCCAGCGGTGGCCGGGGCTCAGGGTCGCGGCTGGGCGGTGGCGAGCGCTCTGACTCCCGGCCCAGGCGGCAGTCGGCCGTGGGCGGCGCGGCCGGTCGGCCCGGGGACCAGCAGACGCGCCGCAGCGGAGCGGCCAGGCCCGACTCCGAATCGCAAGGCCGCGGCCGTCCCAGTCGGCCGGAAGGCGGCAGCAGCCGGACAGACGCACCCCGGGGGCCACGGACCGGCGCGGCATCCAGGCCGCGGTCTGGGGAGGGGCCGAATCCGCGGTCCCGCGCGGGGTCGGCGCCGCCGCGTGCCGGGGGAGCACCGAGGCCGCGCGCCGCAACCGGTTCGGGCAGGCCGCGAGGCGCCGGAACGGCTAGGCCACCGACCAGCCAGCGCGCGGCCAGTGACCGCTGGCCCGAGATTCCGCCAGACATCACGGCCGATCAACTAGACCCCGAAGCACGCGCGGAGCTCAGAACGCTGCCCGGGGACCTGGCCGACGCCGTGGCCCTCAGGCTCGTTGCCGCTGGCCTGGAAGAGGATCCGGCGACGGCATACCGGCACGCGCTGGCGGCACGCCAGCTCGCGGCCCGGGTCGGCATCGTCCGTGAGGCCGTCGGCATCGCCGCATACCGCGCAGGCGAGTGGGCCGACGCGCTAGCCGAGCTGAGGGCTGCACGGCGGCTGACCGGCAGGACGAGCTACCTGCCGCTGATGGCGGACGCTGAGCGCGCGCTCGGCCGCCTGGATCGCGCGCTTGACCTGGTCACCGGCCCTGAGTCACGAGAAGTCGACCGCGCCACCGCGATCGAGCTGCGGATCGTGGAGTCAGGGATCCGCCGCGATCAGGGGCTGCCCGAGGCGGCGGTGGCCGTGCTGCAGGTGCCGGAGCTGACGGACGGCCGCGTCCGGCCCGGATCTGCCCGGCTCTTCTACGCCTACGCCGACGCGCTGCTGGAAGCCGGGCGGGAGGATGAGGCACATGACTGGTTCGGCAAGGCTGCCGCCGCCGACAGGGATGACATGACCGACGCTGCCGAGCGGTTCGAGCAGCTCGACCCGGTTGTCTTCGACTACCTGGCCGACCCGGACGACGATGAGGAGCCCGCATCGACCTAGGTTCGACCAGGCCCGGCAGCGGCCCCACCCACCGATCTGCCCCGGCCGCAGCGGCGAGAAGCGCACGCTGCGCACCGTGGCTCGGTTTCGCCCAGCAATGAGACCTGAGTCGGCTCAGGTTAGTCCGTAAGTCAGCCGACACAGATGATGGCCTCGAGGTGCCCGATTAGACGGGGCTGAGCGCGTCCGGACGGCGGGTCAGCGTCCGCCCAGCCTGGTCTTTCCGTCGAGCAGTTCGCGCACGATCTCTAGGTGGCCGGAGTGCGCGGCTGTCTCCTCAATTACGTGTAGCACGATCCAGCGGACGGTGGTTATCTGCGCGGTGTACTCCGGGTCATGGTGGAACTTGAGCCCGCGCGGAGCCGCTGACAGCGGGGTGATGGCGAGAACCGCATCGGACCGCCCGCACTCCTCGCGGTAGTTGGCGATGAGGTCGGCGCCCGGCAGGTCGCACGTGAAGGCCGCGTAGGGGTCGTACTCGCCCCCCTCTGCTTCTTCTTCCTCGTCTGGCGGCGTTTCCTCCGCGACGCCCGTGGTCACGTGCTGGAGCCAGTGGTGCTCAACGCCGCCGAGGTGCCAGAGCATCCCGGCAACCGTCCATCCGGATGGCACGACCGGCGTCTGCCAGGCCTCCTCGGGCAGCCCCTCGACGATCTTCAGCACCGCGTCGCGCTGGTACTGCAGAAAGCCCAGGAGCATCCGCGAATCGTCGTCCCGGTTTACATCGGCCGCAGCCGGTGCAGCCGTCTCGCAGTCCGTCATTTATGCCGCCTTCTCAGCGTTGGTGTGCGGCTGTTACGACGACGTCGGCACCCGAAACTCATCGCGGGAACGGGGCCAACGAGATGCTCCGGCACCTCTGCGGCGTCGATGTACCGTTCGGCCGCATAGAGCAGGCCTTCCGGTACATCGATCAGCCAGGTGCTCGCAGACCAGGCCGTGCAGGCGCGGGCGGCCAAGCCGCGGCGAGCGCCGCTGATCGGTTAGGGCCAGCCGCGAAGCCTGAACGGGTAGTATCTGGTGGCGATTCGACGCCTGCGGAAAGTAGCGGGGAACAGCCAACTGTGAGCGGAACGACCGTACGTCAGGCCGCTGGCTCGCCGCGCAGCGCGGCGACGCGGTTCTCTCGGTTGCGGCCGACCCGGCTGCCGTTCAATCTCACGCCGGTCGGCGCGGTCATAGCGGTGGCCACGCTCGTCGCGCTGGCGATCCGCGGGGTGCAGCTCGCCCAGCCGGGCCACTTTCTCGGCGTCGGGGACTACGACGACGGCGCGGACTTCGGCAGCGCGCTGCGAATGATCCAGGGCCTGGTGCCGTACCGGGACTTCATCATCGTCCAGCCGCCCGGAACCACGCTGCTGATGACTCCGGCCGCGGCCATCTCCAAGCTGACCGGCACGGCGTGGGCGATCGGGATCGGCCGGATCCTCACCGTGCTCGCCAGCGCGGCCGCCGTGGTCCTCGGCGGGCTGCTGGTCCGGCACCGCGGCGTGCTCGCAACGATCGTGACCTGCGGCATCATCGCGATCTACCCGGGCAGCGCGCAGGCCGCGCACACGGTGCTGCTCGAGCCGTGGCTGACCGCGTTCTGCCTGGCCGGAGCGGTGGCGGTGTTCGACGGCGACCGCCTGGCCAGCAGCGGGAAGAGGCTGGCCTGGGGCGGCGCCGCGCTCGGCTTCGCCGGGGCGATCAAGGTATGGGCGATCATCCCGGTCGTTGTGATCGCCGTTCTCTGCGTGCCGCGGTACCGGCAGCTGGCCCGGTTCGCGGCCGGGGTTGCGGCCGGCTTCCTGATCCCGGTGATCCCGTTCGCCGCGCTGGCCCCGGGGCGTTTCTACGACAGCGTCGTCGTCGCCCAGTTGGTCCGGACCGGGGCCAGAACCTCGCTGGCGTTCCGGCTCCAGTACCTGACCGGCCTGACCGCCTGGGACCTCGGCACCGGCGTGTTCCTGGCCGCGGCGATCATCCTCGCGGTGGCGATCGCCGGCGCAACGCTCGCGGCCTGGCGGGTCACCCGGCAGGGGCCGCCGCGGCTCGAGTGGTTCGGCCTGGCGACGACCGTGCTGATCGTGATCGCGTTCCTGGTGCCGGACGACTTCTACTACCACTACCCGGCGTTCCTCGCGCCGTTCCTCGGCATGGCGCTCGGGCTGCCCGCCGCGCGCCTCATCAACGGCTGGGGCGGCTGGCCGGGGCTGAAGCCGCGGCTCCGCAAAACCGCGGCCTGGACCGCCGGCGTGGTCATGCTCGCGCTGCCGCTGGCCGCACCGGGCGCCGACTACAGCCCGACGCCGACCTACGTCGACGCGCTGCCAGCCATCGACCGGGTGATCCCGCCCGGGGCCTGCGTGGCCACCGACCAGGCCTCGCTGCTGATCTCACTCGACCGCTTCACCAGCTCCGTCCCCGGCTGCTCGGTGATCGTGGACGGGACCGGCACCAGCTACGCGCTCGGCCACGGCCAGACCGCGGCGCAGGCCGGCCGGGTCCCGGCGATCGCCGCGCTGTGGCGGCAGGCATTCGCCAAGGCCAGCTACGTGCTGCTGACCTCTTACAACGCCAACCGGATCGCCTGGACCCCGCAGCTGCGGGCCTACTTCGCCGACAACTTCACAAAGGTCAGCGGGCACTGGGCACCCCTGGAGCTCTACACCAGGAAATGAGGACCGTTCGTTCAGCCCTGGGCGAACGTCCTGATCACCAGCCCGGTTCGCGGCTTCGGGCCGAACGAGGTTGACTTGCGCGGCACCCGCTCGCCCTGCGCCGCGAGCGCGTACACGTCCCGCGTCGGCATCGGCGGGCAGATGACCGCGGTGCCGCCGGTCTCGTCGGCCAGCGCAACCGCCTCCGCGGCGTCGTTGTGCACGATCCGGACGGCGTCCCAGCCGACGTCCCACAGCCGGTCCATCAGGAGCTCCTGCAGCACCGAGGCGGCAAGGCCGCGCCACAGCGCCGAGTGGCCGGCCGGCATCGCGGCGTCGACCTGGACCGGGTCCGGCTCGGCGAGCAGCCGGACATCGCCGCCGCCCGCGATCAGGAACGCCGGGCCCCGCTGGCTCTCCGCCCCGAGCTCGTCGAGGGCGGCGGGCAGGTCCGCGGGCAGCTTCCGCACGCTGAACGCGGCCTTGGCCAGTTCCGTGGCCGCGACCGGGGAGAGGCCCGGGATCACCCGGTGGATGGCGCCGACCTCCGGCGGGTACGCCGAGGCGTCCACGAGCAGCGCGAGACCGTAGTCCCACGGGCCCGGGCCGTCGCCAGCGGCCCGCCGGCGGGCCTGCAGCCGGAGATAAGCGGCGTACCTGTGGTGCCCGTCCGCGATCAGCGCGTCCCGCGGGGCCAGGTCGGCGGCGATCGCGGCCAGCTCGGCCGGGTCGCTGATGGCCCACAGCCGGTGCCGGATCCCGTCGCCGGTCACGGCGTCGACCAGGGCCGGCCTGCCCTCGGCGGTCTCGCTGATCAGCCGGGCCGACGCGCCGCGGTTGCCACGGTCCTGCAGCAGGAAGATCGGCTCCAGGTTGGCCTGGGTGGCCTCCATGAGCTGCAGCCGTCCCTTGACCGGCCCCGGCGCCACATCCTCGTGCGGCCGGACCACGCCCGCCTCGGGCGGGCTGAGCCGCAACGCGCCGATCAGGCCGCGCTGAATGACCGCCCCGTCGGCCAGCGCCTGCTCATAGACGTACAGCGCAGGCTCGGGATCCGGGACCAGGATCTTCTCGCGCTGCCATTCCCGCAGCGCCATCGCGGCGTCGTTGTAGGCGTCGCCCCGGTGCCTGGGATCGTGCCGCGGCAGGATCAGCCGGACCACGTTGTGCGGGTCGGCCGCGAACAGCTGGTTCTCTCGGTCGTGCGCGATGACGTCGTACGGTGGAGATGTAACCTCAGCGAGTCCGGTGACCCGGTTTCTGGCATAACGGACTCCGCGGAAGGGTGCCAGCGCGAGCTCGTCACTGGCGGGCGGCGCTGGCTCGTGGCCGGACGGAAGGATCTGCACATATGTCAGAAGGACCAGCCGGCGGCCAGGATTCCCGCCGTACAAAAGAGCCTGCGGCGCAGCCGGAACAGCCGGAGTCTGATGCCGCTGGCGGCGATGCCTACGACCTCTACCAGCGGGGGCTCGACCTGCTCGGCCGGGGCAGCGCGGCGGCGGCGGCGCAGCTTCTGGAGCGCGCCGCAGCGGCCGAGCCGCAGTCCCGCAGCGTGCTCGAGGCCCTGGCCCGGGCCCAGTTCGACGCGGGCCACTACGCCGCCGCGGCCGGGAACTTCCGCCGGATCGTCGAGGCCAGCCCGGCCGACGACTACGCGCAGTTCGGCCTCGGCCTGGCCCTGGCCAGGACCGGCGATCACGGCGCAGCAGCCGAGCACCTGGCCCTCGCCGCCGCCATGCAGCCGGACCGCCGGCACTACACCGATGCCCTGCGCAGCGTCCGCGCCACGCTCCGGGCCCGGACACAGGGCCGGAACCCTTCCGAGAGCCCTGAACGGAAGGCACCGGGTGTCTGAGCATGTCATCGCCCGGTCTGGCGACCGGGTAGACCTGCCGCGGGCCAGCGAGCGCCCGCTCAGCGAGGCCTACGACGTGGCCCTGCTCGATCTGGACGGCGTGGTGTACCTGGGCGGGGCCGCGGTGCCCAAGGCCCCCGAGGCGCTGGCCGAGGCCAGGCGCCGCGACATGCGGCTCGCGTTCGTCACCAACAACGCCTCCCGGTCTCCGTCGGCGATCGTCGCCGAGCTCACCAGCCTGGGCGTCCCGGCCGACCCGGCCGAGGTTGTCACCTCCGCGCAGGCGGCCGCGCACCTCATCGCCGACCGCTTCGGGCCCGGTTCGCCGGTCCTGGTCGTCGGCGGCATCGGGCTGCGGCTCGCGCTGCGCGAGCGCGGCCTGCGGCCGGTGTCGACCGCGGCCGAGCGGCCAGCCGCCGTGGTGCAGGGCTACGGGCCCGGCATTGACTACGGGCTGCTGGCCGAGGGCGCCCTGGCGGTGCGGGCCGGCGCCTGGTATGTGGCCTCGAACACCGACGCAACCCTGCCGACCGCGCGAGGGCCGCAGCCGGGCAACGGCGCGCTGGTTCAGGTGATCGTGACCGCGACCGGGATCCGGCCGGTTGTGGCCGGCAAGCCGGAGCCGCCGCTGCACGCCGAGACCGTGGCCCGGACCGGCGCGAAGCGGCCGCTGGTGGTCGGCGACCGGCTGGACACCGACATCGAGGGCGCCGACCGCGTCGGGGCGGACAGCATGCTCGTGCTCACCGGCGTGTCCAAGCCGGCCGACGCGGTGCTCGCCCCGCCGCACCAGCGGCCCAGCTACCTCGCGCACGACCTGTCCGGCCTGCTCGAGCCGCACCCGGCGGTGCTCGCCACGGACGGCGAGTTCCGGTGCGGTGGCTGGGCCGCCCGTCGGCGTCACGTTCAGGCAAGTCGTGATGGGGACGCCGACCGGCTGGAAATCGCGGGCGAAGGCGCCGCCATCGACGGGCTGCGGGCGCTGTGCGCCGCGGCGTGGTCCGGGGGCGCGGTGGCCGCCGACAGCGTGGCACACGCCGTCGGCAGCCTCCGCTTCCCCGGCTAGCGGGGCGCGGCTACCAGGCGATCTCCGGGTCGACCGCCCAGCTCGCGTTCAGCTGGGTGACCTGCCCGGTCGCGACGTCGACCAGGGCCAGCTTCGTGGTCGGCCCGGTGCGGACCACGGACTCGACGATCATGTAGCGGCCGGTCGGGTCGAACGTGACGGCGGCTGGCCCGCCCTCGGTTCCCGGGAAGCTGCCCACCAGGCGGGTCTGCCCGGCGGCCAGGTCGAAGGCCCGGATCTGGTGGCTGCCCCAGACCGGCTTGTTGTTCGCGGTCTTGAACGTGGCGAAGTAGGCGGTCTTGCCGTCCGGCGAGACGTCCAGGCCGCCGGGGATGGTGGACGGGCCGAACTCGCCATCGGTCGCCACGACGCGGGCGTGCGCGGCCAGGCTCCCTGCTGGAGCGCTGGTGTCGATGACCTCGTTCGAGAAGCCGACCACGCTCCCGTTCGCGCTGATCGACACGTTGCCCGTGCCGGTTCCGAACCCGTCTGCCGGGATCTGGTACGCCCATTGCCTGGTCCGTCCGGTGACCGTGTCGAGGACGGACAGGGCGCCCCGCTGGCCGCCGCTTGCGGCGCCGACGAGCTGATTCTTTACGAGGCGGCGGCAGGCCGGCGTCTGGAAGGCGACGAACCGGCCGCCCGCGCTCACCGCCATCTCCCACGGGTCGCTGATCTGCCCGTCGATCGTTGTGAACGCGGTCATGGCGCTCGGCGTGCCGTTCGCGGCCAGGCTGAACCGGTACAGGGTCGTGCTGCAGCTTCCCCGGGCGCTGGCGGCGACCACGAACGTCTGGCCGTCTCCGGTCGCCACGCTGGTGAGATCGGTGGCCGGGAAGGGCAGGCTGATCCGCGCACCGAGGGCCCCGGTCGTCGCGTTGACCACGAACATCGACGGGTGTGTCGCCCAGTTGATCGCGACGAAGTAGGCCGGCGTGGTGAGGAGGGTCGCCGCTCCCGGGCCAGTAACCGGTTTGCCGCGGCCCAGGCCGGGAGCGGCCCGGGGCAGCAGCACCGCAACCGCGGCGGCCACGGCGATGACGGCGGCGGCGGCCGCCAGCGGTATCAGCAGGTGCCGTGACCGGCCGCGGCTCGCCTGCCTTCGGTCGCGGCGCGGCGGGCTCAGGGTCGCGCTCTGCAGGACCGTTTCCGGCCTGACCGTGTCGGCGGCGGCGCGGTAGGCGTCGCGCAGCCTTTCCTCCAGCGTGTTCACAGCTCCTCCTTCAGCTCGCGGCCCAGCGCGGCCAGCGCGCGGGACGCGGTCGATGACACGGTGGTCCGGCTGACCCCGAGCGCCGCAGCGATCTCGTGGTCCGGCAGATCCAGGTAGTAGCGCAGCGCCAGCACCTCCCGGGCCCGGCGGGGCAGCCTGGCCACGGCGGCGAGCAGCGCCTTGCGGTCCTCGCCGGCCATGGCCGCGGACTCCGCCGACCAGACCGGGGGCTCGTGGTGCACCCCTCGCAGCACCGCGCGCCTGCGGGCCCGCAGCACCGACCGGGAGCCGTTGATGACGGACGTCCGCAGGTAGGGCAGCGCCTTGCTGCGGTCTCTGAGGCCGGGCAGGCCCCGGTACAGCCCGAAGAACGCGTCCTGCACCACGTCTTCGGCGCTCTGCTGATCGCCGAGCAGCAGCGTCGCCAGCCGGACAAGGGTGACCGCGTGCGCGCGGAACAGGTCGTCGACCAGGCCCGTCGCGTGGTCTTCGCGGTCGTCGGCGTCGCCTTCGGCGGCCGCGGCGGCGCCGCGGCGCGGGCGGATGGCCAGCTCAGCGCTGGACTGCTTACGATCGCTCGTCACGCTGGCCCACGGTTGTTCCGGCGGCTATCTGGGCGGCCGCGGGCACGGCCGCGACGGCCGCTGCCCCTGGCCGCCAGGGGTGCCGCCAGGGGCGGCTGCCTGGCTGCGGGCGGGAGCAGCCTGGTTGTGTTGGCATAAACCTAAGACGCCGAACCCGGCCGGATGCTGAGTCCGGCGCCCAATTCCCGCCGCGTGGCGGGCGGGGCTGCCAGGCACGCCGCGGTCGGAGCGAGCCACCCGCCTGGCCGCCCCGCCTCAGGCCGCCCGGGACCGGGCGAACCGCGGTTCTACCCGGCGCTCGGCTGGCATCGCGGGCACCAGAACGTGACCCGGTCACCGTCGTCGCCGCTGCGCCCGCTGGCCGAGACCCGGCGGATCGGCTGGCCGCAGCGTCGGCACGCGCGCCCGCCGCGGCCGTAGACCCAGGTCTGCGCGCCTGGGGTGAGGCTTCCCGTGGTCACCTGGCCGATCCGGTCCTTGTTTGCCTCCAGGAGCTTGTGGGCCAGCTCGACCAGTCCGGTCAGGTCGCTGATCTCGCCGACCGGCCGCCACGGGTCGATCCCGCGCAGGAACAGCACCTCGGCGCGGTACAAGTTGCCGATACCGGCGAGGTTCCGCTGGTCGAGCAGGGCTTCGCTCACCGGCCTGGCCGGGTCGGCGCGAAGCCGCCGCACGGCTTCGGCTGCGTCCCAGTCCGGGCCGAGCAGGTCCGGGCCGAGGTGGCCGACGACGCGTTCCTCGTGCCTGGTTGGCAGCACCTCGACGATCCCGAGCAGGTATCCAACCGCCTGCCGCTCGTCGTTGCCGAGGATCAGCCGGATCCGGTGATCACGCGGCAGGTAGTCGCTGGCCGGGCGGATCCGCCAGGATCCGTCCATGCGCAGGTGCGTGTGGACGGTGACGCCGCTGTCCACGCGGGTCAGCAGGTGCTTTCCGCGGGAAATGGTCCCGGTCACCGTCCGCCCGGCCAGATCGGTCGTCGCAAACCGCGGCACCCGGAAGTCGCTGCGGGTGAGCACGCGCCCCGCCAGCGCCTCGTCGAGCTGGCGCGCGGTTCGCCAGACCACATCCCCCTCGGGCATGCGGTAAGCATCGCACCGCCGGCCGACTGCGGCATCCGCAGCCGCAGTGGGCCGACTGTGGCATCCGCAGCCGCAGTGGGCCGACTGTGGCATCCGCAGCCGTACTGGCGGCCGCAGGCCTGCCGGCAGCCGCGACGCCCGTTCCTGCCCCCGGGCCGTGGCAGTCAGCCGAGCCCGGATTCGCGGAGCGTGATGTTGAGCCTGCCGGCGTCCAGGCCGATGCCCGGGTCGCCGGTGCCCGGCAACGTCTTCGGCACGCCGTGGAAGGCGAGCCGGGACGGGCCGCCGAACACGAACAGATCCCCGGATTCGAGTTCCACATCCGTCCACGGCCGGTTGCGGCTCTGTGTGTTCCCGAACCGGAACACACAGCTGGCGCCCAGGCTGAGCGATACCACCGGGGCGAGGCTGCGTTCGTCCTTGTCCTGGTGCATGCCCATCCGCGCCTGGTCGTCGTAGTAGTTGATCAGCGCGACGTCCGGGCTGTAGGTGGCCGCTCGCTCGCCGTACGCGTCAGCCACCGCGCGGCGCCCGAGATCGGCCAGCCAGCCGGGGAACGGCTTGACCGCTGCCCCGTCAACGTCGTCCGCCGTTCGTGAGTAACGGTAGGGGATCCAGTGCCAGCCGAGGCAGACCGTCTGCACAGACATGACCCCGCCCGTGGGCAGCCGCGTGGCCCGAATTCCCGCAGGCGGGCGCGCCCACTCCCGGCACGCATCCACCAGCCGGCGCTGCTCGCCGCGGCTGAGCCAGCCAGGAATGTGCTCCGCGCCCGGCGCGATCTCAGCCCGCGGCCGGGGGATCAGCGCGGTCATCCCGCCAAGGTACCCGCCGCACGCCCGGGCAGTGTGTCGCGCGGGCCGCCTCCTCGCACCGTGTTCATGCGCTCGGCGTTCATGCGCTCGGCCCAGCACTGGCATAGCGGGGTCAGCGCCGCTGTATGGAGCAGACGAACGAGGTGGTGGGTCCCACACTGTTCCTCTTGCAACGTGGTGGGTCCCACGACGCTGTTCGGTTCCGAGCAGCCCTGCGGGAATGTCGGACTGGCCTGGCACAGTGTCGCTTATGGGAAGGAAAGCGCTATTCGATCGCGCGGGCATGGCCGACCTGCTGGCGCGGCAAAACGGAGTAATCACCCGGAGCCAGGCACGAGATTGCGCGATGAGCGATCAAGCGCTGCGGCACAGGCTCCGGCCGGGCGGACCGTGGCAGGTAATGCTTCCCGCCGTCTATCTGACCACCACTGGCAGTCCAGCCACGGCGCAGCGCCTGATGGCGGCGCAACTGTACGCAGGGCGGGACAGCGTTATCACGGGCCCGGCCGCGCTGACCCTGCACAACGTCCGCGCGCCGCAGACTCAGGTGGTGGACGTGCTCATTCCGCACGAGCGCAGGCGACGCAGTTTCGGGTTTGTCCGGGTGCACCGGACCGCAAGGATGCCAAGCGTGGTGCTCTGGGCGGGCGAGGTCGGCTACGTGCCTCTGGTCCGGGCCGTGGCCGACGCGGCCCGCGGTCTTCATGACCTGGACGAAGTGCGCGCCGTTGTCGCGGATGGTGTTCAGCGGCGGAGGCTGCACGTCTCTCAGCTCGCGGATGAGCTCGCCCAGGGGCCGGTCCAGGGTTCCGCGGGCTTCCGGAGCGTTTTAGCCGAGGTCAGCGAAGGCGTCAGGTCGGTGGCAGAAGGCGATCTGCACACGCTCGTAAAGCGGGAGCGAATACCCGACCCCATGTATAACCCCCGTCTCTACGCGGGCGACAGCTTCATCGCCGAACCCGACGCGTGGTGGACCGACGCGGGAGTGGCGGGCGAGATCGAGTCCCGCCAATGGCACCTTTCGCCTCGCGACTGGGAGCGCACGCTTGCCCGCGATGCACGCATGAGCGCATACGGGATCATTGTTTTGCATTTCCCGCCAAAGCGGCTGCGAACGGAACCGCAGGTGGTGGCGGCAGAAATTAAGTCGGCCCTCGAGGCCGGGCGCAGCCGCGGCCCGCTGCCCATCCGGGCACTCCCGGCCCGGTGAGGCCACGATGCGGCTACATCAGCTTCCTCAGGCGCAGCAGGTCGAGCACGTTGGCGTGGACCTTCAGGCGGCCGGTCAGCCAGGCCCGCGCGAAACTGCCAGGGTCGTTGGCGATGGACACGACCACATCGCTGTCCGCGACGAAGCGGACCTGCGCAGGAGCCTCCCCGGCGGCAGCCTCCCTGACCGGGTCCGCGCCCTCTGGGCCAAGCCTGGTCACGAACGTCACGCCGAGATCAGGGATCTCGCAGCTCAGCGTTCTGTCCGCCAGGAAGGCGGCACGGTCCTTGGAGCTCATGTCCGAAATGCGAGCCGTGAGCCCTTCCAGGGCTTTACGGCATTCTTCGGCTGTCGCCATCCTGACCTCGCTTTCAAGGTCATTCTCCGTCCCGCGCTCGCCGGGCGGTCGCCCGGGGCCGACTCGGCACCGGGTTGGCCCGTCAGGTGCGCCGTCTGGGTGCCCGGGGGCGGTAGCGTTCCAGGCAAGGCAGAACAGGCGCCGCTGCCGGGCATAACCTCGGCGCGCGAAGGGTGATGGCCGATGGAGCAACAGACCGAGCGATTTGGCCTGCGGTCCGACCCGGTACCCGAGGTCCAGGCTTCCGGCGACGAGGCCGAGGCTGCGGGGGACGCCGAGGCCGCGGCGGAAGCCGAGGCCGCGGCGGAAGCGGACGCCGCGTGGGAGGGTGCAGAGGCTGCGGGGGAGGCGGCGACGTGGGATGCGGGCGAGACTGCGCCCGGCGCCTCGGTGCAGCCAGACGAGCCCGGGCAGCCGCCCGCAACCGGCGAGCCTAGGGTTGACGCGGCGGTGGCCAGGCTGGACGAGCTCGCGGGCCTCCCGGTGACGGAGCATCGCGCGATCTTCGAGGACGTGCACCGGCGGCTGAGAGAAGTGCTCGGCGACCTGGACACCCGTGAGCAGCACTCCGAGGTCCAGGACGCCCTCGCGGACCCGGAGCGCCGGGCCCGCCGCTGACCAGATCGGCAAGTCCATGGTGAGGAGGATGCGGCTGGATACCGAGCTTGTGCGCAGGGGGCTGGTCAGGTCGCGGGAGCAGGCGGCGGACCTGATCGCGGCGGGCCGGGTCGCGGTCGGCGGCCAGACCGCCGCCAAGGCGGCCACCCAAGTGGGGCAGGACGCGGCGATCACGATAGCGCAAGCCAGCGCGGCGCCGGAGTACGCCTCCCGCGGCGGCCGCAAGCTGGAGGGCGCGCTCGCCGCCTTCACCGGCCTGACCGTCGCGGGGCGGCGCTGCCTCGACGCGGGCGCGTCCACCGGCGGCTTCACCGACGTGCTGCTCCGGGCCGGGGCGGCCCAGGTGGTCGCCGTCGACGTCGGATACGGCCAGCTGGCCTGGGCGCTGCGCACCGACCCCCGGGTGACCGTGCTTGACCGGGTGAACGTGCGCCAGCTCACCCCGGAACAGGTGGCCCCGGCACCCAGCCTGGTCACGGCCGACCTTTCGTTCATCTCGCTGTCGCTGGTGCTTCCCGCGCTGGCCGCCTGCGCCGCCCCGGACGCCGATTTCGTACTACTAGTGAAGCCGCAGTTCGAGGTGGGGAAGGGCAACGTGGGAGCGGGCGGAGTAGTCAGAAGCACGGCCTGGCGCGCCGAGGCCGTCAGGTCCGTGGCGGCCGCGGCGGCCGGGCTCGGCCTGGGCGTGCGCGGAATCACGGCGAGCCCGCTGCCCGGGCCGTCCGGGAACGTGGAGTATTTCCTCTGGCTGAACCGCGGCGCGCCGCCGCTGGACGACGCCGCCCTGCAGCAAGCGATCACGGAAGGGCCACAGTGAAGTCGGAGCGGACCATGCTCGTGGTCGCGCACACCGGCCGGCCGGCCGGGGTGCGCTTCGCCCGCCTGGTGGTGCACCGGCTATCCGCGGCGGGGGTTGCCGTGCGGGTGCTGGAACCCGAGGCGGAGGACCTGGGCGCCGTGCCCGCCGAGGCGGTGCCGGTCTCGTCGCAGGCCGCCCGCGACGCGGAGATGGTGCTGGTGATCGGCGGTGACGGCACCCTGCTGCGCGCGGCCGAGCTGGCCCGGCCGGCCGGGGTGCCGCTGCTTGGGGTCAACCTCGGTCACGTCGGCTTCCTCGCCGAGGCCGAGCCGGAGAACCTGCCGGAGGCGGTCGACCGGGTGGTCGAGGGAAAGTACACGATCGAGCGGCGGATGACGATCGACGTGACCGTGCGGACGAACGGCGACGTGACCGCGACGACCTGGGCGCTGAACGAGGCCAGCGTGGAGAAGGCGGCCAGGGAGCGGGTGCTCGACATGGTGGTTGAGGTCGACGGGCGGCCGCTGTCCCGGTGGGGGTGCGACGGGGTGGTGTTCGCGACCCCGACCGGCTCGACCGCGTACGCGTTCTCGGCGGGCGGGCCGGTGGTGTGGCCCGAGGTTGAGGCGATGCTGATGGTGCCGATCAGCGCGCACGCACTGTTCGCGCGCCCGATGGTGGTCTCGCCGCGCTCGGTGATCGCAACAGAGGTAATAGGGCGCGCCGCGGGACAAGGTGAGACTTCGCGTGCCGTTATGTGGTGCGATGGACGTCGTAGGGTTGACCTGAACCCGGGAGCCCGCGTCGAGGCGCGGCGCGGCACCGAGCCGGTCCTGCTGGCGAGGCTCAGCGGTGTCGGCACCGACACCGAGGGAGCCGAGGTAGGGGCGCCGTTCACGGACCGGCTGGTGGTCAAGTTCGGCCTCCCGGTCGCGGGCTGGCGAGGCCGTGGTGACTCGCGGTCCGCGGAGCATGACGGCAGCGCCGAGGCAGCGGCGGCGCGCCAGCGAGACGAGGAGCCGGGCGGCGATGCTTGAGGAGGTCCGGATCACCGGGCTCGGGGTGATCGATGACGCCGTGCTCGAACTGTCTCCGGGCTTCAACGTTGTGACCGGTGAGACCGGAGCGGGGAAGACCATGGTCGTCTCCGGGCTCGGGCTGCTGTTCGGCGGCCGGGCGGACCCGTCCCGGGTGCGGCCGGCCGCGGAGCGCGCGAGCGTGGAGGGCAGGCTCAGCGTCGCCGCGGACGGCCCGGTTGCCCAGCAGGTGAACGAGGCAGGCGGTGACCTGGATGACGACGGCGCCGCGCTGATCCTCAGCCGCTCGGTGTCGGCCGAGGGCCGGTCCCGCGCCTACGCGGGCGGCCGGGCGGTCCCGGTGTCCCTGCTCATCAGCCTGGCCGATGAGCTGGTCGCGGTGCACGGGCAGGCCGACCAGCAGCAGCTGCTCAAGCCGGGCCGGCAGCGCGAGGCGCTCGACCGGTTCGCCGGTGCGGGCCTGGCGGCGCTGCTGGCCAGCTATCAGCGGGTGTACCAGCGGCACCGCGACGTGCGCGCCGAGCTCGGCCAGCTGACCTCGCAGGCGCGCGAGCGGGAACGGGAAGCGGACGACCTGCGCCGCGGCCTGGCCGAGATCGAGCAGGTGGAGCCCGCCGACGGCGAGGACGTCGAGCTGCTCGCCGAGGAGCAGCGGCTCTCCCACGCGGACGCGCTGCACACCGCGGCCACGACCGCGCACGAGGCCCTGCTCGGCGACCCGTCGAGCGGCGAGTACGACACGGCCGACGCGGTCAGCGTGCTCGGCGCGGCGCGCCAGGCGCTGGAGGCGGCAGCGCATCACGACGCCGCGCTCGCGGCCCTCGGCGCGCGGGTCTCGGAGGCCGCCTACCTGGTCTCCGACGTCGCTGCCGACCTCGCGTCCTACGCCCAGTCCATCGAGGCCGACCCGTTGCGGCTGGCCGTCGTGCAGGAGCGCCGGGCAACGCTCGGGCGCCTGATCCGGCTCTACGGCGCGGAACCGCCGGCACCGGCTGGCGCGGGTGATCCAGCGGGCGCAGCCGACCCTGCCGAGCCGGCCGGAACGGGCGGCCCCCTCCCGGACGGGCCAGCCACCGCCGGTGTGGCGGCGGTGCTGGCGTGGGCAAAGCGCGCCGCCGCCCGGCTGGCCGAGCTGGAGGGCGACGACGACCGGATCGCCGCCCTGGCGGACGAGGAGGCGTCGCTGGCCGCGGAGGTCGGGCAGCTGGCCAGCGACCTGTCCGCCGCCAGGAAGGAAGCGGCGGACAGGTTCGCCGGCGACGTAAGCGCCGAGCTGATCGCCCTGGCGATGCCGCACGCCAGGCTCACGGTGGCGGTGACGCCGCTGGGCGAGCCCGGCCCGCACGGCGCCGACGAGATCGAGATCAGGCTGTCGGCGCACCCGGGCGCGCCCGCGCTCCCGCTGCACAAGGGAGCCTCCGGGGGCGAGCTGTCCCGGGTCATGCTGGCCATCGAGGTGGTGTTCGCCGGCGCGGATCCCGTGCCGACGTTCGTGTTCGACGAGGTGGACGCCGGCGTCGGCGGCAAGGCCGCGGTCGAGATCGGGCGCAGGCTGGCCCGTCTGGCACGGCTCGCGCAGGTGATCGTGGTCACGCACCTGCCGCAGGTGGCTGCCTACGCGGACACCCACCTGGTGGTGGAGAAGGCCGACGACGGCTCGGTGACCAGAAGCGGGGTTGCCCGGCTCGACCGGCCCGGGCGGGTCAGGGAACTGTCCCGGATGCTGGCCGGGCTGGAGGACTCCGAGTTCGGCCGGGCGCACGCCGAGGAACTGCTAGCGGCCGCGGCCGCGGAGCGTGCCGATACCGCCTGAGGTGCCAAAACTGGGGCCAGGCTGTGAAGTTGCTGATGATTGCGGTCCGTGACCGTACCTGCGTCCTCCGGCACCCGGAGAATCTGGCAAACTTACTGTGCGATGAAGGCTCAGCCTCGCAAAATACGCAGGAATCGCCGGAAAGCAGCTGATGAGCTACCCGGTGTAACTGCGACCGCGCGGTTGGACCGGAAGACCAAGAGTCTCGTCAACCGGCTGTGCCCCGGTGACATCGCCATCATTGATCACGCAGACCTCGACCTCACCGGAGCCGATGCGCTGATCGGCCGGCAGGTCGCCGCGGTCGTGAACGCGTCGCGCAGCATCACCGGCCGGTATCCGAACCGCGGGCCGCAGCATTTGCTCGAGGCGGGCATCCCGCTGATAGACGACTGCGGCCCCGAGGTGTTCGACCGGGTGAAGGAAGGCCAGTGCGTCCGGCTGGACGGCGACACGCTCTACGCGGGCGACGCGGTCGTGGCTAAGGGCCGGCTGCAGGACGCCGAATCGGTGGCGTCGGCCATGGCCGAGGCCAAGACCCGCGTTGCCGCGGAGATCGAGGCGTTCGCCGCGAACACGCTGGAGTACATCAAGCACGAGTACCCGCTGCTGGTCGACGGCATCCGGGTCCCGGAACTGCGCACGAAGCTGGACGGCCGGGACGCCCTGGTCGTGGTGCGCGGCTACCACCACCGCGAGGACATAGCCACGCTGCGCCCCTACATCAGGGAGCGCAAGCCGGTCATGATCGGTGTCGACGGCGGGGCCGACGCCCTGCTCGAGGCGGGCTACCGCCCCGAGCTGATCGTCGGCGACATGGACTCGATCTCCGACCGGGCGCTGACCTGCGGTGCCGAGATCGTCGTGCATGCCTACCCGGACGGCAGCGCACCGGGGCTGCCGCGGGTCAAGGCCCTGGGGCTCGATCCCGCGCTCTGCGCCGTGCCGGGGACCAGCGAGGACATCGCCCTGCTGATCGCGGACGAGAAGGGGGCCAGCCTGATCGTCGCGGTCGGCAGGCACGACACGTTGGTAGAGTTCCTGGACAAGGGACGGTCGGGGATGGCCAGCACGTTCCTGACCCGGATGCGGGTGGACGACAAGATCGTTGACGCCAAGGGCGTCAGCCGTCTGTACCACAGCCGGGTCTCGCTCAAGGCCATCATCCCGCTCGTAGCCGCCGCGGCGATCACCGTCCTGATTGCTCTCACGGTCATCCCCGCGGGCCAGGTCTTCTTCCGGGACCTCAGCACGCAGCTGCAGAACTTCTGGTACTGGCTGACTGGACTGTTCTAGTGATCGACTTTCGGTACCACCTGGTCTCGATCGTCGCCGTGTTCCTCGCGCTGGCGATCGGCATCGTCGTCGGCGCGATCTCGCTGCAGCCGCACGTGGCCGACGTCCTGAACAGGGAGTCCACCCGCGAGCAGCACCAGATCGACTCGGCACGGACGAAGAACAAGGAGCTGCAGAACGAGCTCAACGCCGCCACGGCGTTCGGCCAGGCATCCGCGCCGCTGCTGCTGGCCGGCCTGCTGGCCGGCCAGAAGGTGGTGCTGGTCACCGCGCCGGGTGCGGACAGCTCGACGATCAGCGGGATCACCGCCGACCTTGACCTGGCGGGGGCGAAGGTGACCGGCGAAGCCGAGCTGCAGCCCGCGTTCTTCGACACCAGTGCCAGCACCGAGAGCAGCCTCGACGCCCTGGCCCAGAAGGTCGCGCCGCCCACCGTCACCCCGGGTGAGCAGACCGTGGCGTCGCTGAGCACCGCGGTGGCCGGCCAGCAGGAGGCCGCGCAGGTGATCGCGCCCGCGCTGGTCAGCAGCAACGGCACGGACCTTCCGGCCAGCCAGGCCGAGGCTGTTCTGTCCGGGTTCGCCCAGCAGGGGTATCTGCAGGTGAGCCCCTCGAAGGGGTATAGCGCGTCGACGCTGTCCGAGGCCACGCTGGCCGTCGTGGTTATCCCGGCCAGCCCGCCGCCCGCGGGCGATTCGGACCCGGCCAACCAGGCGCTGCTCGCGGTGGCCGACCAGCTCAGGCTGCAAGGCCGCGGCGTTGTCCTCGCGGGTTCGTATCCCGGGTCCGGATCCGGCAGCGCAATCGACGAGCTCGTCAACGGCAACACCGGGATCGAGGTCTCCAGCGTGGACAACGCGAACACCGAGCTAGGCCAGATCACGGTCGCCCAGGCCCTCGGCTTGCTGCTGGCCGGGCACAAGCCGGAGGCTTACGGCGTCTACGCCAGCTCGGTCCCCAGCCCGGCGCCGACCCCGTCCCCGACGCCGTCGCCCTCGCCATCGGCCACACCGTCGGTCAAGCACAAGAGCGCTGGGTGAGCGGGCACCTGCCCAGGGCGGGCCGGGCCCTGCTCGCCGGCGCGCTGGCGGCTGCCGCGGCTCGCGCGGCCTACGCGGCGCTGAGC
>JASHOI010000225.1 GCA_030041195.1 Streptosporangiaceae bacterium | reverse complement strand
GCTGGCAAGCACGACCCACATGTCCCAGCCGGTTCCTTGCCAGGCCGAACAAGGCGAGCGCGGCCAGCGCGATCACCGCGGCGCCATAGTAGCGAGCCGTGCTGATCAGCCCTCCGCCGTGCACCACGCCGAACCCGGCCAGCACGGCGGGCACGCCGAGCCCGAGGTAGCACACCACGTAGAGCAGCGAGACCACGCCGGCCCGCTCGTGCGCCGCGGCCAGCGGAACCACCATGCGAATGCCCCCCTGGAAGCCGCTGCCGAATCCGGCACCGCCGATCGCCGAGCCTGCGAAGAAGACCGCCGCGGACCCCACGCTCACCGCCGCGACAGTAACGGCCACGCCGGTGACCAGGGCCAGGATGCCGAACAGCATCACCGTCCGGGCCGCGGCGCGGCGCAGCACGACGGTCGCGACGACGGCCGAGGCGGCGAGCACGAAAAGGCTCAGGCCGCCGAGCAGCACGTTGCCCGAGCCGGTCAGCGCGTGCACCAGCGCCGGGCCGAGCGCGCCGTACAGCCCGGCCAGCGCCCACACCGCGAACAGCACCGGCACCGCGGTCAGCACCGGGGCCCGGAGCGCCCGCGGCAGGGTGATCTCCGGCCGCAGGCTGGCCAGTGCGCCGGGTGCCCGGCTTACCGTCTCGCGCATTACGGCTATCGCGATCGCCTGCAGCGCGAGCACGCCGATCAGGGCCAGGTAGATGAGGTGGGTGGGGTCAGGCAGGAAGCGGACCGCCAGCGCCGACAAGATGGCGCCGCTCGCGGTGCCCATGCCGGGCGCCACCGCGTTGGCGAAGGTGCCGAGCTCGCGGTCCATGTCCAGCATGGCGGCGCCGATCGCGCCCAGGGCGGCGCCGGTGGACAGCCCCTGGACCACGCGCGCGGACAGCAGCGCGGGCACCCCGCTCGCGGTGGCGAAGATGACCAGCGAGGTCGCGTGCACGGCGATCGCGGTCAGCAGCACAGGCCGGCGCCCGACGTGATCGGAGAGCTTGCCCAGGGTCAGCAGCCCGGTCAGCACCGCGATCGCGTAGACGCCGAACACCACCGTGGTGGTGATCGGCGTGAAGTGCCATTGCGCCTGGTAGATCGCGTACAGCGGGGTGGGGGCTGCCGACGAAGCCAGCAGCGCCACGATCACCGAGGCCAGGACGAAGACGGCCGGCCGGCCGCTCAGCCGGTGGGTATCCCGCCAGCGCAGCCAGGGACGGCGCGCGAATGGGTCGGCGGGCAGGGAGGTGGCGTCCGGGACCGGTGCCGCCTGCGCGATCCCCGCTGTCAGCCCCGTGCTGTCGTGCCGCGTCATGCTCGTTCACCTCGACTGAGTAGACAGGTCTGTTCAGAAATAATAGACAGACAGGTCTAATCAGTCAAGGTCTTCTGGAAGTTGCCCGGAGCCCTGGATAGTCGTCATGAACCGTCAGCCGGGACCCGCTCCGGTGCGGCGTCGATCAGGTCACGCAGCTGATTCCGGCTGGCGATGCCGAGCTTGGCGTAGCAGCGGTAAAGGTGGGAAGCAACCGTGCGCGGGGACAGGAACAGCCGGTCGGCGATCTCCCGGTTGGTGCGGCCGTGCGCGGCAAGCTGGACGATCTGGCGTTGCTGCGGGGTCAGCTGGGTGAGGGCCGGCCCGGCGGCTGGCGCCCGGGCGACGGGCACGCCGCAGGCCCTCAGCTCCGCCTCCGCGCGCTGTGCCCAGGGCCTGGCGCGCAGCTGCTGGAAGGTCTCCAGGGCGGCGGCCAGGACCGGCTTGGCATCGTTGATGCGCCGCTGCCGTCGCAGCCACTCGCCGAAGTCGAGGCAGAGCTGAGCGCGTTCGAACGGCCACTGCGTCCCGGCCGGATCCGACAGGGTCTTGGCGAAGCTGCTCTCCGCGCCTGGGGGTTCCGCGATGATTGCCAGTGCCCGGCCCAGGAGCTGGTCGAGCCTGGGTGACCGGGTTCCGGCCGCCCTGGCCTGGATGCGGCTGAGGAGTTCCCGCCCTTCGATGGGGCGCTCGGCGCGGACGGCTGCGGCAGCCAGGTCGGCGACCGCGAGATAGGACACGTGGTAGTGCAGCGGCGTCCCGTCGTCGGCGAAGAGCGCACGGAGCTGGGCAAACGCGACGAGGTATTCCCCCTCAGCAAGGGCGGCGATACCCAGCGCGTGCCGGGCCCGGGCGAGCACGGACCGGCTCTGTCCGGTGTCGCGGGCGAGTGCCGTGGCGACGCGGTCGCGCGCCCGCGCGGCCTCGCCGCGCGCTGCCAGTACCGTGCCGGTGATCAGGCTCGAGGACGCTGCGACGATGCCCATCTGATAGGCGACGGCGAGGTCGTCGGCCTCGGCGGCGGCTTCCAGGGCCTCGTCCCAGCGCCCCGCGTCCAGGCAGGCCCAGCCGAGCGCCGATAGGACAGCCCCGCTGGCACCCCGTACGTGCGGCGCGCGGAGCTGTTGCCGGGCCGCCTGGAGCAGGCCGATCGCCAGTTCAGGCTTGTCGAGAAGCCACGCGGCCGCGCCGGCCCTGGACAGGGGAGTTTCCGGGAGCTCGTCAGGGGCAGCGGGAGGCGGGGGTTGCGGGATGGCCTGCGGCGTGCCCGCGCATCCGCCGGTGCAGGCGAGTATCCAGAGCCGGGCGGCATCCGCGTCGGCTCGCTGGCCGGCGCCGAGGCACCGTGGCGCGGCCCGCTCGACATAGGCCAGCGTGTCGCGGACGGCCTGGACCGCGCTGGGCTGCCCGCACTGGTAGGCAACCGTGCTGGCGGTCGCCAGCGCGTCCCACGCCATCACCGGGTCGACCCCGGTCGCCTCCCGGGCGACCGGGAGCAGCGCTGCGAGCGCCTCGGCGTGCTGGCAGGACGAGGCCAGCGCCCAGCCAGCCGACCGCCGGGCAGACAGCCGCAGCTGCGGATCGCCGGTGACGGCCAGGGCGCGCGTGGCCAGTTCCTGCACCCAGTCCGCCTGCCCGGTGGCCGCCGCGGCTGCCGCAGCCGACACCAGTCGCCGCGCCTG
>JASHOI010000224.1 GCA_030041195.1 Streptosporangiaceae bacterium | reverse complement strand
TACACTGCCATGGAGATAGTGGCGGATGGTGCGGCGTGGGCCGCGATGGACCACGCCGACCGATCCCAGCCCGGCCAGCATGGGGGACTGGCCGTTGCTCTTCAGTGATCTGAGCAGTCCTTCCGTCTGCGATCTCAGCTAGTTCCAGTCGGCGCGCATGGGGGCTTCCTTTCGGTGGGTGGGGTGGTGTCGGTGGCGGGGGTCAGTTCCAGTCGGCGCGCATGGAGACTTCCTTTCGGTAGTGGGGGTTCTGGTGGGTGGCAGGGGTCAGTTCCAGTCGGCGCGCATGGCCTTCCTTTCGGTCGGTGGGGTGATGGCGGTGCCCGGGGTCAGTTCCAGTCGGCGCGCATGGGGCCTTCCTTTCGGTGGTGGGGTTCTGGTGGGTCGCGGGGGTCAGTTCCAGTCGGCGCGCACGGAGGCTTCCTTTCGGTGGTGGGGGTTCTGGTCGGTGGCAGGGGTCAGTTCCAGTCGGCGCGCATGGCCTTCCTTTCGTGTCTGGGGGCGGTCGTGGGTGGCGTGCTAGCCCACCTTGACAGTGGGGCTAGCTCTCTGTGACGATGTGACATTACTGCCCGTACACGATGAAAGTTGCTGCAATCATCGCTCGGAGAGCCCGTGGCTGCCCTCCGCCTGCATTACGTGCTGCCAAGCCGTCTGTGGCGTGCAGCGAGAAGCATGCGGCGGTGGCAGCTCTGGACTGTCTCTGCACCACTGCGTAGGTACCTCCTAAGCGTCATAGCGGTCGCAGCTGGTGCGGCCGGAGTTGCCGTCGCGCGCGCCCACTGGCACGGCTCGGCGTTTTTTCTGGGCGTGGCGCTGCTCGCGTGCGGGATCATCGCGGTCGAGTCGACTCGGAGCCTGAGGGAGACTCACGGCGAGCTCGTCAGGGACCTCCAGTCGGTTTGGCTGCTGGCCATCGCCGTTGCGCTGCCTCCGGTGTTCGCCTTTCTGGCGCCTGTTCCACTTACGGCGTACAAGATCTGGCGGCTGCCGGGCGCAGTGGCCTACCGGCGGGTTTTCAGCGGAGCGACCTACAGCCTCGGTTACGGTTTTGCGTCGGTACTATTCCACTCCATTCCGGCTTCGGTCGCGGGACCCTTTCCTAAAAGCGGCGCACACGCCCTCACCTGGACGGCGAGCGTCGCCGCATGCGGGGTGCTGGGCTGGATCATCAACGACGGCCTGCTCGTCGTTGCGATCAAGATCTCCGATCCGGGGTCACGCGTGCGTGACCTGGTAGGAAACCGGGAGTCGCTCGCTTCCGATCTCCTTGAGCTCAGCCTTGCGGTATCGCTCACCCTGGTGGTCAGGATTAACCCGATACTCATGGCCCTTGCGCTCCCATCCGTGGTGCTATGCAAGCGTTCGATCCTGCGCGCCCAGCTGGTTTCCCACACTCGGATTGACGCCAAAACTGGACTGCTCAACGCCGGCACCTGGCAACGCGAGGCCGAAGCCGAGTTTTTCCGGGCGACGCGCAGCCGCATTCCGCTTGCCCTGGCAATGGTAAATATTGATCACTTCCGTGATGTCGACGATATAGCTGGTGAATTTGTGCATGATCAACTTATCCGTGACATAGCGGGTATGCTCCGGGACCAGCTACCCGGTGATAACCTGATTGGCCGGTTTGGCAGTGAAGAGTTCGCCATCCTTCTTCCGCAAACTAGTAGGCAGGAAGCGCAACGGATCAGTGAACGGTTGCGCGACTATATCGCGGCCGAGCCGATAGCCATTGAGTCTGGCAGCCAGGAAGGCTTCGTGTTCCGCCTCACCGTCTCCATTGGCGTCGCCGTGCTGAACGAGTCCAGGAGGGCGCTGGCCGAACTGATCGGCGCGGCGGACACTGCGCTCGGCCAGGCCAAGCGCACCGGGTGGAGCAAGGTCTACGTGCTACCCGACAACTCGGAGGAACAGCCCTTCAGCTCGTAGGCCCCTCCCGTGCTCTGTGGTGCTACTGACGACTGGATCGGGCCGAGCGTGCTGGCGCGCACGTTCGACGTAGTGGTCCAAATGGAGTGTACCGAAAATGTCTAGACTTTATTCCAGATAGCCGGCCGCGGCGTGCTGCCCGCGGCCTTGATCATGAATCTTGGGCCGGCCGAAACCCGTCCTGGCAGAGGTGCAGGGCGTCCTCGTGCCGGGGCGATGAGACAATCGCGGTGGCCAGCAGTCGATGAGTCCGGAGGCGTTCCTGCGATGAAAGCTGCGACCTATGACCACCATGGGGCGGCTTCCGAGGTGCTGCGGGTGGAGGAGATTGACCGGCCCGAGCCGGGCCCCGGGGAGGTCCGGGTCAAAGTGAGCGTCTCCGGCATCAATCCCACCGACTGGAAGTCCCGGAGCGGCGCTACCGCGCGGCCGATCGACGGCTTCCAGATCCCGCACCAGGACGGCGCGGGAGTGATCGACGCGGTCGGCCGGGGTGTGGATCCGGCCCGCATCGGCCAGCGGGTGTGGCTGTGGCTGGCGGCCCACGACAGCCCGTGGGGAACCGCCGCCGAGTGGACCGTCGTCCCGGAACGGAAGGCGGTCCCGCTGCCCGAGGGCGCCTCGGCCGAGCTCGGCGCCAGCCTGGGCGTTCCCGCGATGACCGCGCACCGGTGCCTGTTCGCCGACGGTCCGATCGAGGGGAAGACCGTCCTGGTCGCTGGCGGTGCGGGCGCGGTCGGCCACTTCGCCATCGAGCTGGCCAAGCACGCGGGCGCCCGGGTGATCACCACCGTCAGCGGGCCGGAGAAGGCCGAGCTGGCCGCTAAGGCGGGCGCGGACCTCGTCGTGAACTACCGGGAGCCGGACGCGGCCGAGCAGATCAGCTCCGTTGCTGGCGCGGCCGGCGTCGACCGCGTGGTCGAGGTGGCGCTCGGCGCGAACCTGCAGCTCGACCTCGCGGTGATAGCGCGGCCGGATGCGCGGATCGCCTGTTACGCCGCCGAGGCGACCGATCCGGTGCTGCCGGTCCGGGCCTGCATGGGCGCGAACGTGATCGTCAGGTTCGTGCTGGTTTACGGAGTACCGGCAGAGGCGCTCGACCGGGCCGCGACGGACATCACCGCGGCGCTGAGGGATGGGGCGCTGACCGAGCTGCCGGTCAGCAGGTTCCCGCTGGACGAGATCGCCGCCGCTCAGGACGCGGTCGAGGCCGGGGCAGTGGGCAAGGTTCTGGTAATTCCCCGCTGACCAGCAGCGCAGCGCCCGCATCGAGATTGTGCCGGTCCGTCACGGGAAGCACCTACCGTGGCCGGGCGCAAGCGAGCCCAGCGCGTGATGAGGTGAAACCATGAAGATAGTCGTGTTCGGCGCTTCTGGTGCCATCGGCCGGGCAATCACCGCAGAGCTGCTCGCACGGGGACATACCGTCATGGCAGCCACCAGAAGCGGCGCGCCGGTCGAGGGCCTTGTCGTGCAGACCGTCACCGGCGACGCCAGCGACCCAGGCTCGGTGGCCCGGCTTGCCGCCGGCAAGGACGCGGTCGTGTCGGCGACCGGCCCGCGCCGCGGCGATGATGGCGAGGACCCGGAGGACAGCCTGCTCGGCGCCGCCCGCGGCCTGGCCGAGGGGCTGCGCCGGGCAGGGGTGCGCCGCCTTGTGGTGGTCGGCGGGGCCGGCAGCCTCGAGGTGGCGCCGGGCCGGCAGCTTCTGGACACCCCGGACTTCCCTCCGGCCGCCAAGCCCACCGCCCTCGCCCACGCCAGGACGCTCGAGGAGGTCTACCGCGAGATCGATGACCTCGACTGGACCTACGTCAGCCCGGCCGGGGTGATCGGCCCGGGGGAGCGAACCGGCGAATTCCGGGTCGGCGGGGACCAGCTGCTCGTCGACGACGACGGCCAGAGCCACATCAGCATCCCCGACTACGCGATCGCGTTCGCCGACGAGCTGGAGGACGGGGAGGCGTTCCGGCGCCGGATCACCGTGGCCTATTGACGCTACGGGCTGAGCCGGTGCAGGTCGCGCGGGAACAGTGTGACCTGCCGCACGTTGGCCGCGCCGGTCAGCCGGGCGGTCCAGCGTTCCAGGCCGATCGCGAAGCCGCCGTGCGGTGGCATCCCGTGCTCGAAGACCTGCAGGTACCCGGCGTAGGACCGCGGGTCCTCGCCGCGTTCGGCCAGCGCGGCCAGGTAGTCGTCGTGCCGGTGCAGCCGCTGCCCGCCGGTGACCAGCTCGACCCCGCGGAAGATCAGGTCGAAGCTGTTGGAGAAGCCGGGCCTGGCCGGGTCGGGATGGGTGTAGAAGGGGCGCTTGACCATCGGGTACCCGGTCACGAACAGGAAATCGGAGCCGTGCTCACGCACCGCCCAGTCGCCGAGCCAGCGCTCGTCCTCGGGCGCGAGGTCCGGCTCACCCCGCGGGTCCCGGGAGGTGTGCGCCGCGATCAGCTGCTGCGCGTCGGCGAAGTGGATCTCGGGGATCTGCTCCGGCACCACCGGCAGCGCCAGCCCCAGCAGGTCCAGCGCGGCCCCGGCGCGAGATGCCACCCCCGCCGCCATCCCGGCGACGGTGTCGCGGAGCACCGCCATCACGTCGTGGTGGTCGGCGATGAAGCCGAACTCGGCGTCGAGGCTGGTGTACTCGGCCAGGTGCCGCGCGGTGTCGTGCGGCTCGGCCCGGAACACCGGGCCGACCTCGAAGACCCGCTCGAACACGCCGACCATGGCCTGCTTGTAGAACTGCGGTGACTGAGCCAGGTAGGCGGGATGGCCGAAGTAGTCGATGCCGAACACGTTCGCGCCCGACTCGGTGGCCGATTCGACGATCTTGGGCGTGTGCACCTCGGTGAAGCACAGGCCGTCCAGTGTCGCGCGGAAGCCCGCGACGCTGGCCGCCGCGATCTCGAACCCGGCCCGCAGCGCCGGATGCCGCAGCGTCGTCGGCGCGTGGTCGAGAATCGTCGGCAGGCTCGCGGTGATCGCCGGCCGGTACAGGTCGAACGGCGGCGCGGCGGCCGGGCCGGACAGCGGTGTGATCACCGGCCCGGTCAGCTCGGCACCACCGGGTGCCTGGGCGCTGGCCGTGACCAGGCCGGTGACCTCGATGACCGTTTCCTCGGGCAGGCCGGGGGCGGTGGCCGGGCCGGCTTCACCCGGGGCCGCGACAACGACCTGGGCCAGGCCCGACCGGTCCCGCACGATCAGGAACGTCACCGACTTGAGCTCACGCCGGCGGTGCAGCCAGCCGGCGATCCTTACCTGCTCACCGACGTGCTTCGGCACGTCGGCAGCCAGAACACGAGAGATCATCGCACTCCTCCGGGGATGTGCTCGACGACCCCTTGGGAGTGCGGGCGAGAAGGGAACTCGCGGTGCCACCGCACCTTCGCGACGCCAGATGGTGGCGACGCCTCGTTCGGGCCCGTTGACGGGGGCTGGCCGGCGGGGCATTGGGCACATCGCCGGGTGCGACGGCCGTTTCTCCCCGCGCTCGGGAGGGTCTTCGCGTCCGGGGCGCGAGGCCGCCTTCTCAGCTGCCGGCGGCTCTCTTCACTCGCGTGATCCCGCGCTACTCGTCTCCGTCAGCGCGTTATAACCCAGGATAGCCGTGGCCGCCGGGCACGTAGCCTGGTTGGCATGTACGTGCCGCGCCACTTCGCCGTTACCGACCTGGCCGAGATCGCCGCGTTCGTCGACGCCGCCGGGGCGGCCGACCTCGTGACGTTCGACGGCAGCAAGCCCGTCGCCACCCTGCTCCCGGTGATCTGGGACCGGCCGCCGGGCTTCGGCGACGGCGAAGGGGGGCACGGGAGGCTGCTCGGCCACGTCGCGCTGGCCAACCCGCAGTGGCAGACGGTGCAGCCGGGCTCGCTCGCGCTGGCCATCGTGCACGGGCCGCAGGCCTATGTGTCGCCGTCCTGGTACGAGAGCAAGGCCAGGCACGGCCGGGTGGTGCCCACCTGGAACTACCAGGCCGTCCATCTCACCGGCAGCCTCACCGTCCACCGGGACGCCGAATGGCTGCGCGACCTGGTCACCCGGCTCACCCGGCGTCATGAGGCGGCGGCCGCGCGGCCGTGGGCGGTGACCGACGCGCCGCCGGAATACATCAACGGCCAGCTGAAGGCGATCGTGGGCGTCGAGATGACGATCACGGACGTCGAGGCCAAGGACAAGCTGAGCCAGAACCGGAGCGCGCTCGACCAGGCCGGCGTCGTCACCGGGCTGCGCGACGTTCCGGGTCCCGGCCCGGCCGCGATCGCCGACCGGATGGCCGCCAACCTCGCCGACCTCGCCAACGTCGACGACCTCGAGGCCGCGGGCCAGCCGGACTAGCCCGCGCAGCTCCCGCAGCCGTCGGGGCCGTCGTTGCCCTCGGGCAGCGGCTCGGCGCCCGCGAGGATCGCGGCGCTGATCTCGCGCAGCTGCCCGACCTGCTCGGGGGTGAGCCGGTCGATCAGGGACCGCCTGACCTGTTCCGCGTGGCCCGGGGCTGCCGCGGCCAGCGCGGCGAAGCCCTCGTCGGTGAGCTGCGCGACCTGGCCGCGCCGGTCCGTGGCGCAATCG
>JASHOI010000223.1 GCA_030041195.1 Streptosporangiaceae bacterium | reverse complement strand
ATGCACTGGTGCGCGCACCAGGCGGCGGCGTCTAGCGCGACGACCGCGGCCACCGAGGCGGCGAATTCGCGCTGCTCGCCGGGCTCCGCGCGGGCCGCGTCCCACACCGCGGCCGCGGCCTGCTCGGCCTGCGTCAGCATCCGCGCACAGCGGTGCTTGACGGCCTGGAACTGGCCGATCGGCCGGCCGAACTGGTGCCGGATCTTGGCGTACTCGCTGGCAGCGCGGGTGGCCCAGTCGGCGATGCCGGACGCCTCGGCGCCGAACAGGATCGCCGCCAGGCCGGTCACCGCGGTCCTGTCGAGGCCGGTCAGCAGCCGGTCGGCCGGCACGGCGACCCGGTCGGCGCGGACCCTGGCCACCGGCCTGGTCAGGTCGAGGCTCTCCAGCCCGGTGATGTCGAGACTGCTCGCGTCGATCGCGGCCCAGACCTCGCCGCCTTCCGTCTGTACCGGGAGGATCACGAGATCGGCGATGGACCCGCCGAGCACTGGCCCGGATTCTCCCTCGATGACCAGATCGCCGTTGCGATCCCGGGCGCCGATCAGTCCCGCGGCCAGGCCGGTCGCACCGGTCTTCGACCCGTCCGCCAGCTCGGTGACCAGCTTGCCGGTGACGTCGGCCGCGACCAGCGCAGCGCTGGCGAACACGGTCGGCAGGAACGCTCCGGGAACCAGTGCCCGGCCGAGTTCCTCCAGGGCGATGGCCAGCTCCGGCAGGCCGTACCCCTGCCCGCCGTCCTCCTCCGGGACGTGCAGCCCGAGCAGGCCCTGCTCGGCCAGGCCGGGCGCAAGCGAGGCGAGGTAGTGCGCCGATCCGCTGTCCGGCCCGTCGGCGGCGGCGCGAACGACGTCGGCTGCGCAGTGCCGCTGCGCCCAGGCGCTGACGGCCTCCGCCAGCTGCAGGTGCTCTTCGGTCAGGCCAAGCGTCATCGTTCACCCCGTTTTGCGTGCCACCGACGGATGCAGACAATTCTAGAACGAGATTCGGTTTGCGCCCAGAGGCTTCTAGAACGAGATTCGGTTTTGCACGACGGCGCACGGAGGCTGCGCGGCTCCGTGTTCCCGTGACAAGTCCGGTCCGGGGCCTGCCGGGCCGGGCGCTCCTGCCCGGAGCCGGGCCTTAGGCTGCCTGCCGCCAGGGCGAGACCCAGTCCTCGTTCAGCAGGTCTGGCCGGCGCAGGTACTCGATCATGAGCTGCACCGATTCCCGCGCATCCCGGGTCAGCCGGTAGCAATCGGCTGCGGAGCCGCAGCGCTCGGGCGCGACCTGCCGGGCGATCGTGACGACCGTGTCCGCAAGGCCGCTGAGCTCGCTGGCGTCGGCCGGCTCGATCGGCCACGCATGGCCGGACGCGGCGCCCGCGGTGGCCATCTGGTCGCGCAGCCAGTCCCAGGGGCTCGCGGTCAGCGCCGCGTCCCAGAGCCTCGAACACGGCTCGTTGCCGGTGAACTCGGGATGGAAGTGGGCCACGGCGTAGCTGCCCGGCTGGTCGGTGAGGCGGTCGAAGAGGTCGGCCCGCCACAACGGGCGGTCCACGGTGATGAGCTGTGCCGCCGATTCGCTGCCGCGGCGCGGCTGCGGCACCAGCTCGCGCACCTCGATCCGGGCGCCGTGCTCCATGGACGCATCGTCCAGGTTGATCTCGAACCAGTGCCGCACGATGACGGCGCAGCGGGAGAGGGCGAGGATCTGCTGCACGTAACCTCCGACGTCTGACCGGGCATGTCAGCAACCACGCCCAGTATCCCCGATGCCGTGGCCGGCCCCGGCGGCGTGCGGCGCGCGATCGGCTGGGTCTGCGCAGGCCGCGCTCCTCGGAGCGGCCGGCCCGCAGGCGTGGCTCAGCCCGCCTGATCCCGCCGGTCCAGCACCTCGTAGTGGGCCGATCGCTTGTCGAAGTCCTTCAGCACCGCCTGCGCCGCGGCCGGCACGTGCGCCACGTCGTAGTCGTCGCCCATGAACGCCCGTACCGAATCCACGGAGTCGAACCACATCAGCGTCATGAACTCGACGTCGTCTTCTCGCTCGCGCCGGACGAGGTCAATCGACAAGAACCCGGGGATCTTCCTGGCCTCGATGCCGGGGATGACCTCGCCCCGGACGACGCGCTCGTAGGCGCCGGCATTCGCCTTCGTGGTCCAGCCGCGCCAGACTCGGCAGATCATGCAGTGAGTCTACGAGCGCCTGATTCCCGTCGGCGGCGGCGCGGCGGCGAGAATGGGCAGATGGCGGAACCAGGAGCGGCGGGCGAGCGGCCGCCAGAGGGGCACCAGCCGGCCGACGGGTACCGCCCGCCCGATCCATGGACCGAACTGATGCGGCTTGCCGATCAGGTCAAGGCCGGGCGGCTCGTGGGCGGCTTTGTCCCCGCCTGGCGGCGCAGAAGCAGGGGCGAGAAGCGGTGGCCGGTCACGGTGAGCGTGGCCGTCGCGATCGTGCTGCAGCTTCTGCTGTCCGACTCGCTGACCAAGCCGCTGCCGCACTCTCTGCTGCCCACCCTGGAGGGTGCGCTGGGCATCGCGCTGATCCTCGTCAACCCGGTCCGCATCGAGCGCGGCGGCCCGGTGGCCCGCGCGGGCAGCATCGTGCTGATCATGCTGATCACCGCGGCGAACGCGATCTCCGCCGTCTTGCTCATCCGGGCGATCATTCTGGCGCTGCCGGACACGGCGTCGGCCGGCCCGCTGCTGGCCTCGGGCGCGTCCATCTGGGCCACCAACGTGATCGCCTTCGGGCTCTGGTACTGGGAGTTCGACCGCGGCGGGCCGGTACACCGGGCCGAGGGAACCCGGGAGTACCCCGACCTGATGTTCCCGCAGATGGTGTCGCCGCAGCTGGCTCCGCCGGACTGGCGGCCCTACTTCGTCGACTACCTGTACCTGTCGTTCACCAACGCCACCGCGTTCAGCCCGACGGACGTCATGCCGCTCTCCCGGTGGGCGAAGGCGACCATGGCGGTGCAGTCGGCGGTGTCGCTCGCGATGGGTGCCCTGGTCATCGCCAGGGCGGTCAACATCCTGAAGTAGCACGCCGGGGGCATTTTCGCCGCTAGCCCAAGTCTACCCGCAAGTAGTATACTGTAAGTTACTCGCGAGTAACGATCTTGCCGGGGCGAGGGCGGGGAGGCAGCCATGGGTCACTACAAGAGCAATCTCAGGGACATCGAGTTCAACCTGTTCGAGGTGCTGGGCCGGCAGGATGTCCTGGGCTCGGAGCATTTCCCCGAGATCGACGAGGAAACAGCGCGCGGGATCCTCGATGAAGTGAACCGGCTCGCCGTCGGGCCTATCGCGGAGTCGTTTGCCGAGGCGGACCGCAACCCTCCGGTGTTCGACCCGGAAACCTCGTCGGTCCGCGTGCCCGAGGCATTCAAGAAGTCCTTCCAGGCGTTCCAGGACGCCGAATGGTTCCGCCTGGAGCTCCCGGCCGAGCTCGGCGGCACCCAGGCCCCGCGGTCGCTGCACTGGGCGGTCGCGGAGCTGATCCTCGGGGCCAACCCAGCCGTCTGGATGTACGCGAGCGGCGCCTCGATGGCGCACGCGCTGTGGCGCATGGGCACGCCCGAGCAGAAGCGGTTCGCGCAGCTCGCGATCGACCGCAAGTGGACCGCGACGATGGCGCTCACCGAGCCCGATGCGGGCTCCGACGTCGGCGCCGGGCGCACCCGGGCGATCCAGCAGCCCGACGGGACCTGGCACATCGAGGGGGTCAAGCGGTTCATCACCGGTGCCGAGCACGACATGGCCGAGAACATTTTCCACCTGGTGCTGGCCCGGCCGGACGGTGCCGGCCCGGGCACCAAGGGGCTGTCGATGTTCCTGGTGCCCAAGTACCTGGTGGGCCCCGACGGTGAGCTCGGCGAGCGCAACGGCGTCTACGCGACGAACGTCGAGCACAAGATGGGCCTGAAGGCGTCCACCACCTGCGAGCTGACGTTCGGCGGTGCCCGCCCCGCGGTCGGCACGCTCGTTGGCGATGTGCACGACGGCATCAGGCAGATGTTCGTCATCATCGAGTTCGCCCGGATGATGGTCGGCACCAAGGCGATCGCCACGCTGTCGGCCGGTTACCTCACCGCGCTGGACTTCGCGAAGGCCCGGGTGCAGGGCGCGGATCTCACCGAGTTCGCCAACAAGACCGCGCCGCGGGTCACGATCATCCACCACCCGGACGTGCGCAGGCTGCTGATGCTGCAGAAGTCCTACGTCGAGGGCATGCGGGCGCTGGTGCTCTACACCTCGACGTTCCAGGACGCGCTGCAGGTCGCCGCCGCGGACGGCAGGGACGACGAGCTGGCGTCCGCGCTCAACGACCTGCTGCTGCCGGTCGTCAAGGGCGTCGGCTCGGAGCGGGCCTACGAGATGCTGACCCATTCGCTGCAGACCCTCGGCGGCTCGGGCTTCCTGCAGGACTACCCGATCGAGCAGTACGTGCGGGATGCCAAGATCGACAGCCTCTACGAGGGCACCACGGCGATTCAGGGCATGGACCTGTACTTCCGCAAGATCGTCAGGAACGAGGGGCAGGCGCTCGGTTACCTGCTCGGCCAGGTCAGGGAGTTCGCCGCCGGGCAGGCCGGCAACGGCAGGCTCAAGGCCGAGCGCGCCGCGCTGGCCGCGGCGGCCGACGACGTCGAGGCCATGGTGGCCGCCATGCACGGTTTCCTCGGCGCGAGCATCCAGCAGCCGCCGCAGATCTACCGGGCTGGCCTCAACACCACCCGGCTGCTGCTGGCGCTGGGCGACCTGATCATCGGCTGGCTGCTGGCCAGGCAGGCGGAGATCGCGCAGGCCCGGCTCGACGAGGGCGTCTCCGGGGCCGACCGGGCCTTCTACGAGGGCAAGATCGGCGCCGCCCGCTTCTTCGCCGCCACCGTCCTGCCCAGGCTCGCCGTGGAGCGCCAGATCGCGGAGGCCACCACTCTCGACCTCATGGACCTCCCCGAAGAGTCCTTCTAGGGGCGGTCAGATCTCGTACTGGACGGCCACGCGCTCCTTGGTGATGGGGTTGGTCACCTGCTCCACGACGGCGCGGTGGGCGGGGTGGTTGCGGTAGGCGAGGTAGCTGTCCGCATCGTCGAAATCCGCGACCAGGGCGAAGTCGAAGTTGCCCTCGATGATGCCGGCGTCCGGCCCGGCATGGAACGATCGCAGCCCGGTCAGCAGCGGCGGCAGCGCCCCTAGCTCCTGGGCTACCTGCTGCTTCTGCTTGTCAGTGGCCTCGGGAATCCACGCGAATAACACAACGTGCCTGATCATTGCGGTCCCTTCGGTAGCGGGGGGAGCGGGTTAGGACCAGGCGAGCATCCGCAAGGGGTCCTCGAGCATCGAACCGATGTCGCGCAGCACCGCGGAGCCCAGGTCACCGTCGACGATGCGATGGTCGAACGACAGGGCAAGGGTCGTGACCTTCCTCACAGCGAGCTGCCCCTGGTGAACCCATGGCGCATCTTTGACCTGCCCGAACGCTAGAATCGCCGCTTCGCCGGGGGTGAGAATCGGCGTTCCGGTGTCCACGCCAAACACGCCGACGTTGGTGATCGTGATCGTGCCGCCGCGCAGGTCGGCGGGTGTCGCCTTGCCGGCCCTGGCGGTCTCGGTGAGCTCGTTCAGCGCGCGGGCGAGGCCCGGCAGGGACAGCGCGTGCGCGTCCCTGATGTTCGGCACGACGAGCCCGCGGTCGGTTGCGGCGGCGATGCCGAGGTTCACGTAGTGCCTGACCACGATCTCCTGGGCGTCCTCGTCCCAGGTTGAGTTGATCATCGGGTGCCGGGCGACGGCGATCATCAGCGCCCTGGCCGCCAGCAGCAGCGGCGACACCCGGACCCCGGCGAACTCCGGGAGCGTCCGCAGCCGGGCCGTCGCGGCCATGGTCTCGGTGATGTCGATCTGCAGAAACTCGGTCACGTGCGGTGCGGTGAACGCGCTGCCGGCCACCGCGGCCGCTGTGTGCTTGCGCACCCCGCGGATCGGGATGCGTTCCTCGCGGGCCACCGCGGTCACCGGAGCGAACTCGGGGAGCGCGATGACCTCGGAGCCGCCGTCCGCGGGCTCGGCCGTGTCCTGGGCGCGTGCCGCGGACTGCACGTCGTCGCGCGTGATCGAGCCGCCCGGGCCGGTGCCGGTCAGCCGGGACAGGTCGATGCCCAGGTCCTTGGCCAGCTTGCGCACTGGCGGCTTGGCCAGCACGGCAGCGCCGTTGCCGGAGGCGGCAGGTTCGGCCGCTGTGGCGGCCGGGGCTGGCGGGGCAGCCAGGGCTGCGGCGGCTGGTCTGGCCAGAGGGGCTGGTTTGGCGGCCGGGGCTGGTTTGGCGGCCTTCCGGGCCCGCCTGGTGGTCGAGCCTGGCTTCACCCCGTAACCGACCAGCACCGACTGGCGCTCCTCCTCCTTGGGCGCCAGCGTGCCCTCGATTCCCGGCTCGGTCCCGCCCTCCGCCGGGGGCTGCGGGACCAGGTCCTCGGCCGTGCCGCCGATGGGCGCCGGCGGCTGGTCACCGCCGCCGGTGTCCGCACCGACCTCGACCGAGATGATCGGCGTGCCGACGTCCGCGGTCTGTCCCTCGGGGACCAGCAGGCTGGCCACCACGCCCTCGTAGGGGGACGGCAGCTCGACCACGGCCTTGGCGGTCTCGATCTCCACGATGATCTGGTTGATCGCCACCTTGTCGCCGGGCTGGACGTGCCACTTGACGATGTCCGCCTCGGTCAGGCCCTCTCCCACATCGGGGAGCTTGAACTGCTTCAGTTCCGGCATGCGACGGCCTCTCAGTAGCTGAAGGTCCGGTCGACGGCGTCGAGCACCCGGTCCAGGTCGGGCAGGTAGTGCTCCTCCAGCCGCGACGGCGGGTACGGGGTTGCGAACCCGCCGACCCGCAGCACCGGCGCCTCGAGCTGATAGAAGCATTCCTCGGTCACCCGCGCGGCGATCTCGGCGCCGAGGCCGCTGATCACCGGAGCCTCGTGCGCGACCACGCACCGGCCGGTGCGGCGCACGGATTCGAAGATCGTCTCGGTGTCGAGCGGCGCCAGCGAGCGCAGGTCGATCACCTCGACCGAGCGGCCCTCGTCGGCGGCGGCCGCGGCCGACGCCACGCAGGTCTTCACCATCGGGCCGTAGCACAGCAGGGTCACGTCGGTGCCGCCGACCACGGTCTTCGCCTGGTTCATCGGCAGCGCCGCGTCCAGGCCGCCGGCGACGTCCACCTCGGCCCGTTCCCAGTAGCGCCGCTTGGGCTCGAAGAAGATCACCGGGTCGTCGCTGCTGATGGCCTGCTGGATCATCGCGTACGCGTCGACCGGGTCGCTGCAGGCGACCACCCGCAGCCCGGCGGTGTGGGTGAACAGCGCCTCGGGGGACTCGCTGTGGTGCTCGACCGCGCCGATGCCGCCGCCGCACGGGATCCTGATCACCACCGGCAGGATGAGGTTGCCGCGCGAGCGGTACCGCATCTTCGCGAGCTGGGTCGTGATCTGGTCGAACGCCGGGAACACGAACCCGTCGAACTGGATCTCGCACACCGGGCGGTAGCCGCGCAGCGCCAGGCCGATCGCGGTGCCGACGATGCCGGACTCGGCCAGCGGGGTGTCCACCACGCGGGCCTCGCCGAAGTCCTTCTGCAGCCCGTCGGTGACCCGGAAGACGCCGCCGAGCTTCCCGACGTCTTCACCCATGATCAAGACTTTCGGGTCGTTCTCCAGAGCCTTGCGCAGCCCCTCGTTCAGGGCCCTTGACAGGGTCAGCCTGGTCATCCGATGACCTCCTCCTCGAAGGCGTCGAGGTAGGTGGCGTACTGGTCGCGTTCGGCCTCGAGCAGCGCGTTGGGCTCAACGTAGACGTTCTCGAAGATCGCCATGGGGTCTGGGTCCGGCATCTCCCGGCACGCCTTCCTGATTCTCGCGCCCAACTGGTCCGACTCGGCGTCCAGTTCGGTGAAGAAGCTCTCTTCGACCAGGTCGTTGCGGACCAGGTACGCCTTGACCCGCTCGATCGGGTCCTTCAGCTTCCACGTCTCAAGCTCGGCTGCCAGCCGGTACCTGGTCGGGTCGTCGGTCGTGGTGTGCGCGCCCATCCGGTAGGTGAAGGCCTCGATCAGCGTCGGCCCCTGGCCCTCCCTGGCGGCCTGCATCGCCTTCCTGGTGACCGCCAGGCAGGCCAGCACGTCGTTGCCGTCGACCCGGACGCCGGGGAAGCCGAAGCCGTGCGCCCGCAGGTACAGCGGCTGCCGGCTCTGGCGTTCCAGCGGCTCGGAGATCGCCCACTGGTTGTTCTGGCAGAAGAACACGACCGGTGCGTTCGTGACCGAGGCCCAGATGAACGCCTCGTTGACGTCGCCCTGGCTGGTCGCGCCGTCGCCGAAGTACGCGATCACCGCCTCGCCGCCCTCGCCGACCGCGCCGTCGCGCTGGATTCCCATCGCATAGCCGGTCGCGTGCAGCGTCTGGCTGCCGATCACGATCGTGTACAGGTGGAACCGGTGCGCGTTCGGATCCCAGCCGCCGTGGCTGACCCCGCGGAACAGTTCGAGGAGCTTGGTCGGGTCCAGGCCCCGGCACCAGGCCACCCCGTGCTCGCGGTAGGTGGGGAACGCGAAGTCCTTGGGCCCCAGCGCCCGGCCGGAGCCGATCTGCGCGGCCTCCTGGCCGAGGAGCGAGGCCCAGATCCCGAGCTCGCCCTGGCGCTGCAGCGCGATGGCCTCGAAATCGATCCGGCGGACCAGCACCAGGTCGCGGTAGAGGGACCGGATCTCCTCGGCCGAGATCTCGAGCGGGTAGTCGGGATGCTCGACCCGCTCGCCCTCGGGGGTCAGGAGCTGGATGAATTCCGCTGACTCCGGCTGCCCGCCGCGGGGAAGGGAATCAGCTGAAGCAGCTCGCCCGGCGTCGTTGACGGTCACGTGCCACTCCTCGCTTGTTCGGGGCCGGTACGGTTGCCCTGATGGGACCGGACCAGCCGGTTTGTCCGTCGGCGCTCGCTGTGACAGTACCCGGCGGCAGTCGCGGAAGGTCAAGCGGCGAATGTCCGATACAGCCATCGTGACAGACATCACGGACTGCCTTGGCCACAAGCCCTGCCCGCGGCCTGCAGATCTAATCGGCCGGGGGCCGGCGTACGCTGCCCTCCGTGGCCAGAGTTGTCGTTGAGGTGATGCTCAAGCCGGAGATCCACGATCCGCAGGGCGAGGCGATCGCGAGCGCGTGCCATCGTCTCGGGTTCGGCCAGGTCGTCGGCGTCCGTCAGGGCAAGCGGTTCGAGATCGAGCTCGGCGGGCCTGCCGACGAGGCCGCCGTGGCCCGGGTGGCCGAGCTGGCGAGCGAGCTGCTGGCCAACCCGGTGATCGAGGAGTTCTCGGTGCGGCCCGCTTAATCCAGGCTGAAGGCCGCGCGCGGCACCGCAACCGAGGCTGAAGCAGGGCGCCATCGCCGCTGAACTCACGGTGACGGACTGTCCGTTTACAGTTGTGAAGCGCACTGTTCGTCCAGAGATCGCCCAACTTCATGATTACCGCAGCGCGCTACGGGAATTCATTCACAATGAGGTCAGCGGTGACCTGTGGGTTACGGGGAGCTAAGGAGCGGATGCGTACTCGGGTGACATCTGCCAGGGAGCCGGCCGTGGATGCCCGGTTCTGCCTGGTGTTTCCCCGTGAGACGATCAGCGTTCCCGTCGTGCGGCACGTTCTCGGTGAAACTCTTGACCGGCTCGGCGTCGACGAGGAGTGCATCGCTGACCTGCTGCTTGCTGTGACCGAGGCGTGCACGAACGTGCTGCGGCACAGCGGCCCGGGGTTCCGTTACGAGGTCACGGCGACGGTCGGCCCGCAAAGCTGCGTGCTCGAGGTCGTGGACAACGGCCGCGGGTTCGACCCGGCCGCGCTGCCCAAGCACGTGACGCCGCTGCGCTCGGTGTCCCGGTTCCGGCGCCGCCGGCCGGCCGCACAGTGGCCCTTCCCCACGGCGTCCGTGCCGCCCGCGCGGCGCCACCGGCTGTCCAGGCTCCGCCGCGAGGAGGAGCGGGTGCTCGCCCAGCTCCCCGAGTCCGGCCGCGGGCTGGCGATCATGCGCGCCTGCGTCGATGACGTGACGCTGCGCAGCCGCCCCGGCCGCGGGACCGTCGTCTCCCTGCAGAAGCGGATCGAGCTGCGCAGCGACGCGCCGCTCGCGCACCCCGAGGCGGGCTCGGAGCCGGTCCCCGAGGTGCTGACGCTCCGCGACGCCGGCTGAGCCGCGATCATGCACGGTGACCGGCCGGTGCACGCGTCACCTGGACCTGGCCGGTAATCTGCCAGCGTGGTGGTGCGCTCATGACTACTATCCGCATCGGGGTCATCACGTTTCCGGGGTCGCTCGACGACCACGATGCCGCCCGCGCCGTCAGCCGTGCCGGCGCCGTCGCGGTCCCGCTCTGGCACGGTGACCGCGACCTGCGCGGCGTCGACGCCGTGGTGCTGCCCGGCGGTTTCTCCTACGGCGACTACCTGCGCTGCGGCGCGATCGCCAGGTTCGCGCCGGTGATGGCCGAGCTGGTGCCGGCGGCCAGGGCCGGGCTGCCGGTGCTCGGCATCTGCAACGGGTTCCAGATCCTGTGCGAGGCGCAGCTGCTGCCCGGCGCGCTGACCCGCAACAGCGGGCTGCGCTTCATCAGCCGGGATGTCCGGGTGCGGATCGAGAACGCGGCGACGCCCTGGACCCTGTCCTACGCGCCCGGCCAGGAGCTGACCCTGGTGCTCAAGAGCGGCGAGGGCGCCTACGTGGCCGACGCGGCCACCCTGGCCGGGCTGGAGGAACGCGGCCAGGTGCTCGCGCGGTACGTGGGCACCAGCCCGAACGGCTCGGCCGCCGGCATCGCCGGCATCCGCAGCGAGAGCGGCAGCATCGTCGGGCTGATGCCGCACCCCGAGCACGCGATCGACGCGCTGACCGGCCCCGGCGACGACGGGCTGGGCTTCTTCACCTCCGCACTCCGGGCGCTCGGAACGGACGACGCCGCGTGACCGGGCCAAAGGCGCCCCGGAGGCCGAAAATAGACACGGTGCCGCACGCCGCCGCGACGCGGGACCGGCCGCAGCCCTACGCCGAGCTCGGCCTCACCGGCGAGGAGTACCAGCGGATCGCCGGGATGCTCGGCCGCAGGCCCACCGACGCCGAGCTGGCGATCTACTCGGTGATGTGGAGCGAGCACTGCTCCTACAAGTCGTCCCGGGCCCATCTCAAGCAGTTCGCCGACAAGGCGCCGCGGACCGCCGCGCTGCTGGCGGGCATCGGGCAGAACGCGGGCGTCGTCGACATCGGCCAGGGCTACGCGGTGACGTTCAAGCTGGAATCGCACAATCACCCGAGCTACGTCGAGCCGTTCCAGGGCGCCGCGACCGGCGTCGGCGGGATCGTGCGCGACATCCTGGCCATGGGCGCCCGTCCGGTGGCGGTGATGGACGCGCTGAGGTTCGGCCCCGCGGACGCGCCGGACACCCGCAGGGTGCTGCCGGGAGTTGTCGGCGGCATCTCGTTCTACGGCAACTGCCTGGGCCTGCCCAACATCGGCGGTGAGCTGGCCTTCGATCCCTGCTACGCGGGCAACCCGCTGGTCAACGCCCTCTGCCTGGGCGTCATGCGGCACGAAGACCTCAAGCTGGCCGCGGCCACCGGGCCGGGCAACGCGGTGGTCCTGGTCGGCGCGAAGACCGGGCCGGACGGCATCGGCGGGGCGTCGGTGCTGGCCAGCGCGTCCTTTCGGGGTGGGGCGGCGGGTGGCGCCCGAGCCGAAGGAGCCAAGCGGCCCAGTGTCCAGGTCGGCGACCCGTTCAAGGAAAAGCTGCTCATCGAGTGCTGCCTGGAGCTCTACGCCGCTGGCCTGGTGCTCGGCGTCCAGGATCTCGGCGCGGCCGGGGTGGCCTGCGCGACCACCGAGCTGGCGGCCGGCGGCGGCGACGGGGTCGGGATGCGGGTCAGGCTGGACACGGTGCCGCTGCGGGACGCATCGCTGGGCCCCGCGGAAATCCTGATGAGCGAGTCCCAGGAACGCATGATGGCGATCGTCGAGCCGGCCGGGCTGCAGCGCTTCATGGACATCTGCGCGAAGTGGGACGTCGAAGCGACCGTGATCGGCGAGGTCACCGACACCGGGCGGCTGGAGATGACCTGGCACGGCGACGTCGTGGTCGACATACCGCCGCGCACCGCGGCAGACGAGGGCCCGGTCTACCACCGCCCGGCCAGCCGCCCGCCCGGGCAGCATGAACTGCAGGCCGGCGACCCGTCCGAGCTGTCCCGGGCCGATGCGGGCGACGAACTGCGCAAGACCCTCCTGGCCATGCTCGGCTCCGCGGACGCGGCGGACAAGACCTGGGTCACCGAGCAGTACGACCACTACGTGCGCGGCGAGACCGTGCTGGCGATGCCGCAGGACGCCGGGCTGATAAGGGTCGACGAGCATACTTCGCTCGGCGTCGCGCTCGCCGTGGACGGCAACGGCAGGTACTGCCTGCTCGACCCGTACGCGGGGACCCAGCTCGCGCTCGCCGAGGCGTACCGCAACGTGGCCGCGACCGGTGCGCGGCCGCTGGCGGTCACCAACTGCCTCAACTTCGGCTCGCCCGAGGACACCGGCGTCATGTGGCAGTTCACCGAGGCGGTACGCGGCCTCGCCGACGCCTGCCTGGCCCTCGGCGTGCCGGTGACCGGGGGAAACGTCAGCTTCTACAACCAGACGGCGGACACCGCGATCCACCCGACCCCGATCGTCGGCGTGCTCGGCGTCCACGACGACGTGAGCAAGCGGCTGGCGATCGGCTTCGCCCGGCCGGACTGCGGCGTGGTGCTGCTCGGCCGGACCGAGCCGGAGTTCGGCGGGTCGCTGTGGGCCCACGTCGCGCACCAGCACATCGGCGGCCGCCCGCCAGCGGTGGATCTGGACGCGGAGCGCAATCTGGCGGCCGTGCTGGCCGAGGCCGCCGCGCGCGGGATGCTGGCCGCCGCCCACGACCTTTCCGACGGCGGCCTGGCGATCGCGCTCGCCGAGAGCTGCCTGGCCGGCGGCGAGGGATGCGCGGTGCGGCTGCCCGGGGACCCGTTCACCTACTTGTTCGCCGAGTCGGCGGCGCGGGCGGTGGTCGCCACGGTGCCGGGCGCCGAGGCCGACTTCGCCGCGCTCTGCTCCGCCCACGGCGTGCCGGCCGCCGAGCTCGGGGTGACCGGCGGCAGCACCCTGGAGATCGTCGACTGCTTCACGATCCCGCTCGACGAGCTGGCGGCCGCGCACCGCGGCACGCTGCCCGCGCTGTTCGGCTGAGCCGGCCGCTCAGGACGTGGTCAGGAACGCGATGAGCTGGCTGGCCCCGGGCGACGCCCGGCAGGGTTCCAGCCGCGCGGCCGCGCCCACCGCGGTCAGGCACCGGCCGTCGCCCAGGTTACGCAGCTGCCAGTACTCCAGGCCATTGCTGCTGGTCACGGGGTGCTGGCGCACCCAGCGCTGGTCGGCCTCGAGGCTGCATCGCTGCAGCGACACCGACGTGGCGCGGGCCGGACCCACGCAGAGCCCGTCCTGAAGGTAGATGAAGATGTAGGTCCCGCCGGCCATCTGGTCGGCGGTCCAGTTGGCCCCGGCGCTCCCCGAGCCGCTGAAGGCCAGACCCGAGGGCGCCGTGACGAGCGTGTCGCCGTCGGAGCCCCCCGCAGCGGAATCGGCCAGCCCGATCGCCTGCGTGGCGAGCACGCGCGTCGGCAGCTCCGAGGCGGAGTTGTCCGCGTGCGCCCCGCCCACGACCAGGTACACGGCGGCCCCCACCGCGGCGAGCAGGATGGCGAACGCGGCTCCAGTCAGCCTGGCTGCCCAGGAGCCGCGAACCCGCGACCGAGCATTGCGCTTACCAGGCATACCCGAACGATTACTCGTATTGGCCCTGTTCTGCCAGTAGAAGTTGTAAAAAGTTACGAGCCGAAAACTGCGGTTTGGGGACACCTAATCCGCCCTCGGCCTGCCCGTAAGTGTCCGACCGGCCGGCTAGGTTCGCTGCGATGCCAGCACGCAAAGGCGATCCCGCCCGCCTGCTCGCCGTCGTTAACGCGCAGCGGGCGGCGCTCGGGCGCCCCGAATGGCCGGGCCCGGTCACCGTGCAGGCACTCGAGGCCGCCTGCGTCGCCTCGGTACTGGACGCCATCGATCTGGATCAGGGGCCCGAACGCGACGCCGCCCGGCTGGCCGTCGTGCACCTGCTCGATCTGCTCGCCGCGAAGGCCCCCGGCCGCGCGGTCGAGGTGCGCATCCCGCCGTTTGCGGCCATCCAGTGTGTGGCGGGCCCCCGGCACACCCGCGGCACCCCGCCGAACGTGGTGGAAACCGACGCGGTCACCTGGGTCCTGCTCGCGACCGGCCGGCTGGCCTGGGCGGACGCGCTGGCGGACGGACGGATCCGCGCCAGCGGCCCGCGCGCCGACATCTCCGGCTACCTGCCGGTCGGCGCTGGCCCGTGATCGGGCAATTCCCGCACGGTGCTGCCATAGACTGAACCTCTTTCATCCTCCCCAAGGCTGCCCACCCGATCTGAACTTGATTCCTGCGGATGAAAGGGGTTCACTGTCGAGGTGATCAAGCCTGATGGCCGCCTGACGGATGATCTCGATCCCGCCGACAGGCCGCCGCGGGATGCATGCGGGGTGTTCGGCGTCTGGTCGCCCGACGAGGATGTGGCAACGCTCGCCTACTTCGGCCTCTACGCGTTGCAGCACCGCGGCCAGGAATCGGCCGGGATCGCGGTCAGCGACGGCTCGAGGATCGTCGTCTTCAAGGACATGGGCCTGGTCCCGCAGGTCTTCGACGCGCCGGTGCTCAGCACGCTGCGTGGCTACATCGCGGTCGGGCACTGCCGGTACTCGACGAGCGGCTCGTCGGTGTGGCACAACGCCCAGCCGACGTTCCGCACCACACCGTCGGCGAGCCTGGCGCTCGGCCACAACGGCAACCTGATCAACACCCTGGAGCTCGCCGCGCTGGTGCGGGCGTCGGCGGGCGACGGCGGCCGGGCAACCGGCGGCCTGCCGGAAGCGACGTCCGACACCGACGTGCTGACCGCGCTGTTCACGCTCCCGGCGGACGGTGCCGGTGACGGAGGCTCCGCGGACGGCGAGAGCCACGGCATCGAGGCCGGGGCCCTGGCCGCGCTGCCGCTGGTCCGCGGCGCGTACTCGCTGGTGTTCATGGACGAGCGGACCCTTTACGCGGCGCGCGACCCGCAGGGCTTCCGCCCGCTCGTGCTCGGCCGCCTGGAACGCGGCTGGGTGGTGGCCAGCGAGACCGCGGCGCTTGACATCGTCGGGGCGTCGTTCGTGCGGGAGATCGAGCCCGGGGAACTGGTCACGATCGACGAGCGTGGCCTGCGGTCCCGCAGGTTCGCCCAGCCGCAGCCACGGGGCTGCCTGTTCGAGTACGTGTACCTGGCCCGCCCGGACACCGCGATAGCGGGCCGGAGCGTGCAGGCAACCAGGGTCGAGGTCGGCCAGAGGCTCGCCGCCGAGCATCCCGTCGACGCCGACCTGGTGATCCCCGTCCCGGAGTCCGGCACGCCGGCCGCGATCGGCTACGCGCAGGCCAGCGGCATCCCGTACGGCCAGGGCCTGGTCAAGAACTCCTACGTGGGCCGGACCTTCATCCAGCCGAGCCAGACGATCAGGCAGCGCGGCATCAGGCTGAAGCTGAACCCACTGCGCGACGTGATCGCGGGCCAGCGGGTGGTCGTCGTCGACGACTCCATCGTCCGCGGCAACACGCAGCGGGCGATCGTGGCGATGCTGCGCGAGGCCGGAGCCGCCGAGGTGCACGTGCGCATCTCCAGCCCGCCGGTGGCCTGGCCGTGCTTTTACGGCATCGACTTCGCGACCCGGGCCGAGCTGATCGCTGGCGGCCTGTCGGCCGAGGAGATCCGGGTGTCGATCGGGGCCGACACGCTGGGCTACGTGTCGCTGGAGGGCCTGATCGCCGCGACCACACTGCCCGCGGAGCGGTTGTGCCGCGCCTGCTTCGACGGCGAGTACCCGCTGGGGGTCGCCTCCGAGGAGCAGGGCAAGCACCTGCTGGAACGCGCGGTGGTGAGCGCGGCGCAGGCAGGCTCGTGAGCGCCCCGGACGGCCCCGGCGCCCGGGACATCCCCGGCGGCGCCGCGCTGAGCTACGCCGGTGCCGGGGTCGACATGGCGGCCGGAGACCGGGCCGTGGACCTGATCCGGTCGGCCGTGGCCCGGACCGCCAGGCCGGAGGTCGTCGGCGGCATCGGCGGCTTCGCCGGGCTTTTCGACGCTGCCAAGCTCGCCGCCTGCCGGCGGCCGCTGCTGGCGACCGCGACCGACGGCGTCGGCACGAAGGTGGTGATCGCGCAGCAGCTCGGCGTCTACGGCACGGTCGGGATCGACCTGGTTGGCATGGTCGTCGACGATCTCGTGGTCTGCGGCGCGGAACCGCTGTTCCTCACCGACTACGTGGTGTGCGGCCGGATCCGCCCCGACCGGGTGGCCGCGATCGTCGGCGGGGTCGCCGACGGGTGCGTTCAGGCCGGCTGCGCGCTGATCGGCGGGGAGACCGCGGAGCATCCTGGCCACCTTGGCCCGGACGACTTCGACCTGGCGGGAGCGGCGACCGGGGTGGTCGAGGCGGACCGGCTGCTCGGGCCGGACCGGGTCGGGCCCGGCGACGCGGTGATCGCGATGGCCTCGTCCGGCCTGCACTCGAACGGGTTCTCGCTGGTCCGGCACGTGCTGAGCCGGGCCGGCGGGTCGCTGGACCTCGGCGCGACCCCGTCCGGGCTCGGCCGGACGCTCGGCGAGGAGCTGCTCGTCCCGACCCGCATCTACGCTCGCGACTGCCTGGCCCTGGCCGAGGGCTGCGACGTGCACGCGTTCGCGCACGTGACCGGCGGCGGCCTGGCGCTGAACCTGGCCCGGGTGCTGCCGCCGTACACCGACGCCGTGCTCGACCGTGCCACCTGGAGCCCTCAGCCGGTGTTCGGGCTGCTGGCCGAGTGGGGCTCGCTCGCCGACGAGGAGATGGAGCGGGTCTTCAACATGGGCGTGGGCATGGTCGCCGTGGTCGGCGCGCACGACGCTGGCGCCGCGCTCGGCCTGCTGGGATCCCGCGGCGTAACGGCGTGGCTGGCCGGTGAGATAACCAAGGGCGCGGGTACCGTCCGGCTCCACGGCCAGCACCCCGCCTGACCCCTCCCGCCTGACCCCTCCCGTCTGGCGGCACCGTGCAACGCGGACAAACGCGACCGGCGAAATGGCCGGATGCGCCCGCCGAGGACGGCCGTTAGGGCCGGCTCAGCCGCCTACGCGCCGAAACCCCCGGGCCGGAGCGTCCTCGTCGTCGAGGTCCTCATCGAGGTCGTCCTCGTCGTCGAGATCATCCTCGTCGTCGTCGTCCTCGTCGTCGAGGTCCTCGTCGAGGTCGTCGTCGTCCAGGTCGTCGTCGTCAAGGTCGTCTATGCCGTAGTCGTCCTCGTCATCGTCTACGGCGTAGTCGTCCTCGTCGTCGTCCTCATCGTCCTCGTCGTCCACGGAGTAGCGGTTCGCGAAGTCCGCGTAGGCAGCATGATCGTCCGAATCCTGCTGTTCCGTGCCGACACCAAACTCAGCCCGCAGCTGGTCAAGATCCATGCCTCCGCCGCTGTACTTGAGCTGGCGGGCAACCTTCACCTGCTTGGCCTTGGCTCGGCCGCGCCCCATTGGCTCGACCCCCTCGAACGTACGGGAACCCGGTCAGGGCCCCTTGTCACCGCACTGAACGTTTGCCCTCAGCGCGCTGACGCTTGCGGGCTTTCTCGCACAGCTGAACAACCCGCAGTCTCCCCACCGCCGGGAGCACAGCGCGCTGGTTCTTCCGTGCACAGACAACGGTACCTGGTTTGGGCGGTTGGCGCCTCCGGCCATTGCGGACGGGCCGTGGTCAGTTATCGGTGTGGGCTGGGGAATCGGCTGTCCGGGACCTCGTGCCGACGCGCCCCGCCACATCGTCACGAACCGCCGAGCCAGATGCCACGCAAACGGCCTACCTCGGACATCCGGCGCTCCGCCAGCCGGTCGGCCGCGACAACGGGCGGCACGTCCTCTTCGTCGGCCATCACCAGGATCTTCTTCGTGGTGTCGAAGATCTTCGCCGCCTTCGCCTTGGCCCGCTCGAAGTTGAAGCCGGCCAGCTCGTCCGCGACCTGGATCACCCCGCCGGAATTCACCACGTAGTCGGGTGCGTAGACGACATGGCGGTCGGCCAGCAGCTTCTCGATACCGGTATGAGCGAGCTGATTGTTGGCGCCACCGCAGATAATCCTGGCGTTCAGCAGGGCCAGGTTGCCGTCGTTGATCGCGCCGCCGAGCGCGCACGGCGAGAAGACGTCGATGTCACCGGCGAGCAGGCTGTCGCGATCGGCCGCCACCTTGACCGCGGGATGCTTGGCCCGAACCCGGTCCACGGCCCCGGCGTCCACGTCGCAGATCGCCACCTGGGCCCCGGCCTCGACGAGGTGGTCGACGAGGCGGTGCCCGACCTTCCCGACGCCCTCCACGCCGACCGTCCGGCCGTTCAGGCTGCTGCTGCCCCAGACGTGCTCCGCGGCCGCGCGCATGCCCTGGAAGACGCCGAACGCGGTCAGCACCGAGGAATCGCCCGCGCCGCCGTTCGCGACGGTGCGGCCGGTCACGTGCCGGCACTCCCTGGCCACCACGTCCATGTCCTCGCTGTAGGTTCCGACGTCGCACGCTGTCACGTACCTGCCGTTCAGCGACTCAACGAACCTGCCGTACGCGCGCAGCAGCGCCTCGGACTTCAGGTGCTGCGGGTCGCCGATGATGACGGCCTTGCCGCCGCCGTGATCGAGCCCGGCCATGGCGTTCTTGTAGGCCATCGCCCGCGCCAGGTTCAGCACATCGGCGAGGGCAGCATCCTCGCTCGGATACGGGTAGAAGCGTGTCCCGCCCAGCGACGGCCCGAGGGCCGTCGAGTAAATGGCGATGATCGCGCGCAGCCCGGTCGGCGCGTCGTGGCAGAACACGACCTGCTCGTGCCCGCGCGGCACACCGACGCCGCCATCAGAGTTTGGACTGCCCGAACTGTCGAATACTTTGGTCACGACGGTGACTCCTGGGTCGGCCCGCTGTCGCCATTGACGCGGGATCTCGGGGATCAAGGGTATGCCGAAGACGTCAGGCCCGAAGCCGCTGGGAGGAGCTCACTGCAATCTCATCCGGCCAGGGACTTCTGTTGAGGGGCCCCGGTATGTCACGATTGATCATGCTGCCGTGCGCTGCCTTTCTGCGGGTGTATGAACCGCTATCTGCCTTTGGGCGGACTGAGCGGGCCCGCTGGGAGGCATATGCCGCATCTGCGGACAGGCCGCGCAGGGCGGACGCGCTCGAAGCCGAGCGTGAAGAAGCGCTGCGCAGGATTATCGCGCTGCCACCGATCGTTGCACCTGCACGGGAGAGTGATCACGCGTACGTGCGGTGGGCAGACGGTACAACCTACATATGCCCTTGGCAGACGAGGCTCCGGTCCTGGCTGGCCCTCGGCAGGCTCCGGGCAACGGCGCGGTCACCACTCGCCGACGCGTTCGCGCCCGGCCAGGCCGCCCGGGCCGCTGAGGACTTCGCCAAGTGGGAAAGGAAGGGGATGGCGTCGCGGGTCTACATCCAGAGCAGCACCTGGTCCGTGCCGCCAACCTGGTTCATTCCCTTCGCGCCGACCGAACGCTGGCTGGTGCTGGGCACGTCCGGTGAGCGGGAGACCAGCCGCCCGGCGACGGCGGCGGCTACCCGGACGCTCATCTACGCGACGACGATGGCCCAGGCGCGCAGGCGGGTGGCGCGGGCACTCGCCACGGTCCGGCGCGTTCCGGGCACTGCGCAGGGACCGCGGATTCCGGGCGAAGAGCCAGATCACGGTGCGCCCGCCGCGGCCGACCTGATGCGGGCCAGCGTCGCGCTCGAGGAGATCGGGCGGTGGCTGGAGGAGTTCCATCCGCATTCCCTGGTGGAACTTGACTATGGGGGGTTGGTTCAGCTGCTCGATGACGACGCGCTCCGCGCGGACCAGTCGGTGGCTGAGGTATCCGCCGCCATCAGCGCCCTGGCAAGCAGGGAGTATGAACTCGCAGCCGCCATGTACCAGCGGCTTCGGGCCAGGTGGCGGGATCTGGAGGCAGTCGAGCTAGGAAGCTGAGGGGAGGGGGGGATGACTTTTCCGAATCTGCCCGTTGCGACGCTGCGTGTCGCTAGAATCACGCAGCGTGACTCGGATCAATGGAGCAACGGGGCGACTCGTGGAGAATCTTTTGCTCCTGGTGGTCGACTTGTCACCGCTGGTGATGGCAATATGGTCTGAGTAGACCATATGGGACATCCACGGCAGGCTCCTCAGTGGAGCCAAGCACAATTAAACGTAGGATCGTAGTACCGGTCCAGGAGGAGAGGCCGTCAATATGTCTGCACGCACACCAGAGGCCGAGCCTCTGCTGACCCCAGCAGAGGTAGCGACCATGTTCCGGGTTGACCCGAAGACCGTCACACGGTGGGCCAAGGCCGGGAAGCTAACTTCCATACGTACGCTCGGTGGTCACCGTCGGTACCGGGAGACAGAAGTTCGCGCATTGCTCGCGGGGATCCCGCAGCAGCGTTCGGAGTAGCGCCTGGCCGCGGACCTGGTGGTGTCCCAGCCAGGGAAGCTTGCGTACGGTTACGTGCGCATCGAGGCGGCCAAGCGGAAAGCAGGAACAAGGGGGGGTCGGCCCCGGCGGTGGGGATCGCCGCATCACGGGGCGTAGTCCGAACCAGGCATTCGCGGAGCGTGATGTCTGGCGGACAGAGCCGGGGTCGATCCGGCCTCCCAGGGTTAGTGCCCTCAGGGCGTTACAGCGCCGTAAGAGCGCAGATGGCGGGCGTCCTGGCGTCGGCAGCGCAGGAACTCCGCATCCCCGTAGCCCCGCCGGCAACGGCTGATCGCTCCGCTGGTCACTCTAAGTAATCAGCATTCAACTTTTCGTAATCACTCTTCCCGCGGCAGGCCCTCCGCCATACTGGTCGCTGCCACCGTCGGCGAGGGGAACCGGCGGTGGCGGACAGGCATCCGCACCATGCAATCGCACGCTGCACGTGGCTCGCGTGCCGTGCGTCAGCGAGGTGTGCGGGCTCGGGGGGCCCGCCAAATGGCGGGGCGTGCCGTCGCTTCGAGGGGAGTGATCACCATGCGTGATCCAGAGTTAATGTTGCGTGCGCAGCGGGCTGCGACGGAACTAGAGCGGGCCTGGGACCGCTGGCGCACCATGCACGGCCTGGGCACAGAGCCGCTGCCGCCGGTCTCCAGTTACGTCGGCTACTCGCTTGAGGAGCCGTGGGGCCAGCCGCGTGTGGTATTCGGAATAGCGGCCGCCGAGGCTGAGCACCTCGCCGCGCTGCTCGACCGGCACGACTGTGCCGGACCGGTGTACGCGGCGATGACGTCGCAAGGTGTGCATCCGGACCTCAACGTCGGCGCCAGGGACCGTGGCCGCGGCGTTCACGTTCCCACCCAGGCACCCGCGGGCCCGGCGGCGCGCGAGATGCAGGGCGGGCCGGTTCCGCCAGGCAGCCGTCCCGGTCCGCGCGATCCCCGGGCGGCGGCGGCCCTGCTCGGCATGGCCGAGCCGGATCCGTTGGCCGGGGCCGACGTCCTCGAGGACGAGCCGGAGGAGCCGGACGAGGGGCAGCCAGGACTCGTCCCGTTCCGGCCGCGCCACGAGCCCGGGCCGTCCGAGGGCGAAGTCGATGAGACAACCCAGATCGTGGACCCGGCCACCGAGGCCGCACAGGCTGCCCAATCGTCCGGGGGCTGGACCCGGCGCCTGCCCGGCGGCCACTCGCTGCCGAGGCAAAAGCGCTCGGGCGGAGCCGCAAAGGGAGCCAGCAGCAAGCAGGAGGGCAAGGACCGCGCCGACCTCGCTGACCTGGCCGCCGAACTGGCCGGCTGGGCCGCAGGCGAGCTTCCTGGTGAGGCGTCGCACCGCCGTGTGCCGCGCCCGCCGGCCCGCCCGGACCGCCCCGCGCTCGGCTGACCCGCTCTCGGCTGACCCGCTCTCGGCTGACCCGCGCTCGGCTGACCCGCGTTCGCCACCGCCCGTTCGCCTCACCAGTCCCGCTAGTCCCGGCAGCCCCAGCAGATCGGCCAGGGGCGCCGGGACTGCGGGGCTGTTCCATGATCTGGGTGGAAAACGACCGCTATGACGTCGAAATCCACCCAGATCATGGAAATCAGGCCGCGGGGGGCGGGAACGGGGCCGCCGGGGGCGGGAACGGGGCCGCCGGGGGCGGGAACCGGGCCGCCGGGGGCGGAAACTGGGCGGGCTGGCGGAGGGCGCGCGTTCGCGGGAGGACGTTGCAGCGCGGTCTGTGCTGCTATTCAGCGTGCGTTCAGCTATGCACGCGACGCTACCGCTGGGAGTGTGCAGGCCCACCCCCGGAAGGAGCCGTCTCCCGATGTCGGACGAGTCGTCAGACAACGACCTGGCTTGGTGGATGCCGCCCGACCGGCCCGATCCGGCAGAGCCGGAAGACGTCATCGAACTGGGACAGGTGGACCCGACACGGCCGATCGGCCCGATGAGCCTGCGCTCTCCGTCGCGCCGCCCCTACGTCCTGGCGGGGGTTGCGGTGGCCGCGCTGCTCGGCGGCGCGGGCGCGGCCCTTGCCGCGACCAACTCGGGACCGCCCGCCGCCACGCCCAGCGCGGTGACCTCCAGCCCGCTTCCTTCTGCATCCCCGGGCAAGGCCGGAACGCGCGGCAGCTTCCACCACTTCGGGCGCAGGTTTGGCCCGTTGGAGTTCGGCATGGTGCACGGCCAGTTCGTGATCGCAAAGTCCGGCGGCGGCTACGAGACCGTCGACGTGCAGGACGGAGACGTCACGGCCGTGAGCAGCACGTCGATCACGCTGAAGAGCTCGGACGGCTTCACGAAGACCTACGTGGTCACGGGCTCCACGATGGTGGACGCGCAGCGCGACGGGATCGGCTCGGTCAAGGTCGGCAACCAGGCCTCGGTGGTGGCGACGGTCAGCGGCAGCACCGCCACCGCGACCAGCATCGCCGATATGACGCTGATACAGCAGAACCGGCCGCAACTCGGTGGCGGCCAGGGATCCGGTGCCGGTGGCGCGCAGCCCGGGTGAGCGAGACCGCGATATGGCGCGGTAGCGCGCGGAACCGGGCTCGTCGGCTCCCAGGCAACAGGCGGCGTTTTGTCAGACCCCTGCCGCACAATCTTCTAATGTGCGGGTAGCTGTCGCGCCGGGACCCATGACGAGGAATGGGGAGCCGGGTGGGGGCCTGCTGTGCGAGCTTTCGGCCGACGGCAGCAGGGCCGGGCGTGGCGTAACGGCCACCGATCTTTGCCGCACCGTTGCCGACTACGAGCGCTCCGGCGCCGGGAGCGTGCGCTGGGTCTGGCCGAGCGGCGCCGGCCTCTACCCGGCGCTGCTGCGCGCAGGCGTGCGGGTGGGGCGGTGTCACGACGTGACGCTGGCCGAGCGCCTGCTGCTCGGCCGGGACGGCCGCGGCGGGGAGCCTGCCTCGCTGGCCGCCGCAGACGCCCGGTTGCGCGGTGCGCCGGTGCCTGCCGATCCCCCCGTGGCCG
>JASHOI010000222.1 GCA_030041195.1 Streptosporangiaceae bacterium | reverse complement strand
AGCGGCACCCAGGGCGCGTTCGGACGGCCAGGCGGCCGGCCCCAGCGCCGGGGGAAGTCGAAGAAGCAGCGGCGCCAGGAGTTCGACAACATGCAGGCGCCGTCGATCGGCGGCGTGCAGATCCCGCGCGGGAACGGCCAGGTCATCCGGCTCTCCCGGGGTGCGTCGCTGAGTGACTTCGCCGACAAGATCGGCGTGAACCCGGCATCGCTGGTGCAGGTGCTTTTCCACCTGGGCGAGATGGTGACCGCGACCCAGTCGGTCAACGACGAGACCCTCCAGCTGCTCGGTGCCGAGCTCAACTACAACGTTCAGGTCGTGTCTCCTGAGGAGGAAGACCGGGAGCTGCTCGAAGCGTTCGACATCGAGTTCGGCGAGGATGAGGGCGACGACGGTGATCTCGTGCCCCGCCCGCCGGTGGTGACCGTGATGGGTCACGTCGACCACGGCAAGACCAAGCTGCTCGACGCGATCAGGCGCACCAACGTCGTGGCCCACGAGGCCGGCGGCATCACCCAGCACATCGGCGCGTACCAGGTCAACACCGAGGTCGACGGCGAGGAACGGAAGATCACGTTCATCGACACCCCGGGCCACGAGGCCTTCACCGCCATGCGCGCCCGCGGCGCCGAAACGACCGACCTGGTCGTGCTCGTCGTGGCCGCTGACGACGGCGTAAAGCCGCAGACCACCGAGGCGCTCAACCACGCCCAGGCGGCCGGCGTGCCGATCGTCGTGGCGGTCAACAAGATCGACAAGGAGGGCGCCGACCCGGCGCGGGTGCGGGCCCAGCTCACCGAGTACGGGCTGGTGGCCGAGGAGTTCGGCGGCCAGAACCTGTTCGTCGACGTCTCCGCCCGCGAGGGCACCGGGATCGACAATCTGCTCGAGGCGGTCGTGCTGACCGCGGACGCCGAGCTGGACCTGCGTGCCAACCCGGACCAGCAGGCTCAGGGCGTCGCGATCGAGGCCGAGCTGGACAAGGGCCGCGGGCCGGTCGCCACCGTGCTGGTGCAGCGCGGGACGCTCAGGATCGGTGACTCGATCGTCTGTGGCGAGGCGTTCGGCCGGGTCCGGGCCATGCTCGATGAGAACCGCGACCCGGTGACCGAGGCACCGCCGTCCCGGCCGGTGCAGGTGCTCGGCCTGACCGCGGTGCCCGATGCCGGCGACAGCTTCCTGGTGGTGGACGACGACCGGGTCGCCCGGCAGATCGCCGAGCGGCGCGAGGCCAGGGAGCGGAGCGCGATGTTCGCGCAGCGGCGGCCGCGGGTCACGCTGGAGGACCTGGAGTCGGCGCTGAAGTCCGGTGAGCGGGAAGAACTGCTGCTCATCATCAAGGGCGACGTGTCCGGCTCGGTCGAGGCCCTGGAAGACGCGCTGCTCCAGCTCGACGTCGGCGAGGAGGTCGCGCTCCGGGTCATCGGCCGCGGCGTCGGTGCGATCACCCAGGACGACGTCAACCTGGCCATCGCTTCGGACGCCGTGATCATCGGGTTCAACGTCCGCCCAGCCGGGCGGGCCGGCGAGCTCGCCCAGCGCGAGGGCGTGGACATCCGCTACTACTCGGTGATCTACCAGGCCATCGAGGAGGTCGAGGCGGCGCTCAAGGGCATGCTGAAGCCGGTCTTCGAGGAAGCCCAGCTCGGCACCGCCGAGGTGCGGGAGATCTTCCGGGTGCCTCGGGTCGGCAACATCGCTGGCTGCATCGTCCGGTCCGGCACGATCACCCGGCACAGCAGGGCACGCCTGGTCCGCGACGGCGTCGTGGTCTCGGACAACCTCAGCATCGAGTCGCTGCGCCGGTTCAAGGACGACGCCACCGAGGTCCGGGAGGGCTTCGAGTGCGGCATCGGCCTCGGCTACAACGACATCCATGTCGGTGACGTGATCGAGACGTTCGAGATGCGCGAGAAGCCCCGGGCCTGACTAGGGCCCCGCGAGCCAAAGGGCGCGCCGCCGCCTGGACTGAGGAGCGAGGGAGCGAGGAACGAGCGACTGAGCGACGAGGGAAGGCGGCGGGTTAAAGCGCCCGGAGGCGAGCGGGGAGGCAATGCAGCCCCGGAGGCGAGCGGTAAACACCTCCCCGGAGGCGAGCAATGTACGTGGGTGCCCTAACGCTCGACGTGCTGCTCGGCGACGTGTGCTCGCTGAAGCAGAAGCGATCGGCGGTCCGGCCGCTGATCGCCGAGGTCACCCGGCGCTTCCCCGGCGCGTCCGTGGCTGAGACCGGCAACCTCGACCTGCACCGGCGGGCCGAGATCGGCGTGGCGGTGGCGGCGTCGACGGCGGCGCGGGCCGTCGAGGTGCTCGATGCGTGCGAGCGCTTCGTCGCCGGACGACCCGATATCGAGCTGCTGTCCGCGAGGCAGCGGCTGTTCAGCGAGGAGGAGTGAGCCAGCCATGGTGGACACGGGCCGGGCGCGCAGGCTGGGTGAGGCGATCGCGCAGATCGTCGCCGAGATGCTGGAGCGCCGGATCAAGGACCCGAGGCTCGGCTTTGTCACGGTGACCGAGGCCCGGGTGACCGGCGACCT
>JASHOI010000221.1 GCA_030041195.1 Streptosporangiaceae bacterium | reverse complement strand
CATCGCCAGCAGCTGCGCCCGCAGCCGCTCGGCGTCGGCGAGCGGCAGGCAGGCCAGGCGGCCGCCGGAGGAGTCGGCGCCGGCCATCCGCAGCCTGAGCTCGGCCAGGCCGAGCACCCGCGCCAGGCCGGTCTGCACCACGTCGATGGCCTGGACCTGGGATAGCGGGAAGCGCAGCGACTGCCGCCGGATCAGGCCGGTCTCGATCCGCAGCACCCCGTCGGCGACCTGCCACCGGGTGACCAGCCAGCTGATCACGCCGGCCACCAGCACGATCCCGACCACGACGATGTCGCTGATGAAGTCGCTGCTGTTGCCGCGGTGGTTGGCGAAGATCAGCAGCAGCACGAGAATGCCAAGCGCCACCAGGTGGCGCCCGGTGCGGACCAGCGGGGACAGCGGGTGCAGCCGGTGCCAGGCCGCCATGTCCGCCGGCGGGGCCGACGGCGGCGGCGCGGGCGGCGGCGGGACCGAGGGCGGGGGCGACGCGGTCACAGGCCGGCTGCCTGCGCTTCGCCGAGTGCGGCAAGCTGATCGCGCAGCTTGGCCGCGTCCGCCTTGTCCAGGCCCGGGATGCGCGCGTCGCTGGCCGCGGCCGCGGTGTGCATGCGCACCGTGGCCAGGCCCAGGCTGCGCTCCACCGGCCCCGCGGTGACGTCGATGAACTGCATCCGCCCGTACGGGATGACCGATTGGCGGCGGACCAGCACCCCGCGCCTGACCATCAGGTCATCGCGGCGCTCCGCGTAGCCCCACGCCGCGACGCGGCGGGCCAGGAACCGCTCCCACAGCAGCCCGGCCAGCACGAGACCCAGCCCGATGCCGAGGCCGAGATCGGACGATCCGGCCGTGCCCGCGATGATCCCGCCTGCCAGCGCGACCGGCAGCGTGACCAGGGCGGTCTGGATGCGCCTGGCCCGCAGCAGGAGATGTGACGGGCGCTGCCACCGGATGTCGGCGTCAGGTTCCGCGGTCACGCTGGCCTCCTGCTGTCGTCGCGGGCATTTCGCTCATCTGAAGGCTATCGGTAGGGATACCCGCCAACAGGACACGACAGCGGCGATTTAACGCCGGGCTAGACCCCGATGCTCGCGAGCAGCCGCTCGCGGTGCTCGACGGCGTTCCCGAACAGGGCGTCATCGGCGCGTGCCCGCTTGAAGTACAGATGAGCGTCATGTTCCCACGTGAAGCCCATGCCGCCGTGAATCTGGATGCTCTCGGCGGTTACCTGGAAGCACGCTTCGCCGCACTGCGCCTTGGCGATGCTCACCGCGGCCGGGACGTCACCGGCTCCCATATCGAGGACGCGTGCCGCATAGCAGATGGCCGACCGGGCCAGCTCGACCTTGACCAGCATGTCGGCGCACTTGTGCTTGATCGCCTGGAACGAGCCGATCGGCCGGCCGAACTGGTGGCGTGTTTTCGCGTAGTCGACGGTGACCTCGAGGGAGCGCTCGGCGACACCCAGGGCGTCGGCGGCGAGCGCGGCGGCGGCCCGGTCGAGCACCGTCTCGATGACGCCGGAGGTGCCTCCTTCCGGTCCGATAAGCCTGGCGGGGGTGCCGGCGAACTCCACGCTGGCAAGGCGGCGGGTCTGGTCGAGCGACGGCAGCGGCCGCCGACTCAGGCCGTCAGAATCCGCGTCCACGGCGAACAACGACATTCCCGTGCCGGTCCTCGCGGTCACGAACAGGACGGACGCGACGTCACCGTGCAGGACCAGCGGGGCCCGCCCGCGAAGGATCCAGCCGCGGCCGGCCCGGGTGCCGGGCAGCGCCGTGACCGTCGCCGCGGCACCGGCTTCCGGATCCCAGACCGCCACGGTTCCGATCGCTTCACCCGAGGCCAGGCGTGGCAGCAGGTCCGCCATGGCAGCCGCGTCGCCGCTTGCCAGCAGCGCCTCGGTGGCCAGCACCACCGAGGCGAGGAACGGCCCCGGGTACAGCACCCTGCCCAGCTCGTGCGCTGCGATGATGAGCTCGGCGAAGCCGAGCCCGGAGCCGCCGTATCGTTCCGGCACGCGGAGCCCCTGGAGGCCGAGCTGCCCGGCCATCTGCCGCCAGACGCCCTCGTCAAATCCCAGCGGGTCATCGATCAGGGCGCGTGCGGTCCCGATGGGCGCCTTCTGGGCGAGGAAACGCCGCAGGGTGGCGGCGAGATCCTGCTGCTCCGAGCTTGGCACGAAGCCAGGCAGTGCGGCGGCATCGCGGCCGCTGCCGCGTGCGGCTGGGGCGCCGGCGGTCGCGTGCGGGTTCGGTGCGGCGGCCGGCCGTTCCTTGGGCAGCCCCAGCACCCGTTCGGCGATGATGTTCCGCTGAATCTCGCTGGTCCCCGAGTAGATGGTGCCGGACCGGCTGGACAGGAACAGGTCCTGCCAGCGTGAGGTCGGGTAGCCGGTTCCCTCCGGCCGGGTTATCCCGGCCATGTCGTCCAGGTCGATCGCGCACTCGCCGAGCCAGCGGTGGTACTCGCTCCAGTGCAGCTTGCCGATGGCGTCGAGCGGCCCGGGCGGCGTGCCGTGCGCGAGGCGGGCCAGCGTCCGAAGGCCCCCCAGGCGCATCAGCTCCACGTTCAGGTAGGCGCGCGCGAGCTGCTGGCGTACCACGGGATCGGCGAGCCGGCCCCTCTTACGCGCCTGGCCGACCAGTTCCCAGAACTCGGGCAGGTAGGAAAGGTGCCGTGTCGCCGCTTCGCCGCCGCGCTCATAGCCAAGCGCGGTCATCGCGACCGGCCAGCCCTCGCCCAGCCCTCCGATCACGTTAAACAGCGGCGCCCTGGAGCCGTCGAAGTGATCTTCGCAAAACTCTTCGGCGCCGTTCATCATCCGGATTCGGCGCACCTCGATGTGGTTGTCGGCCGACAACGGCACGAGCACGAACGAGAGCCCGCGGTGCCGCGGCGCCGCAGGGTCGGTCCGGCACAGTACGAAGATCATGTTCGCCGTGTGGGCGCGTGAGGTCCATATCTTGTGACCGGTGATCACGATCTCGTCGCCGTCCAGGACACCCCGGGTCGCGACCGCGGCGAGGTCCGAGCCGTGGTCCGGTTCGGAGAACCCCTGGCAGTACACGTCCGTGCCAGAGATGATGCGCGGGAGGAACGCGGCCTGCTGATCGCCGGTGCCGTGGACGAGAATCGACGGGCCGACCAGCGACTCGCCAAGCCCGCGCTCGACCCGCGGAACGCCCGCCTCGTGGCACAGCAGGTCAAAGACCGCGAGGCGGAGCGGGTCCCAGTCGCGGCCGCCGACCGATGCGGGCCACTGCGGGCAGACCAGCCTGGCTGCGAGCAGGCGCCGCTCCCATGCCTGGTACCGCTGATCCAGCCGGGTGTCCTCGGCCCGGCGCTGCCCGTTCAGGCCCCACGGCGTGCTCCACTCGGCGAGCCCGGCCAGGCCGGCCGGCGCGTTCGCCTTGATCCACTCTCGCAGTTCCCCGGCAAAGGGCCGCAGCTCTGGCATCAGGTCAAGCCACACGCGAACCTCTCCCGGCCCAGCGCCCGCCCCGGGCATCCCCCCACGGCTACATCCCGGCAACCGTCTGCAGCGCCTCGCGGCCGGAGCCGCGCTCGCCACGGGTCAGCCAGCGGTATCCGGCCAGCCCAATCAGCGCCGCCAGCACGGAGAACACGAGCATCAGCGTCGCGAGAGCGTTCAGGGCCGGGCCGCCCAGGCCGCTGTGGCTCTGGCCGTAGATCAGCACCGACATCGGCTGCGTCGCCGCAGACGAGGACAGCTGGTTCACGATCACGAAGTCATCGACGGTTCCGGCGAATACCAGCACGGTGCTGGCGAACACGGCCGGGAGCAGCAGGGGCAGCAGCACCCGCCGCACCGACTGGAATGGGGAAGCCCCGAGATCGGCCGCGGCCTCCTCGTAGGACCTCCCGATCGTCGCCAGCCGGGCCCGGACGATGATCGCGGGCCAGCTCAGGTTCCATACGACCAGGCCCAAGACTTCGGCCAGCGTCCCGAGGCGGATGAACGTATATAGCTGCGTCAGCACGAAGTAGATCGCCACCGCCAGCAGCAGCTCCGGGATCACGAACGACAAGATGATCACGAAACTCGCCGTCGACGAGACCCGGCCGCGCCATCGGTCGATCCCGATCGCGAGCGTGGTCCCGAGCGGCACCGTCGTTACGGTGGTCAGCGCTCCCAGGCGGAGCGTTTGCAGCACGGCCTGCCGAAGCTGCGCGTTGTGCAGCACCGAGTTCTCCGGGTCGGTGATGTACCAGCGCATCGAGAGTCCCTGCAGCACGGCCTCGGACTTGCCAGCGTTGAAGGAGAACACGATGGCCACCAGGATCGGCAGCAGGGACCAGGCAAGATAGGCCCAGGTGATCGTCCGCAACAGCCACGCGTGCCGGAACGCGAACCGGGCCTGCGCGCGCCGCAGCGCCGACCGTGGCGGTCTTGGCTCGGGCTGCCCGGATGCGGCGGCGTGCCCGGACCTGCGGCCGGTGTCGGCAACGGTCATGAGTTCGCCCGCGAGGCTTTCCCGGCCGAGACCACGTAGTAGAACATGGGCACGCTCAGCACCAGGAGCAGCAGCGCCGAGAGCGCCGCTCCCTGCCCCTGCTCGCTGGGAACGGCGAGCTGGCCCTCGATGACATTGCCGATCATCGTGGTGGCCGGGGTACCGGACAGGAGCTCGTTGGTGAAGTAGTCGCCGAGCATCGGCAGTACGGTGACGAACGCCGCGGTGACGATGATCTGCCGGCTCAGCGGGAGAGTTACCCGCCAGAACGTACCCGCCATGCTGAGGCCGAGGTCCCGCGACGCCTCGAGCAGCGAGCCATCGATCCGGTCCAGACCCGCGTAGAGAACGAGGATCGCGTAAGGGACGTACCCGTAGACCAGGCCCAGCACGACCGTGGCTGGCTTGCCGCCGAGCCAGTTAACCGGGGCAGCCGGGCTGATGACGCGCGTGTCCGCGAGAATCCTGTTGACCAGCCCGCCGGTCTGCAGCAGATCGATCCACGCCAGCATCCGCATCATGTAGCTGATAAAGAACGGGGCGATGAGACCGCCCAGGTAAAGCAGTTTGTACCGGCCGGTGTGACGGGCGACGAAATAAGCGACCGGATAGGCGACGACGAGGCAGATCGCCGAGGCGATCGCGGTGTAGGCGACCGTCCGGACGAGAGTGGGGCCGACGTACGCACCGGGACCGCTGATTTCAGCCCACACCGCGCCGAGGTTAGTGGTCGTCCAGCGCAGCGGGTTCCAGACTGGCGCGGCGGCCTCCAGGACAAGGTTCAGGTTCCCGCCGGCCACGGCGAACACGGCGTAGAACGGAACCAGAAAGCCCAAGAGCAGCAGTACGCAGCCGGGAATTGTCAGCGCGGCCCAGAAGCTGCGCTGCCGCCACGGCGCCGTCGGGTGGGCCCTAGAGGCCACCGCTGAACTCCTGCCAGGCCTGCTCCCACTCGGCGTCGACAGCGGGGGCGAGTTCGAGCTCGCGAAGGCCCCGGCTCAGCATCGTGGGCGTGACCGCGGTGGAGGTAAGGCTGGGGGGCAGGATCTGCGATTTGACCAGGAGGTCGGGGGTGACCGCGTTGAGCGGCTGCATGTAGCCGATGTAGCTGGTGTTCTCCAGCGCGTTGGACACCTCGAGCAGGTAGTTGAGGAAGAGATGCGCCAGGACCGGATTCTGGCCTGATCGCGGGATCGTGACCGTGTCGTTGCCCACTGGCCCCTTGTTGTCCGGCGGGAACCAGTAGCCGATCACATCGACGCTCACTCCCTTGGGCATGTACGCGGCGGCCGACGCCATGTCGCCGGAGAAGGCTTCGTGTATCCAGATTTGGCCGCTCGGCACGTTCGAGAAATCGTTGAGGTCAACGTGCACATCGACGAGGGAATTGAGTTCGGTGAGCGAGCTGCGGGCCTGCGCGATCTGCGCCGGGCTCGACGCGTTCAGGTTGTAGATATGGTTCTTCAGCAATCCGAGGCTTATTCCCTCGCGATAATCGTCAAGAACCGCTACTTTCCCCTTGTATTTCGCCTGCCAGGGCATCGCCCAGGCATTGGCCATCTTGTACGGGTCCTCGTGCACGTAGTCTTTCCGCCACGTCATTCCCGTGGTGTAGACGGTGTAGGGGATGGTGTAGCGCCAGCCAGCGTCGTAGAACGGGTTGCTGAATTCCGGCCACGCCTGGACGATATTGGGTATGTAGCTGTGATTCAGCGGCCGCAGCAGCCTGGCCGCCTGGAGCTGCCCGAGCACGTCTATCCGGGGGAAGAAGATGTCGGCGGTCAGTTCGCCTGAGCGCAGCTTCTCCACGCCTTCCGGCATCGTGCTGTACGTGGTCACCTCGGCCTTGCACTGGTACTTCTTACAGAAGTTCGAGACCACCTGAGGGTTCAGGTAGGCGGCCCAGTTGTAGATCTTCAGGGTGGCTCCGCGCTCCGGGCTCAGCCCCGACGCGATCGGCTTGTTGTCCGTCGCGATGGGCCAGGTGACCGGGTGATTCGGGCGCGCGAGCGGGTACGGGGACCCGTCGCTGGAGCTGGCGCCGGACGCACCGCCGCAGCCTGCGATCAGCGCGCCGGCCGCGGCAAGACCGGCGGCCGCGCCGGTGCCCGCCAGGAAAGAGCGACGCGACAGCGTGTGCCCCCCGGTGCCGCCGCTGACCGGTGGGTTCTTCGGTGACTGGGTGTCCATAACGCCCCTCGTTCCGGGCTGCGGCCATAGGGGTGAGTCGGCGGCCGGGTGCCAGGGCGCTCGCGGTACCCGGCGTGCGACGGTGCTGGAGATCCTGCCTGGGGACCTCGCTGAAGCTGCTGCTTGTAGTGCAGATACTGCACTGCTTGTGCAGAAAATTACACTCGCTCCCCGAGCGTGTCAAGGGCCGATCGCCTGGCGCACCAGCTCGTCGAAGTGCCAGACGAGTTGCTCGCTGGGCAGGATGAGCCGGCCCGCGGGCACCCGGCCGGAGGTGAGGCCACGCTGGACGGACTCGACCAGTGCCTCGTCCTCCTTGGCCACCTGGCTGCTGAACGCGGCGGTCTGCTCGATCAGATCGGCAGGCATGCCCGGGTCCACGTAGATGTCGCACACCGTGCGGGTCTTGTCCGGGGCGATCGGGACCAGGTACATGCCTACGGCCCTGCGCCACCCCGGCGTCTGGCTGAGCGTGAACGTTGGCCAGACCATGGCGAACTGCCCCTTGTCGTTCTCGCCCTCGACGTCGTAGGGGTAGCGGAGGGTGCTGCCGGAGCGCGGGCGCCGCAGTTTGGTGACCGCACGCGAGGTCCAGGTGCCGTGCTCGAGGCGGTAGCCGGCTTCGCCCACCTCAAGCAGGCGGGAGAACGCCGGATGGGCGGTCGGGCAGTGATAGCACTCGTTGAAGTTCTCGGCGACCACCTTCCAGTTCGCGCGGACGTCGGCCTCGTCGTGACCGGCGTGCACCATTCCGGCGAAGTCCAGTCCGTCGTCCCGCATGCGTTCCTCCAGCCCTTCGAGCTGGCCGGCGAGCGGCGGCGCGGCGCGGTCCAGGTTCACGAACACGAACGGGCCGAACGTCGCCACCGAGACCGGATCGAGCCGCACGTCTTCTTGCTGGTAGAAGGGCTCTGGCCCGGCCCTCGGCACAGAGATCAGGCGCCCGTCGAGGTCATAGGCCCAGGCGTGGTACGGGCACCGCAGGGTCTGCAGGTTCCCGGTTCCGGTGACGATTTCGGCGCACCGATGGCGGCAGACGTTCACAAAGCCCCGCAGGGAGCCGGTGGTGTCCCGGAGCACGACCACGGGCACCCGTGCCACGGTGGCGGCGAGATAGGCGCCGGGGGCGTGAAGCTGGTCCACGACGCCCACGCATTGCCAACTTCGCCCGAAGATGCGCTCGCGTTCCAGGCTGAAGACGTCGTCGCCGACGTACCAGCTAGAGGGGAGGGCGGGCAGAACGTTCATGTGACTGCTCCGGTTTCGTCGGCGGCCAGGCTCCGGGGGGCCCGGGGCGGCGCGCTGCCGTTTTCCCCGCCGGGCCCGGTCGCGGTGATCACCCGGGCATCGAGGGCGAGCACCCGGTCCGGGAGCACCAGCAGCGGGTTGATCTCGAGCTCCGTCACCTCAGGGCGCGAGGCGGCGACGTCAACGAGCCTGAGCACGGCCTCGGTCAGGCCGGCCACGTCGAGGGCGGGGCGCCCGCGCCACTCGGCGAGCAACGGGGCCGCCCTCAGGCGGCGGATGCCCTGGACGACCTGCTCGCCGGTCACCGGCGCCAGCGTGACCGAGACGTCGTCCAGAACCTCGGTAAGCACTCCACCGAGGCCGATCATGACCGCGAGCCCGAACTTCTCGTCCCGGTGGACCCCGGCGATCATCTCGATGCCGCCGCCGACGGGAGCCATGGCCTCCACGGAGAACTCGGTCGCGCCGAGGCGGAGCCGCAGGTCGTCGCAGGCCGCCGCCAGCGCTTCCCGGTCCGGTATGCCGGTCACGACGCCGCCCCGGTCGGACTTGTGCACCGGTCCCAGGGCTTTGAGAACGACCGGGTACCCCACCGACTCGGCGGCCGAAAGGGCGTCCGCGGGGGTCTCGGCGCGCTCGGCCGGCGGCATCGCGATGCCTGCCGCCGCGATCGTCGCGCGCGCCGCCCAGTATCCGTCCACCTGCGGGGGCGGATGCTGACCGCTGCGCGGCGCCGGTGCCCGGTCCGGCACTGGCACTGCCGCCGGATCGGCGCATATCGCGTCGAGCGCTCTCGCCGCGGACTCGATCCGGCCGAACACCGGAATCTTCGCGGCGCGCAGCACGCTCATGGCCGGCAGCGAGGGGTGCATGGCCTGCACCACGGTGGGCTTGCCGGAGCGCACGATGGCCGCGGCCATCGCCTCCGCGACCGCGACCTCCTCGCGGCGCTCGGTCGCACCGAATGCGCTGTACCCGCCAAAGAACCCGGTCAGCAGCACCGCATCCACCTCGTCAGCGTCGAGCAGCGTGGCGAGGACCCGCAGGTACACGTTGAGCCCGCTCTCCGGGGCGCCGGCCAGGTCGACCGGGTTTCCGGTGCTGGCGGCGTGCGGCAACTGATCAGCCAGCCGCGCTGACAGCGCGGAACTGAACGGCCGTATCTCGAGCCGCAGGTCCGACATCGTGTCCGCCGCGATCCCGCACGGGCCGCCTCCGTCGCCGAGTATCGCGACGCGGCGGCCGCCGCCGGTGCGCCCGGATGACCACGCCTGCGCCAGGTCGGCCAGCTCGCTCG
>JASHOI010000220.1 GCA_030041195.1 Streptosporangiaceae bacterium | reverse complement strand
CGGCGGGCGGCGCGCTGCTGTCGTGGCTGCGGGCGCGTTCCGGCCGGCTGGCGGCGCCGGTGCTGCTGCATGCCGCGATCAACTGCGGCGGACTGGCCGCGGCGTGGGCCGCCACCAGACCGGAGCGCCGGGGGGTCGGCACGACTCGCGCCGGGGCGTAACGTTCCGGCCCCTAAATCGAGGTGGCGCGGTCCTGCCAGTACGGATCGCGCAGCCGGCGCTTCAGCAGCTTGCCGCTGGGATCGCGGGGCAGTTCCTCGACGTAATCGATGCTCTTCGGCCATTTCATCCTGGCCAGCCGGCCGTCGAGCGAGGCCAGGATCTCCGCGGTGAGCTCGTCGCCGCCGGTCACGCCCGGCGCCGGCTGCACCACGGCCTTGACCTGCTCACCCCAGTCCTCGTCCGGGACGCCGAGCACCGCGACGTCGGCGACCTTGGGATGCATGATGATCTCGGCCTCGATCTCCGCCGGGTAGATGTTCGCGCCCCCGGAGATGATCATGTCGGACTTCCGGTCGCACACGAACAGGTAGCCACCGTCGTCGAGATAGCCGATGTCGCCGACGGTGAAGAAGTCCCGCAGCCGGTTCGCGGCGGTCTTCTCCGGGTCACCCTTGTAGGCGAAGTCCGATATCCCCATCTTCATGTAGATGGTGCCCGGCGCGCCCGGCGGGCAGCCTTCGCCGTTCTCGTCGGCGATCAAGATCTCGCTGATCGGCCAGGGTGTGCCGACGGTGCCCGGGCGGGTCTTCCAGTCGTCCGGCGACGCGATCGTGCCGCCGCCCTCGGTGGCCGCGTAGTACTCCCACACGCACGGGCCCCACCAGTCGAGCATCGCCAGCTTGATCCCGATCGGGCACGGCGCCGCCGCGTGGATCAGCCACTTCATCGACGACAGGTCGTAGCGGCGCTTGGTCTCATCGGGCAGCGACAGCATCCTCTTGAAGTGCGTGGGAACCATGTGCGTGTTGGTGACCCGGTACCGCTCGACGAGCGCCAGCGCCTGCTCGGAGTCCCAGGCGTCCATGCAGACCAGGGTGTGCCCCATGTGCAGCGCACCGCCGCCGAACACGGTCACCGCCGTGTGGTAGTTCGGGGAGCTGACCAGGTGCGCGTTGGGCGGCCCGGGGGTGATCCCGAAGAACTGCAGCAGCCCGGTGCCCAGTTCCGCCGCCTCGTCGGGGTCGAAGCCGGTCAGTGCCCGCCGCACGCCCTTGGGCCTGCCCGTGGTCCCGGATGTGTAGTGCATGGTGGCGCCCGCGGTCCGGTCGGCGGGCATGGTCTCCGGCTGCCCGGAGCGCAGCGCGGCCACCGGGGTGAAGCCGGGCACGTCGCCGTAGCCGAACCGCGCGGCGGCGGGGATCCCCGCCTCGTCGGCGGCTGCCGTGCCGGCCGCTGCGAACCGCTCGTGCACGAACAGCGCCTTCGCCTCGCAGTCCGCGATGATGTAGGCGGCCTCCGGCGCGGTGAAATGCCAGTTGATCGGCGTGAGGTACCAGCCGGCCTGCAGGGCCGCCAGGTACAGCTCGACCGGCGCCACGCCGTTGGGCAGCACCGACGCGATGCCGTCACCCGGGCGCAGGCCCAGTTCCCGCAGCCCGTGGGTGATCTGGTTCACGCGGGCCAGCAGGTCGCCCGCGCGGTGCTCGGTACCGTCCGGCTCGACGACCGCGATCCAGTCCGGATTCTGCTGGGCACGGGCCCAGAATCCTTGTGCCCCCATCGCGCACCTCCCAGGTCAGGCCCGGCCGACCCGGGACTCACGTCGTGGAGCCGACCGGCTCGTCGCTCTCGTAGGCAAACTCCTCGGTGTCCCGCCGCCCCATGATCAGGGCGATCCCGACGGCGAGCAAAATCACACCAAGGACCAGGCCGATGAGCGGGCCGATGTCCTCGACAAAATCGATCTTAAAGTGCGCGGCGTTGGCGATGTTAACGTTGCTTCTCACATTTTGCGGGGTATCGCTGAGCAGCCCCTTGTAGAGGATCAGCTTGGTCGCGCCGCTGATGTTCTCGAGCGAGAGCGTGCGGTTCTCGACCACGTTGACCGGCTGGCCGGTGACCGGATCGATCCAGAACGTGTTGGTCTCGGTGACGTACTCCGGCAGCGTGACCGACGACAGTTTGGGGTACCCGACCAGCGAGCCCGGCAGCGTCTGCGAGCCGAACTGCTGATTCGTGACGTGCTCGGTGAACTTGTACGCGGTCAGGCCGTCGACGTTGGCGGTTCCCTCGTACCGGAACGGCTCCGGCTTGGCCAGCGTGGTGTCGAACACCTCGTAGGTCTGCTTCTGGCTGCCGAGCGGCCAGGCGTATGCGAGGCCGGACTGGTGCCCCTTGACCGTGGGCTGGTTCGAGATGCTGACATACGCCCCGCAGCAATCGACGATCTCGCCGGTGCGCCGGTTGAAGGCCGAACGCTGCGACACGTACTCGATCGGCGCGCCATTGGTCGTGTCCTGCACGGCGGTGAACGCGTTCCACACCGCGATCGACGACGAGCCAGCCGTCACGTCGCCCTCGACCGTGGTCGTGGCCTTGGCGTTGACCCCGGTGACCTCCCGGAGCTCTTTCGCGCTGAAGTAGCTGACGTTGTGGCCGCTGACCGCGATCACGAGGTATTCGTTCAGCGGGAACTTGATCACCTGGCCGGGGAGGTAAAAGCGCATGAGCAGGGCAAGCACCAGGAAGAAGGTCCCCAGCCCGGTCAGGACAAGCCCGAGCACACGACGCATCGATCCCTCCGGGGATGGTTCGCCAGGACCTCTGGCCCGGCGCAACGGCCCGTGCGAGTTCCGGCCAGCTTACTGGCCAGTAGCTTCGGCGTCACGGGCCGGGAGGACACAAAAATGTAACGTGTTCTAGTCGGCCGCCGTGGTTGAGTCGCGCCGGCCGGCGGTCACGGCGTGCCGTAGTTGTAGAGCTGCTTGTTCGGGGGGCTCGGCGGGGCGTTGACCACTCCGCTGGTCGTGAACGCGGCCCCCACGGCCAGCACCGCCCCGACTGCGAGCGACGCGACGATCAACGCAAGACGTGACAAGGCGATCCTCCTCGTGCCCTCCGATGGGATACCCGGGCAAATGCACCGCACAGCACGCCGCACCACATTAGGAGGTCTCTACGGAAAAGGCAATATGAAAGGGCAATAGTTACTTTCACCGCATTGTTGCCTCTGGATGTATTCAGCGAGCGGTGTCCTGGCGCCGCGCTCACCGGGACCCTCCCGGCGCCGCGGGCAGGCGGAACACGACAAGGTCGCGGCTGGCCATCACGAGCCGGGCGCCGGGCAGCCGGGCCCGCGCGGCGA
>JASHOI010000219.1 GCA_030041195.1 Streptosporangiaceae bacterium | reverse complement strand
AGCCCGGTGCCGCCCAGCACCAGCCACGGAACCGGCGACCCGCCGGGCTTCGGCGTGGCGCCGCCGGGTGCCGAGGACCCGACGGCAGCCACGGTCCCGGCCTCGGGGGGATTCGCCGGAGCGCTGATCAGCAGGCGGCCGCGATCGCTGAGAACGACCAGGGTGGTGCGGCTGCCGGCGGCCAGCGTCACCCGGGTGGTCGCGCGCTCGCCGCCGGCGTCGGCCCGCACGGTCCAGGTGCCGGGGTGCACCGACCGGTACGGCGAGATGCTGGCGAAGGCCTGGTCGCGCGACAGGACGTGGTGGCCCAGGTCCACGCTCACCCGGCGGGGCCGCAGCGCCGCCTGCATCACGCGCACCATGGCCCGGTCCGGACGGTGCTGCCCACCCGGTGCCGGGTTCGGCGCCCTCCGGTCCGCCGACCCGGGGCCCGCGTCGCGCGGTGCCGCGGCCCGGTGGGATGCCGCCGAGGCCGCTGCGGCGGAGACGGTCGGCGAGGCGGAAAAGGCGGCGGGGATGACGTATCCCAGCAGGCCGGCCCAGACCGCCAGGACCGCGAGCGGCTGCGCCATTCTTAATGCCTTGCTGGATCCGTTCATTTGTTCCTCCTCCTGGCCCAGGAGCCGAGTCCGCGCCCGGGCTGCCTTGTCACGCCTCCAGACCGGCGGCTTCGCCCGGCCCGGGGCAACCCGGCAGCGTGGGGCGATAGCCGATCATGTCGGGCGCAATCCGCAACTTGCGTCCGGTAACGCGCGCTCGGATTGCTTTCGACAGCACTCGGCTCCCTTGTCGCAAAGCAGGCGGCGGCGACACGAGGGATTTATAACATGAGCCGAGCGGCGGCAGCACCGTTTCCACAGTTGCAATCTGCAAAACGCATGCCAAATTAGAAACAAATGTTAATAGCGAGCCGATAGTAGGCGCTGGCCATTCTGCTGGCTTTAGGTCGCTTTACGGGTATCGGCACCGCTTGGTGCCGACTCGCCCATGGCCCCGGCTCTGCCCGGGGCGGCGCCCGGTTGTGGCCTCAATAGCTGCGGGGCGGCTCGCAAGCGAGCCGCCCCGCGTTGGCCGCGTGGCCCAAGGCCGCTGGGTCAGAGCGGGCGGACCTGCTCAGCCTGCGGGCCCTTAGCGCCCTGGCCGGCGGTGAACTCGACCCGCTGGTTCTCCTGAAGAGTGCGGAAGCCATCGACCTGAATGGCGGTATGGTGCACGAAAACGTCGGCCGTGCCATCGTCTGGTGCGATAAAACCGTAACCTTTGTCGGCGTTGAACCACTTCACGGTGCCCTGAGGCATGAACTTTCTCCTACGAGACGATCTCCGGAACCCTCTTCTGAGAACCCCGGGTTGCCGCGGCGGTGTGCCTGTTTCGGAGGCCCCGAGAACCCCCGGAGGCCCAGAGATCCGCTCTCGGATCTCGCAGGCGCATGTCGCAAGTGAAACTGAGGACGCAACCAGGGCCATCAAACACCATCTCGGGTTCCGATGTTCCCCGGTCTTGTCAGTTCGCCGTTTTGTCGTTCTCGTCCCGGCAAGGGCCTTTGGGGGGAGCGCGGGCGGTATCCCCCCGCCAGTGCGGTTCTGGTTTGGCCGGCAACCGGTGCGGGCCGGCTAGCAGAACAATGGCAGCCGGTCGGCCAGATCCCCGATCGCGGACCTTTCCGCGGCGGCAACCGGTACCCGGCCGGTGCCCTTCAGCGCGTAGGTCGCGTCGTCCCAGTCACCCGGCATCGGCGTACCGAGCAGGCCGTCGAGCACCTCCCGCACCAGCGCGAGCGAGGCCGGATCCGGCCGCGGGGCCGCGGGCAGCACCGCGATCATGTCGAGGTAATGGACCGCCGCCTCCACCGCGAGCGTGGCGATGAAGTCGGCCGTGGTCAGCGCGTGGCCCTGAGTGGCCACGGCCGGGTGCGGGCAGGCGCGCGCGGCCCGGCACGCCGCGGCGGCAGTCTCCCGCCACTCCCAGGCCAGGGCGCCCGGCGGATAGGCCGAAGCGACGATCCGGACGTGCCGGGCGTGTGCCGCCGCCGCGGAGCTACCGGTGCCGTCATGCTCGCTGCCGTCCGGGCCGTACTCCCGCCAGTAGGAGACCGCGTCGACGTCCGGCGGCTCCGCGGCCGGGCTGGCGAAGGCCCGCAGCGCCCGCCTGGCGTCCAGAAGCTGGTGATACAGGACGTCGCCGACGGCCCAGCCCGCGCAGCGGCTCGGCAGCATCAGCTGCGCGTCGCCGAGCCCGTCGGCGACCGTGGTGATGTTCTGGTACGCCGACTCCAGCGCGCCTTCGACCGCGACACGGTCAAGATCGCTCATACCGGGCAATTCTGCCACGCGGGTTACCGCGGCCCGCCGTCCGTAAGCGCCGCGATCTTCGCCGCGATCCCGTCGATGACACAGTCGAGGCCGAACTCGAACCGCTCGTCCCTGGTCTCCTCGGCGTCCGGGTCGATCCCCGCGTCGATGAACCTGACCACCCGGGTGAACCTGCCGTCGGCGGCGAGCCGGTCCCGCCACGCACTCTGCATGGGCGCCCACACTTCCTCGGTGACGCCGGCCTGCTCCTCGTCGCGCCGGACGCGCGCCTCCTGCATCTCGCGCAGCACCGAGCCCATGACGTAGGTCTGCACGGTGCCCAGGATGTTCATCGAAGTCGCGAGGTCGAGGCCGAGGCCGTCCAGCGCGCCCAGCACGCGGTTCATGACCAGCAGCGTGTTCGGCCCGAGCGGGGGGCGGCCACCGATGAAATCCATGACCCACGCATGGCGCAGCAGCATCGCGCGCTGGTTGCGCGCCTGCGTCCGGAGGTCGGCCCGCCAGTCGCCGCTCGGCTCGGGCGCGTTGATCTCCCCGAACAGCGCGTCGAGCATCAGGTCGAGCAGTTGCTCCTTGTTCGCCACGTGCCAGTACAGAGACATCGTGCCCGCCCTGAGCACCTGGGCGATCCGCCGCATGCTGACCGCGCCGGAGCCCTCCGCGTCGGCGATCGCGATCGCCGCGTCCACGATCTCGGCGCGCGACAGCGCGGGCGCCATGCGGTTCCGGCCGCGGCCACGCTGGTCACGCCCGGCGCTGTCGTGCAGCATCTGGTGCATCCGGGTGCCGCGGTCGCGCCATCCCGGGCCCATCATCGGAGGCCAGAGCTCGTCCGGGTCGCCGGCGGGATCCCCGCGCTGCTCCTGGCCCCGGTTCCCGCGCTGCTCCTGGCCCGGGTCCCTGCGCTGCGGGCCGCGCCGCCGGCGCTCCGGCTGCCGGGCCCGCGTGTTCTCTTGATCAGCCACTCTTCGTTCCGTTCAAGGCGGTCGTCTTGACTCTCGTACATCGTACTGTATAGTACAGCGTACTAACGAAATCTCGTACGCCGTACCAGAGGAGATCACGGATGAGCGAGACCTACGCGATCGAGGCCGAGGGCCTGGTAAAGGTGTTCGGCCGGACCCGGGCGCTGGACGGCATCGACCTCCAGGTCGGCGCCGGGACGATCCTGGGCATGCTCGGGCCCAACGGCGCGGGCAAGACCACCACCGTCCGGGTGCTGACCACGCTGCTGCGGCCCGACCTGGGAACCGCCCGGGTGGCCGGCTTCGACGTGCGCACCGAGGCGGCCCAGGTGCGCCGCGTGATCGGCCTCACCGGCCAGTACGCGGCTCTCGACGAGTCGCTCACCGGGCGCGCGAACCTGATCATGGTGGGCCAGCTGTGCCGCCTGTCCAAGAGGCAGGCCCGGCAGCGGGCCGCCGAGCTGCTGGACGAGTTCGACCTGACCGACGCGGCCGACCGCGGGGTCAAGACCTACTCGGGCGGCATGCGGCGGCGCCTCGACCTGGCCGCGAGCCTGGTGGCCCGGCCCAGCATCCTGTTCCTGGACGAGCCGACGACCGGCCTCGACCCGGGCGGCCGCATGGTCACCTGGGACGCGGTCCGCGCGCTCACCGCGGCCGGGACGACCGTGCTGCTCACCACCCAGCACCTGGACGAGGCGGACCAGCTCGCCGACACGATCACGGTCGTCGACCACGGCCGGGTGATCGCCGAGGGCACCTCGGCCCAGCTGAAGGCCAAGGTTGGCGGCGAGCGGGTGCTGCTCACCGTGGCCCCGGAGTCGGACCTGCTTGCCGCCCGCGACGTACTGGCGCGGATCGCGGACGCACCACCGCAGGTGGACCCCGCGGCGCGCACGGTCGAGGCGCCGGTCGTCGGCGCGGCCAGGAGGATGCCGGAGATCGTGCGCGAGCTCGACGCCGACGGCGTGCTCCTCGACGACCTCGGGATCCGGCGCCCCTCCCTTGACGACGTGTTCCTGACCCTGACCGGGCGTGCCGCGGACGACGCGGCCGAGAGCGAGAAGGAGGTCGCATGACCACCATGTCCCTGCCCACCCCCGTGGCGACGGCCGAGCCGATGCTGCTGCGGGCCTGGTGGGCGCTGAAGAACAGCTTGGTGCTGGCCCGGCGCAGCATCGCGCGGATCGCCCGCGAGCCCGAGCAGCTGAGCGACGTGACGATCCAGCCGGTCATCTTCGTGCTGCTGTTCACGTACGTGTTCGGCTCCGCGATCCACCTGGCCGGCGGCGGGAGCTATCACCAGTACCTGATCAGCGGGATGTTCGGGATGACGATGGCGGGCACGGCGCCGGGCACCGCGGTCGGGCTGACCACCGACATGTCCACGGGCCTGATCGACCGGTTCCGGTCACTGCCGATTTCCCGGGCCGCGGTGCTGGTCGGGCGCACCATGTCCGACCTCGCCACCCAGGTGCTCGGCCTCGTGGTCCTGGTCGCGACCGGGCTGGCCGTGGGCTGGCGGATGGAGCACGGGATCGGCGACGCGCTGCTCGCGGCCGGGCTTTCGCTGCTGATCGCGTTCGCGATGACCTGGGTGGGCGCGTGCGCGGGCATGCTGCTGCGCAGCCCGGAGACCGCGCAGGCCCTGGGGTTCATCTTCTTCCTGCCGCTGTCGTTCGTGTCCAACGCGTTCGTGCCCACCCAGGGGATGCCCGCGTGGCTGCGCGACTTCGCGAACTGGAACCCGTTGAGCGCGGTCGCGGCTACGTGCCGGAACCTGTTCGGCGGCAACGTGGCCACCCCGGACGTCTGGCCGATGCAGCACCCGGAGCTGGCCGTGCTGATCTGGTCGGTCGGGCTGATCGCCGTGTTCGCGCCCACCGCCGTCTACCTCTACCGCCGCAAGGTCCTTCGCTGAGTGCCGGCTGGAGGTGAGGACGTGTCCGTTCAGCGTCAGCGTCGGCGTGCTGTCCATGCCGCTGTTGATGATCTGGTCGCTGAACGGCGCGTCCTGCTGCGCGTTGAAAACCGGCGAAACCTGCTAAGATGCCCCACATGCCGCATCGCTAGGGTTCTGAGGTCCCCCGCCTGTATCTGGTCACCCGCGCCGACCTGGCCCCCGGCGTCCAGGCTTGCCAGGCGGCGCACGCGGCGCTTGATTTCGCCATAGCCCACCCGGCCGTCATGGCTGGCTGGCATGCCGCCTCGAACACGCTGGTTGTGCTCGCCGCTCCGGACGAGCTTTCCCTGGGGTGGCTATGCGACGCCGCCGCGGCGGCCGGCCTGCTGGTGGCAACGTTCCACGAGCCTGACCTCGGCGGCGCCCTGACGGCTGCCGCGCTCGAGCCGGCCGCCGCCCGGCTGGTCTCCCGCCTCCCGCTCGCCCTCTCGCGCGGAGAGGAGGTGAGAACATGACCACGTCCACTGGCTCAGCCGACCTGCGCGCTCAGCTCGTCGAGCTCGCCGCGGAACGGGACGCGCTCCGAGCCCAGCTCGACGGCGACCTTCCCACGGCGACTCGATGGCTGCAGCGCAAGGTGTGGCGTCAGGCAGCCGCCCTCGACGCGCTGAACCGCAGGGTCGTCACCCAGCGGTTCGTGCTGCGGACCCTCGACGGGCTCGGCCGGTCCCTGACCGCTTCGGAGTACCGGGCCGCGCGGGCCCGCGTCACGAACGCCCAGTTGCGTGACCGGATCGACGACCCGGACGCCGCCTGAGCGGCACCATGGGGTGAGCGGCAGGCGCCGCCGGTCACCCCGCACGGCCCCAGGAGCCCGATGGCCGGGCAGCCGCCTCTAAAGCGGCCGAAGCGGGTTCGATTCCCGCCTGGGGCACCGGCGCGGCATGTGCTAGCGCGCCGGCCGGCCTCATGATCGGGTTAACGGGGAACCCTGTCAGCAGATACGACTGGCGCGTTTCCCCGCTCTGACAGGATTCCCCACTAATTGGCCACCGGGCCGATAGCGGGCGGGCGCCGGGGCGGGAACGGGCCGCCGGCTAGCGGGAGATGTGGGCGACCGTGGCGTTGGCGGCCCGCACGAGATCGGCGGGGGCGAGCTCGATCTCCAGGCCGCGCCGTCCGCCGCTGCAGTAGACGGTCCGGAACTCGAGCGCCGACGCGTCCACCACCACGGGCAGCCGCCGGCGCTGCCCGAGCGGCGAGATGCCGCCGATCACGTAACCGGTGGCGCGCTCGGCCGCCGCCGGGTCGGCCATCGTGGCCTTCTTGCCCCCGGTCGCGGCGGCCAGCGCCTTCAGGTCGAGCTGAGCCGAGACCGGAACCACTCCCACGGTCAGCGCGCCGTCCACGCTGGCGACCAGAGTCTTCAGTACCCGGCCGGCCGGAACGCCGAGCGCCTCGCTGGCCTCGCTGCCGTACGACTCATGCTGCGGGTCATGGGAGTACGTGTGCACCGTGTGCGGTATGCCCTCCCGCTCAAGCAGCGCCGTCGCCGCCGTGCCTCGTCCGGCCACGCTGCGCAGCTTAGTCAGGCGGTCAGCTCGCGCTGCATCAGCACGGTGTCGATCCAGCGGCCGTGCTTGTGGCCCACGGCGGTGAGCCTGCCCACGTCGGCGAAGCCGAACGCGCGGTGCAGCCCGACCGACGCCGCGCTGTCGGCGCCCGCGTCCGCGATCACCGCGACCATCTGCCGCGCCCCGGCCCGCCCGGCCCGGGTCAGCAGCTCGTCCAGCAGCCGGCGGCCGAGGCCCTGGCCGGTCGCGCCCGTGGCCAGGTACACCGTGTCCTCGACCGTGTGCCGGTAGGCCGGCTTCGGCCGCCACGGGCTCGCGTAGGCGTATCCGGCCACCTCGCCGCCGAACCTGGCCACCAGGAACGGCAGGCCCAGGCTGGCCAGCGTGTCCAGCCGGGCCCGCCAGTCGGCGACCGTGGGCGGATCGGTCTCGAACGTGACCACGGTGTGCGTGACGTAGTACGCGAAGATCTTGGCAACCTGGTCCAGGTCGGCCCGGCCCGCCGGGACGATGACCGCGCCGTCCCCGGTCACGCGCCGTCCCCGCCGGCGCGCCACTCCCGGTACAGCGCGATGAACTCGTCCTGCATTTGCGGGGTCAGGTCATCCGCGGCGAGGCCGCCGGTCAGCTCGATGGTCGCGCGCATCTGGGCAAGGTACTCGGTGCAGTGCGGGCAGCCCGCCAGGTGCGCCTCGAACCTGCGGCGGTCCGCCCGGGACAGCGCGCCCTCGAGGTAGTCGGTGACCAGTTCGACCGCCTGCCGGCACACGATTTCGCGGCGGCTGCGCAGCGGGAGGCGAAGTCTCGGGGGCATGCTCACGCCCTCCCGAACTCGGTCTCGAGCACCTGGCGCAGCCTGCTCCGGCCCCGGTGCAGCAGCACCCGCTGGTTGCCCTCGCTGATCTCCAGCACGCCGCACACCTCCTCGCTGGACAGGCCCTCGACGTCCCGCAGCAGGACGACCTCCCGCTGCCGCGCCGGCAGTTCGTCGACGGCCGAGCGCAGCCGGCCGGCCAGCTTAGCCGCGTCGACCCGGTTCTCGGCCTCCTCGACCCAGGACCCGGGCGGGGCCGCCCAGTGACCGGTGGCGTCGAACCGCGACTGGTCGACGGCCGGAACCGAGTCGCCGATCGCGACGCTGCGGCGTTCCCGCGCCCCGGCCGTCCGGGCCCGGTTCACCAGGATCCGGAACAGCCAGGTGGTGACCGAGGAACGCCCCTCGAACCCGCCGATGCCGCGCAGCACGCCCAGCCACGTGTCCTGGACGACCTCCTCGGCCACGGCCATGCTCGGGACATACCCGGCAGCCAGGCGGAGCATGACGGCATGGTGGCGGCGGACCAGGGTCACGAACGCCCGCTCGTCGCCCGCGCGCAGGCGACCGAGCAATTCCGCGTCCGTTTCCTGATCCACCGCCGCCAGCTTAGGCCGCCTTTTCAGGGAGCCACGATCCCCTCGCCGCCAACGGCACCCGCGACCGTGACGTTGCCGATCTCGGTGAGCGAACCGCCGCTGCCCACGGCGAACTCATCGACCACGCCGTTGCCGCCGGTCTGCACGTAGACGAAGCGCCCGCTGGGCGTGACCGCCGCGTCCACGGTGCCCGGGTCGGTCGGCGTCTGGCCGGTGAGCGTGAGCTGGCCGCCCGCGCTCACCACGTAGCCGCTGACCGTCGCGCTGCCCGCGTTGGACGCGAACTCCAGGTTGCCGTCGGCCGCGACCCAGCAGGTGGCCGACTCCCCGGTGCCGACCGAGTCGAGCTCGGTCAGCGTGCCGGCCGCGCCGAGCGCGAACGTCGACAGCGCGTTGGTGCCGGCGTCGGCGATCACCAGATCGCCCGCGGGGTCGAAGGCGATCGCGAACGGGACCGTGCCGGGCTCGGCGTTCACCACCGGGCTCGGCGACAGCCGGCCGTCCGGCCCGACGCCGAACACGTCGATGTCATTGCCGTTGGCCTTCGTGGTCACGATCAGCTGCGTCCCGTCCGGCGAGAACGCGACCTGGCCCGGCGTGTTCGTGAACTGCGGGGAAGCCGACGGGTTCAGGCCGAGCGGCCGGGCCGAGCCGGGGATCGGCACCAGGCGGCCGGCGACCACCCAGTAGCCCTGCACCGACCCGCCGCCGAGCGCGTTCAGCACGTAGACCAGGTTGCCGCGGGCGGCGACGCTGACCGGGAACGCGCCGCCGGAGCCGATCACCTGCCGCAGCGCCAGCCGGTCGCCGCTGGCGGCGAACGCCGACACCGTGTCGCTGCCCGCGTTCACCGCGAACAGCAGCCCGGGTCCCGGGTCGTAGCTCAGCGACCCCTGCGAGGCGAGATGGTCCACGACCGAACCGCTGAGCTGGCCGCCCAGCCCGCCGGTCGAGTAGGTGCCGGCCAGCGTGAGCGTGCCGTCGGCGGCGCGGTGGTAGGCGACGACCTGGTTGCCCGCGAGGTTGTCGGTCTGCACGAACAGCGCGCGGGCGGCGCCGGGGGCGAACTGCTGTGCGGTGGCGGCGCTGGCCGCCGCCGGCCCGG
>JASHOI010000022.1 GCA_030041195.1 Streptosporangiaceae bacterium | reverse complement strand
CCACCTACCGGGACGGCGGCGCGATCGGGTACGGGCGCTTCGGCAACCCGACCTGGAGCGCGTTCGAGGAGGCGCTCGGTGCGCTGGAGGGCGGCCACGCCGTGGCCTTCGCCTCCGGGATGGCCGCGATCGCGGCGACGCTGGCGCGGCTTCCGGCCGGCGCAACGGTCGTGCTGCCGGCCGGCGCGTACCTGGGGACCCGCGGGCTGCTCAGCGAGCTCCAGGACAGCGGCCGGCTGCGGCTGCGGCCCGTCGACGTCACCGACACTGGCGCGGTGCTGGACAGCCTCCAAGGCGCCGGCCTGCTGTGGCTGGAGTCCCCGACCAACCCGATGCTGGGCGTCGCAGAGCTGCCGCGGATCCTCGACGCCGCGAACCGGGCCGGGGTTGCCACGGTCGTGGACAACACGTTCGCCACCCCGCTCAACCAGCAGCCGCTCGCCTGGGGCGCCACGGCCGTGGTCCACTCCGCCACCAAGTACCTGGGCGGCCACTCCGACCTGCTGATGGGCGCCGTCGTCACCGCCGACCCCGGCCGCCGTGACTCGCTCGTGCAGCACCGCACCCTGCACGGCGCGATCCCGGGCGTGATGGAGGCCTACCTCGCGCTGCGCGGGCTGCGGACCCTTCCGGTGCGGCTGGCCCGTCAGCAGGACAGCGCCGCGCAGCTCGCCGAGTGGCTGGCCGGGCACCCGCGGGTCAACCGGGTCAGGTACCCGGGCCTGCCCGGCGACCCGTACCATGACCGGGCACGCGCGCAGATGCGCGGGTTTGGCGCGATGGTCTCGTTCGAGGTCGCCGACGCGCCCGCCGCCGACCGCCTGACCGCCGCGCTGCGCCTGGTCATCGCCGGTACCAGCCTGGGTGGGGTCGAGACCACGATCGACCGCCGCCGCCGGTGGGCGGGCGAAGAACACGTGCCCGAGGGGCTGCTGCGGCTCAGCGTCGGCCTGGAACACCCGGATGACCTGCGGGCCGATCTCGACGACGCTCTCGGCCGCGCCGAAAGGCCAGCCGGGGCAGCGCCCGGGGCCGTTCCGCGCGTGCGGTTCCGCGAGGCCGGGCCCGGCGACGCCGCCGCGCTGCTCGCGCTCAAGCGCGCCCTGGACCGGGAGACCAGCTTCATGCTGCTGGAGCCGGACGAGCGCACCGAGAACGAGGACGACATTGCCGCCGACCTAGCCGCCGTGGCCGCGGCCGGAAACTCGGTGGTGATGGTCGCCGAGGCCAGCGGCCGGCTGGTCGGCTACGCGGAGGCACGCGGAGGCCGGTTCCGCCGCAGGCGAGCCACCGCGCACGTGGTGATCGGCGTGCTCGCCGCGGCCGGCGGGCGCGGCGTCGGCACCCGGCTGCTGCGGGAACTCGATCGGTGGGCGCCCGCGCACGGCATCCGCCGGCTTGAGCTCACGGTCATGGCGCACAACGATCGCGCGAGCGCGCTGTACCGGCGGGAGGGCTACACGGTCGAGGGCCGCGCGCGCGAGTGCCTGCGGGTGGACGGCCGGCCCGCCGACGAGCTGTACATGGCCAAGCTGTTCCCCGACTCCAGCTGATCAGCCGCGCACGCGGAACGGGCGAGTGCTCCAGACCGAGCCGTGTCTGGAATGCTTGGCGCGGGGTGATGATGTGCAAGAGCCACGGTATGACCTTGAGCGCGAAGCGGTGCGCGTGGTGCTCACCGACGCCGGAGGCCGGGTGCTGCTGTTCCACGTGCTGACGCCGGACGAGGCTCCGGGCGGATGGTGGGAGCTGCCCGGCGGCGGGATCGACGGCGGTGAGTCGTACCTGGAAGCGGCGGTCAGGGAGATCAGGGAGGAGACCGGCCTGACACTGGATCCGGACCAGGTCAGTCCGCCGGCGTGGCGGCGCGACAGCACGTGGCGCTCCCGCGGGAAGCGGCGGCTGCAGCATGAGGTGGTGGTGCGGGCGCGGGTGGCCGCGGACCAGCCGCGGATCGTCGACGGCGGCCGGACGCCGGAGGAGGTCCAGGACTACGTGACCGCCCGGTGGTGGACCGTGGCCGAGATCACCCACAGCCAGGTGCGCTTCTATCCTGGCCGCCTGCCCGAGTTGCTGCCCCGATTCCTGGCCGGCGAGGACATCGACGAGCCGTTCGAGCGCTGGAATTGACAGCCTAAGTCGCGTGACGGGCGGAGCCGGGATGGCGGCCGTCGGCGGGCCAAAGTCCAGGTCAGTCGATCAGTTCGAAGTCGATGTCGAGGACGCGGTAGGTTTCGGCGGCCCGGCGATCGCGGGTGGCAAGGGTGATCCCGTGTTCGGCTGCCGTGGCGGCGACGAGCGCGTCGTAGACGGCGCCGCCGGCGATTCCGAGCTGTGCCAGCCTGGAATGCAGTCGCCCAGCACCCCGGGCGCTGAGGAACACCGAACCCGGGAAGTTGTGCGTGAGCAGCTGCGCCACGGCGTCGGGCGTGCGGCGGTTGGGCGGCGGCAGCCGGGTCAGCACGGAGAAGGTCTCGAATGCGGCGTGCCCGGCCAGGCCGCAGCTCCGGTCACCGATCGCCTTCCTGGTGGCCTGGTGGTGTTCGTGCCCGGCGGCCGCGAGGGCAACGGCGACGCTGGTGTCTATCAGGAGCTGCGGCTTGTCATCGCTGGCCGGCATCGCGCAGCGTCCGGACGAGTTCATCGCTGATGGCGACGTCGGCGGCCGGGATGACCAGCAGGCCGGCTTCGTCTTCCAGGCGGTCGTCGGCCAGCGGCTCTATATGCAGGCCCGCTCCGTCCGGGGTTATCTCGACCTCGCCCGGCACTAGGCCGAGGCTATCCCGCAGCGCCTTGGGTATAACCAATCTCCCTGCCTTGTCTATGGTCGAACGCATGCCATCAAGCTACCATCAA
>JASHOI010000218.1 GCA_030041195.1 Streptosporangiaceae bacterium | reverse complement strand
CCGCGGCACGGACGCGATCAGCCAGCGCGTCCTCGGGCTGTGGGAGCGAGCGCTGGACGCGATCGGGACGGGGAACCTTGACGCCATCGCGCGTGAGATCGACTGGGTGATCAAGTACCAGCTCATCGAGCGGCTCCGGGCAGCACACGACCTGCCGCTGTCGGCGCCGCAGGTCGCCGAGGCCGACCTGGCCTATCACGACATACACCGCGGCCACGGCCTGTACTACCAACTGCAGCGCAGCGGCGCAGTCGAGCGGACCGCGCGCGACATCGACATCTTCGAGGCGAAAACCGTCCCGCCAGCCCCCGGCCGTTACCGCCAGGCGGGCTGATCCCTCTGCTGCGTCCGCCGGCGCTCGGGGAATTCGGGCCGCCGCAGATCAGCTCCCGGCTCCCTGCAGCACCGAGCCGTCCCGCGGTGGAACCGGCCTGCTGCGCGGCTAGGCGTTGGACCACCCGCTGCGGATGAGCCAAAATGCCTGGTCGTGGTCCTAGGCTTTCCGGATCAAGGTGTGATCCTGCTAGCCGCCACGGGATGCTGGAGACGATCGGCTTTGCCCGCTGACCCTGGCCGGGCCAGCTTGTGATGGCCGCGCGAGACGGCCGGCGCCCGGTGCCCAGACGGTGCGGCGCATTGGCCGTTTTGTGCGTGTCACTGCTGCTCGTGACGCTGGACCGGGGCGTGCTCGTTGTTGCGCTGCCGACTCTGGTGCGGCAGATGCACGCGACCTCGAGCCAGCTGCAATGGATCGTTGCCGCCTACGTGGTGGTGTTCGCCGGGCTGCTGCTGGCCGGCGGGAGCCTCGCGGACCGGATCGGGCGCAAGCGCACCCTCCTCGCGGGGCTCGCGATTTTCGCGGCCGGGTCGGCCTGGGCGGCGTTCTCCGGCTCAGTCGGGGCGCTCGTCGCCGCCCGGGCGAGCATGGGCATCGGCGGCGCGCTGATGATTCCGTCGAGCTTGTCGATCATCACGGCCATCTTCCCGGATCCGGGGGACCGGCAGCGGGCCATCGGCGTCTGGGCAGGGACGGCCGGGGTGGGCAGCTGCCTCGGCCCGGTCATTGGCGGGCTGCTGCTCACTCACTTCTGGTGGGGATCGGTGTTCCTCGTCGACGTGCCGATCGCCGCGCTCGGCGTGGCCTTGGTGATCGCGCTGGTGCCCGACTCGAGGAACCCGGCGGCCCGGCCCCCCGACGTGCCCGGCGCGCTGCTGTCCATCGCCGCGCTCGGGCTCGTGCTGTTCGCGCTGATCGAGGCCCCGACGCGGGGATGGACCTCGGCACTGGTCAGCGGGACCGGGGCTGCCGGGCTCGCGGCCCTCGGTGGTTTTGTTGGCTGGGAGCGGCTCAGCCCGCATCCGATGCTGAACCTGGGTTTCTTCAGGGAACGGCGCTTCTCCGGGGCGGCTATCCCGCTGGGGCTGGGCATGTTCGCGCTGTTCGGCTCCACATTGCTGCTGGCGCTGTTCATTCAGTTCGTCCTGGGTCACAACGCACTGCAAGCCGGAATACGGGAACTTCCCATTGCAGGCACGGCCGCCGTCGTCTCTGTCGCTTCCCCGCTCACCGTCCGCGTGGCGGGCGGCAAACTGACGCTCGCCGCCGGGTTGCTGATCCTCGCCGGCAGCCTGTGGCTGATCTCGGGCTCGACGGTATCCACCGGCTACGGCGGAATCGTCGTGGCCCAGGTCATGATCGGCGGCGGGGCCGGCCTGGTCATCCCGTCAGCCACGGCCTCAGTGATCGGCGCGGTGCCACGCCGTCATGCAGGCGTCGGGTCGGCCACCAACGAGCTCGTGCTCCAGACCGGCGGCGCCCTGGGGGTGGCCGTGATGGGCAGCCTGTTCAGCATCCGTTACCAGGGCACCGTCACCCGTCGGCTCGCGTTGCACCACGTTCCGGCCGGGGTGTTGCGGACCGCGCGCGGATCGGTTGGTGGCGCGCTCGGCGCGTCGGCGAGGGTCGGCGGCCCCCTCGGTCATCTGATCGCCCAGGCGGCCCGCTTGGCATTCGTCAGCGGAATGCACCTGGGGCTGCTGGCAGGCGCCGCAGTTGCCGTGGCCGGTGCCGTCGTGGCCCTGCTGGTGCTGCCGCGCTCGCGCGGAGCAGCGTAACCGCCGGCGGTGACCCATGCGGCGTCGAGGAACCGGCCCGGTGCGCCGGTGGCTAGTGTGGTGATGGTCGGCATGGCCCACCCGATCCGGTGCCGACGATGACCCAGCCCGGAGGAAGTTCCGGCATGATGACTGATCCGCACGCGGGCGTCGCCGTGCCGGGCGGCGGTGCGCGCATGATGCTGATCGGGGGCCGGTGGGAACCGGCCGCATCCGGAGCTGACATCCCGGTGACCGACCCGGCGACCGAGAAGGAAATAGCCCGTGTGCCGGCCGGCAACGAGACGGACGTCGACCGTGCTGTGGCGGCAGCGCGCCAGGCGTTCGACGACGGCATCTGGCAGCTGACCACACCCACCGAACGCGGCGACATGCTCCTGCGGCTGGCCGGCCTCATCGAGGAACACGCCGGCGAGCTCGCGGTGACGGAGGCCGTGGACAGCGGCAAACCGCTCGCGGTCGTCCGGTCCCGTGACGTCGCGCTGGCCGCGGACGTGCTGCGCCGGGTCGCGGGCTGGGCCAGCAGTGCCGCAACCTCCGACTCGGCGGCGCCGGCACCGGGGCCGGGGATGATGGCCTACCCGGTGCTGGCCCCGGCCGGGGTGGTCGGCGTGGTCGTGCCATGGGCGTTCCCGCTGCTGATGGCGGTGTGGCAGCTCGCCCCGGCCATCGCGGCCGGTTCCGCCGTCGTCCTCAAGCCGGCCGAGCAGACACCGCTGTCAGCACTGCGGCTCGGCGAACTGTGCCAGCAGGCCGGTATCCCTGACGGCGTTGTCAACGTCGTGACCGGGCCCGCCGATACGGCGGTCCGGCTGATCACCAGCCCCCAGGTGGACAGGGTCACCTTCACCGGGTGCGCCGAGGTCGGCCGGCAGCTCGCCCAGGCAGCATCCGCATACCCCGGGAAGGCGGCGCTGCGCATTGGCGGCAGGGCAGCGCTGGTCATCTGCCGCGACGCAGACATCGGCCAGGCAATCGCCCAGGCAGCCCGGGCCGGGTTCTTCAGCCACTTCCAGACCTGCACCACGGGCGCCGTGCTCTATGCGGAGAAGGACATCTACGCCGAGGTGGCTGCCGGCCTGGCCGAGAAGGCCGGCCATCTTACCGTCGGCCCTGCCCTCGACCCGGCCTCGCAGCTGGGCCCGCTGGTTTCCTCCGATCATTTTCACCGCACCCAGGACTACCTGGCCTCCGCCCTGGCCACCGGGGCCGACGTCGCGGCCGGCGGCGGCAGCCCTCCAGGGCCCGGCTATTTCATCGAGCCAACCGTGCTCACCGGGATCACCCCTGAGGCAACGCTGGCCGCCGCGGACATCACCGGCCCGGTACTGCCCGTCCTGCCGTTCACTGACCTCCGCGAAATCGCCGCGCCAGTAACGAGCGGCACCCGCGGCGGCGCCGCGGGCGTATGGACCAGCGACGTGACCAAGGCCCGCCTGGCAGCGTCGATCGTCCACGCCGACACCGTGTGGGTCAACTCCTACACCGTGTACGACACCACACTCCCGTTCGGGCCACCCCAGCCGTCCCACTGGGGACCCGGCATACTCCACGACTACCTGGACAGCCGGACCATCATCATCCAGACCTAGCGCTGAGCCCACTCGGGTCAGTACACAGATGGGCTCGTGGGAAGCCGGAGCCGTCCGCTCGAGCACGGCATGACGCTGCTGCGCGTCCATTACCGGATCCGGCCGCTCGTGGAACGGCTTCACGACGCCGCAGTCTTACGCGGGCGTCCTGGTGTGCGCTGTCGTCGCCTTGCGTAAGCACTGATAGCGCTCTTCAGCCAGAGTCGGCCGGTCCGCAGGTCGTACATCGGCTCGGGGAAACCCGGATTGCTGGCGAGTTCGTGGACCCGTTGCGGCGAAACGCCGAGGATCTCGGCGGCTTCCGGAGCGGACACAAGCTCGGGCAGCGTCGGACGGGCATTGTCCTCATCCAGCACGTCCTGACGTACTGCCTCGGCGCGAACCGATGGCCACGGCGGCATACCGGCCTTGACAGCCATTCGCTGAATCAGCGCAACGCCGGTGTCGGCCGCCTCTCGGGCATCGTAAGCCTGCACACTAACCGTTGCGCCCCACGACGTACGGCTGGCGGACACCGTGCCGGAGTTGTCGACAAGCAGGTCCATGAGCGCGTCAGCTGCGTTCTGGTCAGCGGCCACCGCGGCACCGGCCGGCGCCCGGGTCTCGAAATAAACGCTGTACCAGTCCGCACACGCAGGCATGCCGCTTACATTCCTTCCCTGGCTTCTTCGGTCCTGTTCTTCCTGCCGACGATCCCTACTCTTGGCCGGTACACCGGCCGGGAGGCCAATGGCCGCCTTTGCGGCGGATGTCCGCGATCCAGTTGCTGAACGCATGCCCCCGGCTGTGTCCTGTCTTCGGCACCCTGATCGGTGCCTGCGTGGCATCGGCCGGGTAGAGCCTCGGATACCCGCCGCCACTTGGCAGCTCGTATCTCCAGCCCTGGCTGTCGATTAAGTGCTCGATCACCTCACGGTGCTCCTTCGACACCTCTCGCCCTGGCCGGTCAGTCTCCCCGGTGTCCACAGTACCTCTTTTCCTTGAGATATAGCAAGTAATAAGGCGTGGCGTCGCTACCTCCAGAGCCGTGCTCTTTGGCATGAAGGCGAGTCTGGCAGCGGCCACTGACACACTCGTGTGCGCCGACCGTCGGCCGAACCCGGAAAATGCTGCCCGGTTCGCCCGGTTTACGGTGCTGACAAGCCGATCGGCGCAAGAACCGATGGCGAGGCGAGAGTTCTCAGTGACGGAGGTGCTTGGACGATCGGCTCTGGCGGTCTGGCTTCGCCGCGGCGATGCGGCGCCGCAGCCGGCCTGCAGCAGCGCCAGGGATTTCGGCAGTCAGGCAGAGGTGTCCAACACGGCTCGAAGCCTGCGGGACTTTAGGACAGAAGCTGTCCGGAATGATCTCTAGCGTGAGGGCATGACGACATCAGCAGAGATAAAGCCGTTCCGCATCGAGATTCCGCAGAGCGATATCGACGACCTGGCCGCCCGGCTGGCCGCCACCCGGTGGCCGGACGAGGTAACCGGCGCGGGCACCGAGTACGGCATGCCGCTCGAAGTGGTGAAGCGGCTGGCCGAGCGCTGGCGCACCGGCTACGACTGGCGCGCACACGAGGCCCGGCTCAACGAGATCCCCCAGTACACCACGACCATCGACGGGCAGAACATCCACTTCCTGCACGTCCGGTCGGCCGAACCGGGCGCGCTGCCGCTGCTGCTCCTGCACGGCTGGCCGGGCTCGGTCCTGGAGTTCGCCGGGATGATCGGCCCGCTCACCGACCCACGCAAGCACGGCGGCGACCCGTCTCGCGCGTTCCACGTGGTGGTGCCGTCCCTGCCCGGCTACGGCTTCTCCGGCCCAACCACCGAACCGGGCTGGGACAGCGCCCGGATGGCGAGGGCGTTCGCGTCGCTGATGGCGCTGCTGGGGTACCAGCGCTGGGGTGCGGCCGGCGGCGACACGGGCGCGCTGGTGGGCCGGGAGCTCGGCATCCTCGCGCCGGACGGGCTGATCGGCGTGCATCTGCTGCAGATCTTCGCGTTCGCGTCCGGCGACCCGGCCGAGGTGGCCGCGCTGTCCGATGCGGACAGGCAGAGCCTGACCGGAACGACCGCGGATTTCCAGAGCAAGGCGGGATATCAGAAGATCCAGCAGACCCGGCCGCAGACGCTGGGTTACGCGCTGACCGACTCGCCCGTCGGCCAGCTGGCCTGGAATGCCGAGCTGTGGACCGGCTGGGGCGAGTTCGCCGGCTACCTCGACGTGGACAGCTACCTGACCCACGTGAGCATTTACTGGTTCACCCGGACCGGCGTCTCCAGCGCCCGGCAATACTACGAGGACGCGCACAGCGGGGCAGGCTACCGGGACGCGCCGAACAAGGTACCGACGGCGGTCGCGGTGTTCCCGCAGGACTTCCGGACGATCCGGACGTTCGCCGAACGGGCCAACAACATCGTCCGGTACACCGAGTTCGACCGCGGCGGCCACTTCGCCTACACCACCGACCCGGACCTGGTCGTCGCGGACCTGCGGGAGTTCTTCGCCAACCTCGGCTGAAAGACAGCGGCGGTTCGCACCTAGGCCGGGTAGGGCTCGGTGGTGCGCGTATAGGTCCTGCCGCTGGGCAGGGTCCAGATCAGGGTGCCCGGTTCGGGCTGGTCGAGCCGCCAGCCGGGTGCCTGCTTCGCCTGGTGATGCCGGCGACAGAGCGGATAAAGATTACACTCACACGTCCGTCCGCCTTTGTCGTACGGGACGGTGTGGTCGTCGTCGCAGCGGACCGCGGGCCGCCGGCAGCCGGGGAAGCCACACCGCGGGCTGCGCATCTTGATGATGTGCCGCAGCATGTTCGAGGGCTGGTATCCGGCGGATTCGCGCCGGTGCTGGCAGGTCCCGGTTTCGATCGGGCAGATCTTCACCGTGGTGAGCCAGGCGGCTTGGCCGGTGCCAGGTGAACCGGGTCCGTCGCGAGTGCTCCCGGGCGGGCCGGGCCCACCTCGGGCGCAGCCATGGGCCACTGGACAGCCTCGCCGGTCGACCACGGTGACGCACCAGCGGGTGGCCGGGTTGGCGGCGAGCGCGGTGGCCAGGTCGCGGCAGGTGTCGGCGTCCAGAGCGCCCGGCCCGCCGGCCTCGCCGGGGGCGTCGGACATGCCGAGCCACGCCGAGGCGGGCATGGTCAGGTTCACCGTCCCGGCCAGCCCGCCGGTCCACCCGGGTGCAGCGGGTGGACCGGCAGTGCCGGGCGTCGGGTTGGCGGTGCCGGGTGCTGGTGTGGCGGGGGAGCCGGTGGCGGGTGTGGCACTCGGCTCGGGGAGCAACGTGGTGAGGGGCCGGTTGGTGAGGCGGGCGAGGAACGCGGCGGCACGGCGCTGGTCGTGGCTGCCGGGCATGCCGTGGGAGCGCAGCCAGCGTGCGTCGGCATCGAGGGTCTTGTCGGCGGCGATCACGCCGGCCGGAGCGAGGTCGCGCCCGGCGATGGCGGAGGTCCCGGCGGCCTCGGCCCAGCATTCCACCCGGGCGTCCTTCTCGGCCCGCTCGCGGCGCTTCTTGGCGGCTTCGGGATCGTAGGCCTTGATGGCGCGCTGGCAGGCGGCGCGCAACTCCCCGGTGGTCTTGTCGCCGGCCCTGGGGGTGACCTGGTTTTCCACGATGGCGGCATCGGCGGCGTCCAGGACGGCCAGCGCATCGGCGATCACCTCGGCCCGGTCGTGGTCGATAATCCCCGCGGCCAGCAACGCCCTGGTCTGCGGCAGGCAGGCGAGGTTGCGGCCCAGGCCGAGGCGGTCGTCGGCGGAGCGCGGGGTCAAGGTGAGTACGGCCGCGACTTCCTCGGCCACGTGCTCGCCGGGCTGGCCACCGGGGCCCGCGCGGCGGGCGTCGAGGTCGGTGATCGCGGCCAGTTCCAGCTCGGCCGCCCACGAGCCCAGCTTGCGGGCCGACCCGATCACACCGCACAGCTCGTTGTCTGACAGCGTGGCCAGGCCGCGGCGGCGGGCCTGCGCGGCATGCCAGGCAAGATCGCAACCCGGCAGCATGACGTCCAGCGGGCCGCCGCCAGCGAACCCGGTCGCGCCGGGGCTGGCGTACTTGCGGGTGAACCCGGCGTCGAGCACCTCCGGCACCGTGGCCGGGGCAGGCTCGCCGTCCGGCAGGGCGTC